>NZ_JBSFTE010000017.1:0-162181 GCF_053590565.1 Micromonospora sp. NPDC003197 | reverse complement strand
AAACACCTCCGCCCGCCCCCGCTCCCCGCCCTCGCCCCCCGCGCCACCCCCGGCCTTATCCCCCTGCTACCCCACACACCGCCCCTCCCCATCCCCCCACCCGGGTCGGCCAGCGGTCGCTTCGGTTCCGAGCTGTCACGTGGTCGGGACCAACCCGACTGAGCCGCTCAGCCGTGCGTGGTCATACGAGTGAGCCGCTCAGCCGTGCGTGGTCATACCGCCGTCGACCGGGATGACCGCACCGGTGAGATAGGCGCCAGCCCGAGACGCCAGGTAGATCGCCGTACCGGCCATGTCGGCAGAACACCCGATTCGTCCCAGTGGCACCTGTTGCGCGATTGCTGCCCGGCTGGCCGGATCGTCCAGCGCGAAGGCCATCATCTTGCTCTCGAACGGTCCGGGCGCGATCGCGTTCACCGTGATGTGCTCCCGTGCGAGTTGATGGGCCAGGGTGCGGGTGAGCATATGGACTGCCGCTTTGGTGGCCGAATACGCATAAACCTCCATCGAAGGGACCCGCATCCCGTCGACGGAACCGATGTTGATCACCCGAGCCGGGTCCTCGGCGTCCGCTGCGGCCCGCAACGCGGGCAACAGCGCCGTGGTCAGCCGGAAGACCGCCTTGACGTTGACCGCCCAGAGCTTGTCGAACGCGGCCTCCGGATACGCCTCCAGCGGCGCACCCCAGGTGGCCCCGGCGTTGTTCACCAGTACGTCGAGCGCGGGCCCGTGGGCTCGTACCGCGTCGGCGAGATGATCGGCTCCCTCCGTCGTCGACAGGTCCGCCGCAATGGCGGTGCAGTTGCCCACCGCCGACAACTCCTTCGCGACGGCGGCACAGACATCCGCCTTCCGCGACGAGATGATCACGTCCGCGCCGGCTTCGACGAAACCCCGCGCGATCATCAGGCCGATGCCGCGCGAACCTCCCGTGACCAGAACCTTCTTGCCCTCCACCGCAAACAGCCCCGGCATGGCCAACCTCTCCAGGAATCGTCTCCGTTGGCCCGACCACACCGGCCGGCGCCAGTCCCATGGTGGGCCGAACCTAGCCGCGCCGATGACCGACGACAAGCCCGGGAAGTTTGGTGAGGCATCGACCCGGGCACTTTTCCGAGCACCCCCGGTTGACAGTCATGAAGGGAGCACAGCCATGGGTCTGATGTTCCGCAAGCGCAAGAAGTTCGGTCCGCTGATCCTGAACTTCACCGAGAACGGCTTCTCCTCGTGGAGCGTGAAGCTGGGCCGCTGGTCCTGGAACTCCCGGGCTCGGGCCCACCGGGTCGATTTGCCCGGACCGCTCTCCTGGAAGCAGGACAAGTCGCGAGCACGGTGACGCAGAACCTGTTACAACCGGGCCGGCTGCTCCGGTGACCCAGCTGCGATGATCACGTCACCGGCCAGCCGGCCCGGTTGCGGGTCGCGGGTGATCTCTCCGGTGTCGAGCAGCCCGGTCAGCGCGGTGAGCGTGTCGGTCGCTCGGTAGATCGTCTCCGCTGCGGTGAACTGTCGTAGTTCGGTGACCGAACACGGGCCGACCTCGGCAAGCCGGTGCAGCAGCGCCCGGCGCAGTGGTTCGACGGGCGGCTCCGGGGAGATCTCCACCGGCTCCGCCGCCGGATCCCGCGGATCGCGGTAGCGCACTCCGGCGGACCCGTCCATGGCCCACATGGCCTCCTTGAACGCGTCGAGGCTGCGGCCCAGTGAGGTGGCGAAGACGAGCAGTCGTGTGGTCCCGACGCCGACCAGTTCGACCGCGGTCACCAGAGGAAAGCCGGCGTCGGTCAGGATCCGACGATGGTCCAGCTTCGCCCGGGCCTGCGGGCCGAGTAAGAGCAGCGTCTCGCCGGGACGTCCGGTGGCGGCCACGGCCGCGAGCGTGCTGCTGCTCGGTGCCGCGCCGACCGCAGCGTCCAGATAGGCCAGTACGGGTGCACCGGCCGCACCAGCTGCCCGCAGGATCGCCGGCAGTTGTTCGTGGCCACCGGCGACGAGGTGCACGCCCACCTCAGCTGGCAGCTCGGCTTGGGCCGCGCCGACGCGTACCGTGAGGTCGTCATTCGGCGCGGCAAGCGCGACCACGGTGAGCCAACAACGCCGCAGGTCCCCGGGGAACCGGGCGAAGAACCGGATCGTGGCTTCGGCGGTGCCCTGGTCGGGTCCACCGTACGCCTGAGCGAACGTCGCCCGCCGGGCTCGCCGCAGCGCCGTCGGCCCCCAGTGTTCGAGGTAGCGGACGAGCAGGTCGCGTGGGACGGTGTTGATCGCTTCTACGGACATGCAGTGGTTCTACCCTGGGGCGACTCCGGCTGTCACACCAGCCGGGAGATACCGACGCCGCCTCGGGTCTGGCCGCCGTAGCGCTGCTTCTCCCGGGCCAGGTCGAGCCGACCGATCCGTTTGCGGGAGGCGAGCGCCTGCTCGTCGAGTTGGTCGGCCGGGACCAGCCAGACGATCTCGAACTCCAGACCGTCCGGGTCGTGACCGTAGAGACTCTTGGTAGTGCCGTGGTCCGAGCTACCGGAGAGCGCGCCGGCCTCGGCCAGGCGATCGGCCAGCGCCGCCAGATCGTCGAGGGTGTCGACCTCCCAGGCAAGGTGGTAGAGGCCGACGCTGGTCCGGCCGGCCCCGGACGGGCCGGCGGCGGCACCGAGTTCGAACAGACCAAGGTCGTGGTCGTTGGTCGAGTCGGGCGCCTGGAGGAAGGCGGCACCGGTGAAGTGGTCCGGCGTCATCGGGATCAGCCGGAAGCCCAGGACGTCCCGGTAGAAGGCGACGCTCCGGGCAAGATCGCGGACAAAGAGCACGGCGTGGTTGAGGCGGTGAATACCCATGTCCACTACGGTAGCGCAGATAATTGAACGTTCAACTACCTGGTTATGATGGCGGACATGACGCGCTGGCTCGATGTCGACGAACAACGCACCTGGCGGGCGTTCCTGGCCGCCTCCCGGGCCCTGATGGAACACCTCGACCGCGAGCTGCAACGAGACGCGGGAATGCCGCACGCCTACTACGAGATCCTGGTCCGGCTCTCCGAAAGCACCGACCGGCAGCTGCGGATGAGCGACCTCGCCGAGGCGACCAACTCCTCCCGGAGCCGGCTCTCGCACGCCATCACCCGCTTGGAGGAGGCGGGCTGGGTCCGACGCGAGAGCTGCCCCAGCGACCGCCGGGGCGCGTTCGCCGTACTCACCGACCAGGGTTACGAGATACTCGCCGCCGCCGCGCCCGGCCACGTCGAGGGAGTCCGTCGACACCTGTTCGACCAGCTCAGCCCCGCTCAGGTCGACCAACTCCGGCAGATCAGCGAGACATTGATGAACCATTTCGCCGCTGATCGACCGACATCATGACTAAATCGCGACTCAACGTCCCCTTGTACTGACCGTCGCCGGGCACGCACGATGAGGCGTGTCTTCCGGCCTCGACGACCTCCTCGCCCAGGCGCACGACCTCGTAGCGGCGGGCGACCTGGCTGGCGCCCAGGAGCTGCTCGGTGACGTGCTGAGCAATGCCGACCCCCGGCCCGGTCACGCCTCCCCCGACCTGGCTGAGGCGGCCAGCCTCCAGGCCAGGGTGTTGGTAACCCTCGGCGAACCGCACTCGGCCAGAGGCTGGGCTGCCTTCGCGTACGCGGCGGCCACCCGGCTGTACAGCCCCACCGATCAACGGACCGTTGCCGCGGCGGCCACCCTCGCTGCCGTACTTCACCGGGTCGGCAACTACGCACGGGCAGCCCGCCTCTACCAGGACGTGATCATCGAGCTGACCGCGACCGACGGCCCCGAATCACTCCGGGTCCTCGCCGCACACGCCGACCTGGCCACCGTCGAGTACGCCCAGGGCGAGTGTGAGGTGGCCCGGGAGCGGATGGCGGACGCGTGGGAGATGCACCGTGAGGTGTACGGCGACGCTCACCTCAGTGGAATCAAGATGCTGGCCCGGCTCGGTGCCATGCAGCGGGATTGCGGGCACTTCACCGAGGCGCACGAGCACCTCGCCCTGGCCCGGGAGTTGTGCCGTACCAATCTGCCGGCTGACCACCCGCTCGCGATCCAGGTAGCCGCGCTGGCCAGAGCGGCCGCCAACCCGGATCATGTCTGCGCCGAACCCGCGCCTGCGGCAACCGTCCCCGCCCCTCGGGTCTCCCTCGACGCAGCAGCCGATTGGCCGGTAGACGAGCCGGGTTACGCCCCTCCGGCGGGTTGGGCCGACTCTACGGCCGATTCTGCGGTCGAATACGAACCGGCCGAGCCCGCGCTGCCGCCGGCCGTACCGCCGCTGGTTGGTGCAGCTCCGGCGACCGTACCGCCGCTGGTGGGCGGGGATTCTGCGGGCGACCACTCACCGGCGCCGGATAGTGGCAGCAGAATCGAGTCCGACGGGGTATACCGGGTGCGTAACCTGCCGGAGGTTCGCCGGACGACCCTGCCGGTGCCGGTGCCGATCCCGCCTCCCCCGCAGCAGCCATCGCGTCGGAGACTGTCGATCGTCCTCGCCGGCCTGACGGTCGTACTGCTCGGCACGGCGGCCGTCATCGCGGGCTTCACCCTGGTCGACGACGCGGAGCCGGAGTCAACCGGCCCGGCGGCCACCACCCCTCCCCCCGGGCCGGGAGCCACCGACCCATCAGCCGCCCCGCCCAGCGGCGTGGCACTGCGGGACAACCGGGACAACGTCTCACTGAGCTGGGTCTATCCAGCAGGTAGCGAGGGGCCGGTGATCGTGTCCGGTGGCCGGGCCGGTCAGGAAGCCCGGGCGTTCAAGGAACTGCCGGCCGGCCGCACCAGCTACACCGTCCCCAACCTGAGTCGGAGCAACAACTACTGCTTCACCATCGCCATCGTCTACTCGGTGGACGTGGTGGCTCGGTCCGAGCCGGTCTGCACCACCCGGTCGGTTGGCTCGCCCACCAGCTGACCTGCCCCGCCCGTACTCTGAGGCGGCCCGCCTGACAGCGAGTGGCCCATCTCGCTTGCCGACTGTCGGCCCATCTCACTCGCCGACTGCCGGCCGGTTTCGATCGGTGCCGGATGGGCCGGCAGCCGTACCTGGACGCGCAGGCCGGGACGGGCGTCCGACAGCTCCACCGTGCCCCCCTGGCGGCGGACCAGATCCCGCACGATGGCGAGGCCGAGGCCGGAGCCGCCGGCGTCCCGCGCCCGCGCGTCGTCCAGGCGGGTGAACCGGTCGAAGACCCGCTCCCGGTCTGCGGCCGGGATGCCCGGTCCATCGTCGATCACGGTCACCACGTGGTACGTCGAATCACCCCGTCCCGCATCGGTAGCGTGCAGCGTCACCTTGTCACGGGCATGGCGTACCGCGTTGTCCAGCAGGTTCGCCACCACCCGGTCCACCGCGTCGCGCTCTCCTACCGTCCACAACGGATCGCTCGGCGGCACCACCTTCACCGGCGGCGAGGGGTAGCGGTCGGCGACCGCGACCAGCAACTCGCCCAACTCGACCGGCCCGCTCGCGACCCGGTGCCCGGAACCGGCGTCGTCCGCGCGGGCGAGCAGCAGCAGATCGTCGACGAGGCGACTCAGCCGCACGGTGTCGACGAGCAGGTCCTCGGTCACCGCCGGCCAGTCGGTACGCGTACCGAGCCGCTGGGCGACCTCCAGCTGGGTCCGCATGTTCGCCAGCGGGCTGCGCAGTTCGTGGGCGGCGTCAGCGACGAAGGCCCGCTGCCGGGTACGGGCCGACTCCAGCCGGTCCAGCATGCCGTTGAGAGTCACCGCCAGCCGGTGGATCTCGTCCCGGGAAGCCGGAACCGGCAACCGGCCGCCCCGGGCACTGCCGGTAATCTCCTCCGCCCCGGTCCGCAGCGCCTCGACCGGCCGCAGGGTCGCCCCGACGACCCGCCACGCCACCGTGGCGAGCGCCGCCACCAGCAGCGGGAAACTGATCAGCAGGATGATCCGGACCATGTGCACGCTGTGCTTGACGTCCGCCATCGACTTGGCCACCAGCACGGTCTGCGGGTCGTCCGGCGGGCCGGCGGGCACGGCGACCAGCCGTACCGGACCGTTCATCCCGACGCGCTGACCGGGCAGGAAGAGTCCGCCCCGGTCGCGTACCCGGGACAACTCTGTCGGGTTGAGCATCGGCACCAGCCGGTCGGCGTCGATCGAGGCAGCCCGAATCCGGTTCTGGTCGTCGACCACCTGGACGCGTACGTCACCGCCCGCCACCGGTAGCGGATCGGGCAGGGCGTTCGCGCTGGCCAGTCGCGCCACCGCGTCGCCGGTCTTGAACGCTTCGGTGTCCACGGTGCGTTGCAGGGCGTAGCCCAGCGCGCCGATCAACACTGCCCCGCCGGCTGCCAGCCCGACAGTCAGTCCCACCACGGTGAGGATCATGAGCCGGGCACGGAGGCTCTTCGTTAGGAAGGGGCCCTTCCTAGCGCTTTTTGCATAGGAAGGGCCCCTTCCTAACCAGCGGGTCATGTCGCGAGCCGGTAGCCGGCACCCCGCACGGTCTCCAGCCGGTGCCGGCCGATCTTGCGGCGCAGGTAGCCGATGTAGACCTCGACCGCGTTCGGCGCGGTGTCCATGCTGGCGTCCCAGACGTGGTCGAGTAGTTCGGTCTTGGAGACCACTGCCCCGGCCCGGCGGATCAGGTATTCCAGCAGGGCGTACTCCCGGGCGGTGAGGCTGACCTCGGTGCCGTCGGAGACCACCCGTCGTTCGGCCGGATCGAGGCTGAGTTCACCGACGGTGAGTACCGCTGGACGTTGCGGTGCCCCCCGCCGGAGCAGTGCGCGCAACCGGGCCAGCAGCACCACGTACGAGAAGGGTTTGGTGAGGTAGTCGTCGGCCCCGCAGTCCAGGCCGTCGGCCTGGTCGTACTCGCCGTCCTTGGCAGAGAGCATGAGTACGGGCAGCCAGTGTTCCTCGGCACGCAGTTGCCGTACCACCCGGTAACCGGAGAGGCCGGGCAGCATCACGTCGAGGATCATCGCGTCGTACCCGCCATGTCGGGCCAGGTCCAGCCCGGTGGGGCCGTCCCCGGCCACGTCGACCGCGAACCCCTCCGCCTGGAGACCGCGTTGCAGCGCGCGGGCCAGGCGCACCTCGTCCTCCACCACCAGCAGTCGCACGAGCCAAGCGTGCCATCCACCATAGAGTCGACCCAAGGGTTCTCAGCCCGGTCACAGGCCACTACCGGCAGGATGGAGTCCGGAGGTGCCCAACATGTCAGTCTTCAGTTCCCGGCGGGTGTCCCGCTGGCTGATCCCGTCGGCCGCAGCAGTGGCGGTGATCGGCGGAGGTGCCGCGATCGGCACGTTCGCGGCGTCCGCCGATCCGAGTCTGCCGCCCCGCAGCGCCGCCCAACTACTGGTCGACCTACAAACCGCACGGCTGGACGGGCTGTCCGGCACCGTGGTGCAGCGCGCCGACCTGGGCCTGCCGGGCCTACCGGTTTCGGCTGGCCAGGGCAGCAGCGACCTGACCTCGCTGGTCTCCGGCACCCACACGCTCCGCGTCTGGTACGCCGGGCCGGACCAGGCCCGGGTCGCCCTGCTCGGCACGCTCGGCGAGAGTGACGTGATCCGTAACGGCGACGATCTGTGGTTCTGGAACAGCCGTACCAATTCGGCGACGCATCGGAGGCTGCCGAGCAGCCAGACCGGCCAGCCGACGGATCGACCCCTGCACCCGGACGGCCTGCCGGCGACTCCACAGGAGGCCGCCGACCGGGTACTGGCAGCGGTCGACCCGAGCACCGAGGTGACCGTGGGCCGGTCCGCGAAGATCGCCGGCCGGAACGCCTACGAACTGGTGCTCTCCCCCCGGGACGACGCGTCGCTGGTCAGCCAGGTCCGGATCGCGATCGACGCACAGGAGTACGTACCGTTGCGCTTCGAGGTCTTCGCCGAGGGGACCGACCAGCCGGCCTTCGAGATGGCCTTTACCCAGGTCAGCTTCGACCGGCCCGACCCGGCGCAGTTCGTCTTCAACCCGCCGCCGGGCACCCAGGTGACCGAGGAGTCCGGGCTGCCGGGGCGCGACGCCCAGGGGCCAGCGGGGCCGGGGCGTGACGCCGAGGTGCCGACCGGACCGGGGCGCGGCCCGCAGCATGCTGACGGGTCGGGGACGCAGTGGCAGACCGAGGGCACGGGGTGGACCACGGTCCTCGTCGCCCGTACCGCACAGTCAACCGCTGGGGCCGAGCCGGCGGAGCGGTTCGCGGGGCTGCTCGACCGGTTGCCCAAGGTCGACGGTGCCTGGGGTAGCGGACGTCTGCTGACCGGCAAGCTGTTCAGTGCTCTGCTCACCGACGACGGTCGGATCCTGGTCGGCGCGGTTCGCCCCGAGCGGCTGTACGAGGTGGCCGCCCTCCGGCGGTGAGGTTCCGGCAAGAGTTCGTCCGGCGCCAGCGGCGGAGACGCGGGCGCTCAGGACGGTAGGCGCCAACCGATCGCGGCCAGGAGCGCCTGCGCGATGACCGCGTGGCCGGGCAGGTTGGGGTGGATTCGATCATGCGCCCACTGCCCGGCCGACGTGGTGGCCAGCACCCGGTCGAAGGCGGCCTGGGTCGGTACGTGCACCGCGTCGAACTCGGCGGCCAGGGCGTGGACCATCCGCAGGTAGTCGTCGGTCTGGGCGCGCTGCGGCTCGCCTCGATCAGGCTCGATCAGGTACGGGTCGATGAGGATCAGTCGGCAGCCGGTGGTCTTGACGGCCCGGCTCAGCAGGTCCCGCAGGGTCGACTCGTATTCCTCGATCGGCACGCCCTGGTCGGGCTGGTCGCCGAAGAACCGCCAGACGTCGTTGATGCCGATCTTCACCACCAGCCAGTCCGGCCGTTCGGCGAGCACGTCCCGATCCCAACGGGTCACCAGGTCGCGTACGGTGTCTCCGCTGACGCCTCGGTTGACCCAGGTCAGCCCCAGTTCGGGATAGGTCGCGGTGACCATCGCCCGGGTGAGGTTGACGTAGCCGTCGCCGTGCGGGGCGGCCCGGTCGCGGCGACCGCAGTCGGTGATGCTGTCGCCGACGAAGACGATGCGCTGCCCAGCCGAAAAGATCATGCCGCTACTCCCCTGACCCGTCGCCATCGCGCGCGCTCGCCACCGCTTGAATGACCAGCGCACACGCTGCACGCAGTCTTGGCCGGGCGGTGCGGAACGCGCTATTCTTCGTCGTTGCTAAACACAAAAAGAACGGCAAAGAATGCCGTTCTCGCGGGAATTTTATTTGATAGGGAGAAAGCTTGTCAAGCTACTCCGGCCACTCGACCGGGCCGCGCCTCGATGAGCAGATCGACGAGATCGGTGTCGAGCAGGAACACGTCTCGCTGCTCTACCGTCGCCTCGACGACCTGCGCGAGCAGGCGGCAAACCGGCTGTCCGAGGCGCTGCGCAACACCGGCGGCACACAGCAGGAGCGGTCCCAGCGGGAAAGCACCGTGGGCATGTACACCGAGCAGGTCGAACAGTTCGGTGCCGTGGAGAGTGGCCTCTGCTTCGGTCGGCTCGACCTCGACAATGACGAGCGGCACTACATCGGCCGGATCGGGATCTTCGACGACAGCGACGACTACGCGCCGCTGTTGATGGACTGGCGGGCTCCGGCCGCCCGCCCCTTCTACCTCGCCACCGCCGCCGCACCGCAGGGGGTGCGGCGTCGCCGGCACATCCGCACCCGGCAACGGAAGGTGATCGGCCTCGACGACGAGGTGCTGGACCTGACCCTGGCTCGGCGCTCCGGTCGCGACGACCTGACCGGTGAGGCGGCGCTCTTCGCCGCGCTGAACGCCAGCCGTACCGGCCGGATGAGCGACATCGTGGAGACCATCCAGGCCGAGCAGGACCGGGTGATCCGGGCGGACCTGGCCGGCGCGCTGGTCGTACAGGGTGGGCCGGGCACCGGCAAGACGGCGGTCGCGCTGCACCGCGCGGCGTATCTGCTCTACACCCACCGCCAACTGCTCTCCACCCGGGGCGTGCTGCTGGTCGGACCGAACGACACGTTCCTGCGCTACATCTCCCAGGTGCTGCCCGCCCTCGCCGAGACCGGTGTGCTGCTGTCCACCCTCGGGGACCTCTATCCCGGGGTGACCGCCCGGCGGGCCGAACCGGCCGAGACCGCCGAGATCAAGGGCCGCCCGGAGATGGTCGAGGTACTGGCCGCGGCGGTACGCGACCGCCAGCGGGTCCCCGACGAGCCGGTGGAGGTCGTGGTCGAGCGGGACACCCTGGTGCTCGACCCGCAGACCTGCGCCGAGGCCCGGGACCGGGCCCGGCGCTCGGGCAAGCCGCACAACCTGGCCCGGCCGCTGTTCGAGGTCGAGATCATCCACGAGTTGGCCCGGCAGGTCGCCGAGCGGATCGGCGCCGACCCGCTCGGCGGGGAGAACCTGCTCGACGAGGCGGACGTCGCGGAGATCCGCCGGGAGCTACGGCAGGAACCGGAGGTGCTGGCCACCCTGGACTGGCTGTGGCCGATCCTCACCCCGCAGCAGCTGCTGGCCGGCCTCTATGCCTCGGAGGATCGACTGGCGACCGCCGCCCCGGAGCTGACCGAGGCGGAACGCGAACTGCTGCGCCGCGAACCGAGGGGCGGGTGGACGCCGGCCGACGTACCGCTGCTCGACGAGGCGGCCGAACTGCTGGGCGAGGACGACCGGGGAACCCGGACGCGGGCCGCGCGGACCCGCCAGCAGCAGATCGAGTACGCCGAGGGCGTGCTGGACATCGCGTTGGGTTCCCGCTCGATCGACCTGGAGGACGAGGAGGAGGGCGAGATCCTCTCGGTCACCGACCTGCTCGGGGCCGACCGGCTGGCCGACCGGCAGGAGGACGGGGAGCGGCTGACCACGGCCCAGCGGGCGGCCGCCGACCGGAAGTGGGCCTTCGGGCACATCATCGTGGACGAGGCGCAGGAGCTGTCGCCGATGGCCTGGCGGCAGCTGATGCGTCGTTGTCCCAGCCGGTCGATGACCCTGGTCGGCGACGTGGCGCAGACCGGGGCGCTGGCTGGCACGTCGTCCTGGCAGCAGACGCTGGAGCCGTACGTGGCGGATCGCTGGCGGCTGGAGGAGTTGACGGTCAGCTACCGTACGCCCGCCGAGATCATGGCGGTGGCGGCCGAGGTGCTGGCGGAGATCGATCCGACACTCACCCCGCCCCACCCGGTACGGGAGACCGGCGTCCCGCCCTGGGATGTGTCGGTGCCACCGGCCGAACTGGCCGACCGGCTCGTCGCGGAGGTCCGCCGCGCTGCGGTCGAGGTGGGCGAGGGCCGGGTCGGCGTGATCGTGTCCGGCAGCCGGATCGACGAGTGGGGTGGGGCCGTCACGGCCGCGTTGCCCGAGGCGACGGTGGGCGACCAGCCGGAGCTGATCAACCCGGTGGTGCTGCTGACCGTGGCCCAGGCCAAGGGGTTGGAGTTCGACACGGTCCTGGTGGTCGAGCCGGAACGGATCGTCGCGGAGTCCACTCGGGGCCGCAACGACCTGTACGTGGCACTGACCCGGGCGACCCAACGGCTCGGCGTGCTACGCACGGCCTGACCGCTGCCCTATCCAGAGCGGACTGCCCTCCGGTAACGCCATTTCCACTGGGGCGTGACCAGCACCCCATCGGCGACTACCCTAAGTGGTCAGACAGGCACCGCAGGCTACGTAGTGGATCGCCCGCCGGAGGTACGTCCATGCCCGACACCGCCACCGAGACAACAATCGGAACTCCCGCCGCCCAGCATGCCCCGGACCGGGTGGAGTCGGTACTACCGGAACTAAGGGCAATGTGGTGGGAAACGGGGGTGCGGGCGCGGTCGGAGGTGGGCCTGCTCGCGGTCTTCGCCGAACTGCCCCGACTGGTCGCTCAGGCCGTCGCGACCAGCTGGCGGGCGGACCGGGTCCGCACCTCCGTCGTCGCCGGTACGACCATCGGTGCCGGCGTGATGGCGGCCTTCGGGCTGTTGGCGACCCAGCGGGTCCTGATGGAGCTGTTCGCAGGCGGGCCGACCGCGGACAAGGTGGTCGCGGCCTTGCCCGCGCTCGCCGTGCTGGCCGGGGCGACCGCGCTACGTGCGGGGATGGGGATCGCCACCGGGTACGCCCTGAACGGCCTGACCCCCCGGGTGAGCCAGGTGGTGGAACGGCGACTGTTCGAGGTGACCACGGCGGTACGGCTGGGGGCATTCGACGAGGACGCGTTCGCCGACGACATGGAACGGGCCACCCGGGGCACGGACTCGGCCATCTCGCTGGTGCCGGCATCGATGAACCTGCTCGCCAGCCTGGCGGGTCTGGTCGCGGTGGGGATCGCGGTCGTGGTGATCCACCCGCTGCTGCTGGTGGCCTTGCTGGTCGCGACGCTGCCGAAGGCATGGGCGTCCCTGCGGGCGGGACACATCCAGCATCAGAGCTACACCGCCGGCTCGGTGCGACGACGTCGCCTGTGGCTGTTGCGACGGTTGATGGCCGAACGGCAATCAGCGCCGGAGCTGCGCTCGTACGGGCTGCGCCAGTTCCTACTCAACCAGTACGACCGGGTCATGGAGGTGGAGACCAACATCGAGATCGCCCTCGCCCGCCGGGTCACCACGACCACCACCGTCGGGTCGATGATCGGGGGTGTCGCGACCGGCGCGGTGTACGTCCTGCTCGGGCTGCTGCTGATCGACGGGCAGATCCCGCTCGCCGCCGCGGCGACCTGCGTGGTCGCGGTACAGTCCGCACAACGCTCCCTGTCCAACCTCACCTTCCAGGTCGACGGCGTCTACACCGAAGGGCAGCACTTCGGTGACTACACCGGCTTCATGGCCCGCGCCACCGCCCATCTACCCGAGCCACCTACCGGCAACGGCGGGACCGGGCCCGCCGCGCCCGGCAAGCTGTCCGAGTTGACGGTCCACGATGTCAGCCTGAACTACCCCGACCGGGACACTCCGGCGGTCGATGGCGTGACCCTGACCATCACGGCCGGGCAGACGGTCGCGTTCGTCGGGGAAAATGGTTCTGGCAAGTCCACCCTCGCGGCGATGATCGCCACTCTTCGTGCCCCGACCGCAGGCACCATCTGCTGGAACGGCCAGCCCTTGCCGCACTGGGACGTCAACGCGTTACAGTCGCGCATCGCGGTGATCACCCAGGAATACCACAAATGGCCGTTCACCGCGGCGACGAACATCGCCCTCGGCGACGTGGACAGTGAGGCTCGCCAGGACCGAATCGAGGCCGCCGCTGCCCGCGCCGTCGCCCACGACATGATCAAAGACCTGCCGTACGGGTACGAGACCCTGCTCGACCGCACCTTCGCCAACGGCCAGGACCTCTCCGGGGGACAGTGGCAGCGCATCACCGCTGCCCGTGGCTTCCTTCGCGACGCAGAGCTGCTGATCATGGACGAGCCATCCTCGGCACTCGATCCCCGCGCCGAGGACGCCCTGTTCCAGGCCATCCGCGACCGGCAGGGACACGCAACCACCATCCTCATCACGCACCGACTGGCCAACGTTCGTCATGCCGACCAGATCTTCGTGCTGCATCACGGCAGGCTGGTCGAAGCCGGCAGCCATGACGAACTCATCGCCGCTGGTGGCCGGTACGCCGAACTGTTCGCCCTGCAAGCCGCCGGATACGACGTCACCCCATCCGCCGACCGGGTGACCACCCCACGACAGCGCCCACTCACCGCATCCTGAGGACCGCTCGTGGCCAATGTCATTCCCACCGGCAGCACAGACACCATCCTTGTCTGCATTCGCGGCAACTCCGGCTCAGGCAAGACCACCATCGCCCGCGAACTGCGGCGGCGGCACGGCCGTGGCTGTGCCCTTGTCGAGCAGGACTATCTACGCCGCGTCGTGCTACGCGAACACGACCGGCCCGGCGGCCTGGCACCTGCGCTGATCGCCCAGACCGTACGACTCGCACTCGACCACGGCTACCACGTGGTCTGTGAGGGCATCATGAACACCAGCCGTTACCGCGACATGCTCACGTCACTACGCGACGGACATCGCGGACGGTCCCTCTTCTGTTACTTCGACGTCTCCCTGCCCGAGACCCTACGTCGCCATGCCACCCGTCCTCAGGCCAGTGAGTTCAGCGCGCAGGACATGAGCGGGTGGTACACGCCGCGCGATGTCCTCGACTGGCCTGATGAGTTGATCATTGACGAGACCAGCACGTTGGTAGACACGATCTCCGTCATCTCGGCCGCTGCCGGACTGCCTCAGAACAGCCGCGACGACCATCTGCCGCCTACCGCGATCGCACAGCTGAAGAGCTTCTCGACCTGACCCTCGACGGTCAGTTGGTGTGGGTGGACTGGTCGCTGGTGGCCCCGCCCGTCGGGGTGCCCAGACCGCCGGTGGTCGCGTCCCCGGTGGTGGTGGGTGCGACATCGCCGCCCGGAGGTCGAGGACGTCGCCGGACGCTGGCCGGCCCGGCGGTGCCGCCGGTGGTGGTGACCACGCCGCGATTCCGGGTCGGCCCACCGTCGCGGAGGACCTCCGGCCCGACCGCCGCGTCCGCGATGTCCTCCTCCTCGTGGTCCTGCACCTCCCGCCACTCGTCGGTGGCCGGCAGGGTCACCTCGGCCGCCGCGCCCGGGGCGTAGTCGCTGTCACCACCGCCGAGCCGTTCTGCGGCTCGACGCCTCGATTCGCGTTTCTCGTCGTTCTCGCGCACGTCCACCACCTCGCCGGGTCGTCGTTCCCGCTGCCTCCCCACGGATGGATCGCCTAAACGCGGCCCGACGTCCCGCTCCGGGGTGTTCCTCCCCGGTCGTACCTGATCAATGCGCGTCCTCCCAATCGATGATCGGCAGAATGCGTTCGGCCGAGGGCGGTCGGGCGATCCGATCCCCTCGGCCGAACGGCCGGTTGATGGCGCACCGGCTACTCGCCGAAGTCGCCCCCGTCGTCGTCGCCACCGTCGAACATGTCGTCCATGATCTCCCCGGCGATCATGCCGCCGGCCAGACCGAGCGCGGCACCGGCGACCACGCCGCCCATGCCCGAGCCCCGGCCATGCCCGCCCCGGTGTCCCGAGTGGCCGTGGAAGGCCGGACCACCGGGGTGGAACTGGCTGCCGTAGTGGCTGACCATCTGGCTGATCCAGCCCTCGACCAACCGGGTCCAGTCGACCTGGTCGACGTTGGCGTGCTCGACGACGTACCGGCCGAAGGTGTCGTGGCTGCCGCCGAACATCCCGCCCCGCCGGTCGCACTCGATGACCACGTCGACGCTGTGCGGGTTGGTGATGAAGGTGAGTTCAAGCTCCTTGATCGCATGCGCGTACTGCGGCGCGGCGAAGAACTCGATCTCCTGGTAGAAGGGCAGCGTCTGCCGTACGCCCCGGATGTGCCCGCGCTCCACGTCGGCCTTCTTGAACTGGAAGCCGAGCCGGGAGAATGCCTCCAGGATCTTCTCGTGCACCGGCAGCGGGTGCACGGAGACCAGGTCGAGGTCGCTCTTGTCCACCGCCCGGGCCACCGCCAGCTCGGTACGCAGGCCCATGGTCATGCCGCGAAGGCGCTGGCCGTAGACGTCGGTGATCGGGGTCTCCCAGGGCACCGGCAACTGGAACGGGATGGACATCTGCTGCCCCGGGGCCAACTGCATCGCACCGGCCACCTGCATCCGATGGAACTCCATCACTCCGGTGTACTCGCTGCCACCGCCCTCGATCTCGACCTGGGTCACCAACGCCAGGCTGATCTGTTCGATCCGGGCCTCGGTCTCGCCGCCGCGCAAGTTGACGTGCCCATCGAGGGACAGTCCCGGCCGGGTGTTCGGGTTGGACAGAACGGTGTCCACGGTCGGGCCACCAACCCCGAACGCGCTCAACATCTTCTTGAAGACCATCGGGTTACTCCCTGTAACGGGCGCTGGTAGCGCAAAAAACTCCGGTGTGGGTGTCCATGACAGAACAGCACACCTGAGGCGACCTTACCGATCGCGGCTGAGAGGTGGCTGAAAGCATCGACGCCGCCGTTGACCAGCGTACGGACAGGCGAAAGGGCGGGCCGGGAATCCCGACCCGCCCGTCGATCATCCGATCAGGCCGCAGCCTTCCAGGCTTGCAGGTTGTTGAACCGCGCCTCGGTGATCCGAGTGGCGTGGTTGTAGGTGTCGTGCGGGTATCCATCGTGCGGGAACCCGTAGGCGTGAATCGCCATCGAGCAGTATCCGGTGCAGAACGAACTGCCGGATGCACGGTTCTGGTAGACCGCACTTCCACTCATTCCACCGATGGTGTCGTTGGTGTAGAAGATCTGGTTGGTCTGACTTACTGCGACCGTACGGGAAACGGAATCCCCCCGCCATTGCTGACCGAAGGTCTTGTCACCCGGGTAACCGTTGATCAGCGTGCTGGTGCCGGCCAGGCTGGCCGACTGCCACCAGTATCCGAACCAGCCGGTGGTGTTGCCGATGGTGCAGTTCAGCTTGAGCGCACCGTAGTCGTACTCCTCGTTGCCGTCGGTCGTCCAACCGGTCACCGAGTGCGACTGCCGAACGGTGCACGAGCCGTACGGGGTGGACGAGCCGTCACGGCCCGGCCAGACCGTCAGGCCGGTGTACCAGGAGCCGCTGCTGCCGCCGCTGTGTACGCAGTGGCCTGCGGTGGCGACGATGTCCGGCCCGTAGAGCCAGCCGGTGCAGTGGGCCGCACCGTTACGGGTGATCTGCACGACCGCCCGCGCCGGGAACGACGTCGCCGGGGTGATCTGGATCCGGTTGTCCGGCCCGTAGATCGACTCGGTGCCGATTGCCGTGCTGGACGCGCCGCTCGGCGCGGTCGCGTTCGGGAACGGCACCTTGCCGGTGCCGACGAAGCTGGACTCTCCCTGCACCGAGGCGCGGGCTGCGACCGAGACGGCGACCCCGTTACTGGCTGTCGGCACGTCTGGACTGGCCGACGGCTTCGCGGCGCTGACCGGCGCCGTCACGCCGGCCAACGCCGCCGTCGACAGCAGCAGGGCAGCAGCCAGGCTACGCAGCCCGACCCGCCCCATTCCTCTTCGTACGTCCATCAGGTCTTCCCTCCCCTTCTCCGCACGGTCTCGACAAAGACACGGCGGAATTCCAGTCACAGCCGCCCCGGCTGGACCGGACAATCATGATGATGTGATCTCCCCCAACAGTCCGATGACCTCGAACTGCTCACGCCGACCACTTTAGAGGCCGGAATTCCAATCGGGAACAACCACCGATGACAACCGTTTGACAATCACCCTGTCCGATGCGCGACATCGCCACCCGATATCACCTAGGAAACAGATCCACATGAATAGGTTTGGCATTATTCGATATTCGCCGGCCGCATGTCGGCGACGCGGGCGGGGTGGTCGGGCAACCCGGACCTCCGGACACCGCACCGCCTGGTGGCGGGGGTGGCCCCACCACCAGACGCGGTGTCATCGCTTCGTCAACTGGCGACGCAGCGGAGAACCGGCACGCTGTTGGCCCCCTGCCAGGCCCCGAGGAAGCCGAAGGTCGTGCTCGCCCCGGCAGCCAGCCCCCCGTTGTAGGCAAGGTTCCGCGCGGTGACACTCGGTCCCGCTCCCGACAGCGTCGCATTCCACACCTGGCTGATCGTCTGCCCGTCGGCGTACGTCCAGCTGACCGTCCAGCCACTGATCGACGTGCCGCCCGCGGTCACCCGTACCTCGGCCTGGAAACCACCGGGCCACTGGTTGCCGACCGAGTAAGTCGCGACACAGCCCACCGGTCCCGGGGGCGGGGTGGTCGGCCCCGCGGTCGGCGAAACCGTCGGTGAGGCCGTCGGCGAGTTGGTCGGTGAGAGAGTCGGGGTGGGACCGCCGAAGACCGTCGCCTCCCGGGCGGTCTGCCGGATCCCGTCGACACCATTGAAGATCCGCTGCCCCCAGCTGGTGAGCCGGGTGACGTCGAAGTCGGTGACCATGTCGAGATACTCGACCCCGCCCCCGTTGCCGCTCCACGACCAACCGAGATAGCCGATCCCGTTGGCCTGGCTGTACGACATGATGGTGGCCTCGTCCGGGTCACCGTCGGAGTGGTTGTGGCCGAACTCCCCCACCACGATCGGTAGTCCGGCGGCCCGGAACCGACCGAGATAGTCGGTGATCTCGGCGGCGGTGTCGAAGACGCCGTACATGTGGATGGCAAACAACGTGTTGCGATCCGGGTCACCGGCAAACACCGACGCCGCGTTGTCGCGCATGGTGAACGACCAGTCCTGCCCCCAGTTCGGCGCGTCCACCATGATGGTGTGGTCGAACCCGGCGTTACGTAGCCGCTGGATCGCGCCCGAGGTGTCGGCCGCCCAGCTTGCGTAGTTCTGGTTCCCGTACGGCTCGTTGCCGATGTTGACGATGACGTAGGGCTCCTGCCCGGCCAGGGCGCTGGCGATACTGAGCCAGTAGTCGACCGCCCGGTCCAGGCTGACCGCACCGCTCTGTTCGCCGTACCCGGTGGTGTCGTGCACCTCCAGGACGCAGATCAGCCGGTTCTGTCGACACAGCGAGACGACACTGGCCACGTCGGCGGCGTCGTTCCTGGTCCACCGGTCGCCACTGCTCAACACCACCCGTACGGTGTTCGCACCCAGCGACTTGATGTCGGCGAAGGCACCGGTCCGACTGGCGTACCAGGTATGTGCGTGGGAGACGCCGCGCATGACGAACTCGACGCCGTTCGCGTCGTACAGCCGTCCGTCGGCGACGTAGAGGCCGGTCGCCGCCTGCGCGGACTGTGGGGTGACGACGAGCAGGGAGAGGACAAGCGCGGCCAACGCCGCCGCGATGGTGGAAAGTCTGGTTTTCATGACCTACCTCAGGGAGGGGCCCCATGACGGGGTCGATGGTGTGTGGGTATCGGCGGCTGCAGCCCGACAGCCACCACCCGGCTCCCTGCGGTACGCGACGACCAGAGTATTCACATAGACGAATTCGAGCAATACTGTCCCGCCGCTCGGCGTGGTCGGGGCGCACCCGGTGGGGACAGCCGGAATACGCCGGAAAGGGGCCGCGGGGGCACACTCAGCGAGTGCGGCGGGGCGAGGATGCCGGTGACCTCGGCGACGGCGTCGCCGCCGGGCTAGGTGTAGCGCATGGCGGCCAGTACCGTCGAGCCAGGTGATGACTCGAAGCTAAGGCCAGTTACCTGCCCGCGAAGGCCTTGCCGGCGCTGATGATTCCCGTCAGCGCCGATCGTACGTCGTGCAGTTCGGCGATTCGAGTGTCGATGCGCCGCCGTTCCCGCTCGAACTCTGCGATGAGGTCCTCGCATCCGGGCGCGAGGAACCCTCCGTCGTCGACCATGCAGGGCAGGATCTCTCTGACCATGTCGCTGTTGAGGCCCGCCGCGATCAGGATCCGGATGCCGCTTCGCCGACCGGGCCGCCGCCCGCTCCAACCTGACGTCTTCGCCCAGCCCCAGCGCTTCACGCACATGCCGCACCACTACCTGCGGCACGTCCTCGGCCTTCGGGAATCACCTCAACCGCTGGTAGGACTTCAGCCACACCACCAACGCGCGCAGATGCTGCTGGTCCTGGGTTTTGCTCCGCGCCAACTCCACGCCGCCTACAGAACGGCCACCACCCTAACGATCACCCCAAACTCCGCGTCCCTTTTCCGGCTGTCCCCCGGTGCGGCCGGACGGGGATGCCGCCCGGCCGCACCGGGGACGATCAGGCAGCCGGGTCCGCCGACGGAATCTGGCCAGCGTGCGCGATCACGTGATCGATCATCCCGTACGCCTTCGCCTGCTCCGCGGTGAACCACCGGTCCCGGTCGGCGTCCCGCTCGATCTCCTCGACGGTATGGCCGGTGTGCTGGGCCAACAGCTCGTGCGACGTGCGCTTGACGTACCGCATGTTCTCCACCTGGATGGCGATGTCCGCGGCCGTCCCCCCGAATCCGCCGGAGAGCTGGTGCATCATGATCTGCGCGTGCGGTAACGCGTAGCGCTTGCCCGGGGTACCGGTGCACAGCAGGAACTGCCCCATGGATCCGGCGAGCCCGATGGCGATCGTCGCGACGTCGTTGGGGATGAACCGCATCGTGTCGTAGATGGCCATTCCGGCGCTGATCGAGCCACCCGGCGAATTGATGTAGAGCTGGATGTCCCGCTTGCTGTCTGCCGCCGACAGCAGCAACAACTGCGCGCAGATCATGTTGGCCGACGCGTCGTCGACCTCGGTGCCGAGAAAGATGATGCGTTCCCGGAGTAACCGGTCGAACACCTGAGCGCTCAGTGACGCCTGCTCCGATAGTTGTGTCTGATTCCCGCGATTGTCCACTGGCATCTCCTTATGTAGCACTGACACTGAAGCACGACCGTCCTGTTTGAGCGCTTTGCCCCTTAGATCCCGACCCGTACCTGGCCTGCCACCGTCGATCCTCGCGCCCGCTGACGGCGGACAGACCGGTTTTGTGCTGTTGGCGAATCCGCTGACAGCGCAACCGCCGTCTTACCAATCCGCGCCGTCGCGACGGCAGGTGCACCCGCCCCGGTTACCACGCGTATATCTGGCCGACACACACCCACCTGGCTGCTGCACCCACCTGGCTGCTGCACCCACCTGGCTGACACCCCCCACCTGGCTGCCGCCCACATACCTGGCTGACCGGGCCATCTCGGCCACCGAGTAGGTTCTGGGAATGATGTCGCTCTCGCCCTCCGCCCGCCTGGAACTCGTAGCAAGTCCTAACAGGACCGCTACTCCCTTCGCCTAAGGCTGGCCATCGTGATCAAGCACGGCGAGGAAGAGTCTTCACCACCGCTCGCGGAAGCTGTCGTCGACCTCGACGCAATCGCCCACAACACCCGACTGTTGGCCAGTCACACCGACAGCCTCATGCTGGCAGTGGTAAAGGCCGACGCGTTCGGGCACGGCTTCGAGGCGGTGACACGTACCGTCCTGGCCGCCGGCGCGACCTGGTTGGGGGTGACCTCCCGGGCCGAGGCGCTCGCGATGCGGGCCGCCGGATTCACCGCCCCCATCCTGAGCTGGCTGCACGCACCAGACGAGGACTTCGCACCGGTCGTGGCCGCCGACATCGACCTGTCCGCCGCCTCCACCGAGCATTTGACCGGCATCGCCGCTGGTGCGCGGCGGGCCGGCAGCCCCGCCAAGGTGCACCTCAAGGCGGACACCGGGCTCTCCCGCGGCGGCGCGACCGATCAACACTGGCCCGAACTCGTCGAACTGGCCCGGTCGTTCGAGGCGGCGGGCCTGCTGACCGTACGGGGAGTCTGGTCCCACCTGGCCAACGGCGAACATCCCGAACATCCGAGCATCGCCGCCCAGCTCAACACCTTCCATCGGGCCCTACGGCTCGCCCGGGACGCCGGCCTGACCCCGAGCCTGGTGCACCTGGCGAACTCCGCCGCCCTGATCGGCGTACCGGAGACGCACTTCGACCTGGTTCGACCCGGCATCGCCCTGTATGGCCCGGAACCGGTGCCAGACCGCACCATCGGCCTGCGGGCAGCGATGACCCTGCGTACCCGGGTCATCCTGGTCAAGCGGGTGGCCGCGGGCACCGGCGTCTCCTACGGCCACGACTACACGACTGCGCAGGAGACCACGTTGGCACTGGTACCGATCGGTTTCGCCGACGGGGTACCACGCTGCGCCGGTAGCCGGGCCGAGGTCTGGATCCGCGGCAGGCGATGCCCGATCGCCGGCCGCGTCGCCATGGACCAGTTCGTCATCGACGTGGGTGACCTGCCAGTCCAGACCGGCGACGAGGTGCTGGTGTTCGGCGACGGTGGCCGGGGTGAGCCCACGGTCGACGACTGGGCCCGGTGGGCCGGGACGAACCCTCATGAGATCTTGACTGGAATCGGCGCTCGGGTGTGCCGGCGGTACCTGCCGGTGCGCTCCAGGCACACCACCGAACGGGAGCACGTCAATGCCTGAAACCACCACCATCCGGATCGCGGTAGTCCACGGCGGGCGCAGTGGCGAGCACGAGGTCTCCCGGAATTCGGGGATCAGCATCCTGTCCAATTTGGACAAGGAACGGTATGACGCGCTGCCGGTGCTGATTACCGAGTCCGGCGGCTGGGTGTTCGGCACCGACGAACCGGTCGATGTCCTGACCGCCGTCGACCGGCTGCGGGACTTCGACGTCATCTTCCCCGCCCTGCACGGCCCGTACGGCGAGGACGGCACACTGCAGGCGGTGCTGGAGATGACCGGTGTGCCGTACGTCGGAAACGGGGTGCTGGCCAGCGCGACCGGGATGGACAAGGATTTCACCAAGAAGCTGCTGGCCGCCGAAGACCTGCCGGTTTCCGAC
Source organism: Micromonospora sp. NPDC003197 (assembly GCF_053590565.1). Taxonomy (NCBI): domain Bacteria; kingdom Bacillati; phylum Actinomycetota; class Actinomycetes; order Micromonosporales; family Micromonosporaceae; genus Micromonospora; species Micromonospora sp. NPDC003197. The sequence goes on along the minus strand of NZ_JBSFTE010000017.1, from coordinate 139,920 downwards.
GCGGTGGTGCTCCGCCCCGAGACGGACCTGCCGACGGAGGCGGACATGCAGCGGCTCGGTCTGCCGGTCTTCGTCAAGCCCGTCCGGGCCGGATCCAGCCTCGGGGTATCCCGGGTAAACCGCTGGGAGGACCTGCCGGCGGCGATCGCCCTGGCCCGGGAGAGCGACCCGAAGGTGCTCATCGAAGAGGCGGTGATCGGCCGCGAGATCGACCTGGCGGTGCTGGAGCACCCGGACGGTCGGCTCGCCGTCGGTCCGCCGCTGGAGATCCGGGTGGCCGGCGGGCGACCGTTCTTCGACTACAACGCCAAGTACGGCGAGAACGGCGCGGTCTTCGACATCCCCGCACCACTGGATCCGGCGATCGAAGCGCAGTTGGCTGACCTGGCACTACGCGTTTTCCAGGCCCTGGGCTGCGCCGGACTGGCGCGCATCGACTTCTTCCTGCGGGACGGAAAGACACCTGTGGTCAACGAGATCAACACGTTCCCCGGGTTCACCTCGTTGTCGCAGTACCCGCAGATCTGGCAAGCCACCGGGCTCGGCTATCCGCAGTTGCTGGACATCCTGATCGAAACCGCGATCACCAGCCACGCCCGACGGCGGCACCAAGCGCCCGCTGCGGCCTCGATCAGCTGACCTCCTCCGTGGGGCGGAACCGGGCAAGGACATCCCACGGTCGGTCCGTACCGCGTGCGGGCTGAGGCGCACACAGCCACAGGGCGGCCGGCTGCACCTTCACCCGCAGGGTACGACCCGGCTCGATGACGTCCCCATCCAATTCGCGCGGTTGGGCCCGATTGCTGGCCACCTCCACCCGCCGGCCCCGGAACACCTCCATCCGGGGCACCCGCCGCCGCCGGAACAGCACCGCCCAACCGAGCGACAACCAGTGTCCGATGGTGCGCGGGGTCAGCACCGCCACGTCCAGGAATCCGTCGTCCGGCTCGGCGGCGGTCAGCAGCCGTACGCCGCCCTGGAGCCGTCCGACGTTGGCCACGAGCACGGTACGCGCCCGGCGACGTACCGGGGGTTGGTCGTCGATTCGGATCGACACCCGCATGGGCCGGTCCCGCAGATGGCGGAAGCCTCCCACCAGGTAGGCCGGCCAACCGATCCGCGCCTTGGTCGACTCCGAGGTTGATTTGAGCAGTTGTGCGTCGAAGCCCATCCCGGCCATCACCGTGAAGAACCGGCCCTCGATCATTCCGACGTCGATCTGCCGTCGGGCGCCGCCGATCGCCGCCTCGATGTTGGCGGTCAGGTCGCTGGGCAGACCAAGGTTGGCGGCAAGCAGGTTACCGGTCCCGCAGGGCAGTACGGCCATGGTCACGTCGGTCCCGACCAGCGCGCTGACGCAGGACATGATCGTGCCGTCTCCGCCGCACACGAAGACGACCTCGGCCCCCGCCTCGATCGCCTGGCGGGTCTGGCCCTGCCCGGGGTCCTCCACCGTCGTCTCCAACCAGAGCGGCGGCGGCCAGCCGGCTGCCGAGAGCATCCGGTTGATCTTTCGCCGCAGGGCGTCGAAGTCGACCGGTTTCACCGGATTGACCACGACAGCGGAACGTCGTCCGCCTTGTCTGCTCGTATCGCCTAGCCCGTCCACGGGCGCTAGTGTGCCGCACGCCGCCGCTGGCTGCGGCGTTAGGAAGGGCCCCTTCCTATACAAAAAGCGATAAGAAGGGGCCCTTCCTTACCGCAAAGCGGTGTGGAAGGCGGTGGCACGCTCGCGGAGGTGGGCCAGGTCACCGCCGCGCGGCGCGTCCCCGAGCAGGGCGCTGCCGACGCCCACCGCGACCGCGCCGGCCGCCAGGTAGGCGCGGGCCGACTCGATGTCGACCCCGCCGAACGGCACGAACGGCACGTCGGGAAAGGGCTCCCGCAGCGTACGTAGGTAGTCGACCCCGCCGGGCGCGGCGGGAAACAGCTTCACCGCCGAGGCGCCGGCCACACTTGCCGTGATCACCTCGGTCGGGGTCAGCGCCCCGACCAGTGCCGGCAGGCCCAGCCGGACCGATTCGGCCAGGGCCGGTGCCAGACCGGGCATGACGACGAAGTCAGCGCCGGCCTGTTCCGCCTGCACCACGTCCCCCTCGGTGAGGACCGTGCCCGCCCCCAGCGGCACCTCGGGGCCGAGTTCAGCGCGGGCCCGGACCAGCACCCCGATCGCATCCTTCGAGGTCAGTGACACCTCGATCAGGGTGATTCCGGCCTCGGCGAGAGCCAGGATGCTGGCCAGGGCCGCGTCCGGATCGTCGGCGCGTACCACCGCCAGCAGTCGGTGCGCGCGTAACACCTCTCGCAGGTTCACCGCCTCATCGTCCCAGGCCAGCATGGGTGGCAGGCGGCCATACGCGAGGAGCGCCCGCACCCGTTGCCGCCGCCGCACGGTCGATCGGCGTACCCGCTGCCGCCGCCGCAGGGTCGGCCGACAAGATACCGGCGACGAGCACCGCGACGGGCCGGAGAAGCCTCCACGCGATGCCCTCGATGTCCTGCTAACGTGCCGGCCATGCTGACCGAGAGCGACATCGTCCGCTACTTCGAGTGCGGCGCGCGCCGGCTGACTGTGGCCGGCGGCAGCCGCGTCGGCAATCGCTACCCGGCCAACTTCGACGTGCTGCACGTCGACCCGACGCTGCCGTTCGTCGCGGTGGCCGACGGCATGGGCGCCGGGCAGGGCAGCGCGGTGGCCGGTACGACGGCGATGTCGACCTTCGTCGCCGCGGTACGGGCGGCCGGGCCGAGCGTCGGGGCCAGCCAACTACGAGACGCGGTCGCCGAAACTCAGACCCGGGTCCGCGCTGCCGGTGCCCAACTGGACGAGTTGACCGGTTGTACGTTGACCGCGCTGCTCGCCGGCCCGACGGGTACCGACGCGTGGATCACTCAAATCGGCGACTCCCGCGCCTACCGACTCCGCAACGGCCTGCTGGAACTGCTCACCGTCGACCACACGGCAGCCTGGCTCGGTGCCGTCTACGGCTGGTATCCGGCCGACTCGGCCCAGGCGGCGGCCGCCCGCTACCAACTGGCCCGCTATCTGGGACATCCGGACAAACCCGAAGCCGACCTGCTCAACGTGTCGCTGCGTCCCGGAGACGTCTACTGCCTCTGCACGGACGGGGTGAGCGAACCGATCGGCTACGACCGCCTGCGGCAGTTGCTCGGCGGCGAGCCGGCCAACGCGGTGCGGGTGCTACTGGCCGACACCCTGGCCGCCGGGGGCCGGGACAACGCGACGGTCACCGTGCTCCGGGTCGAGAGTGCCGGGTAGCGGTCGCCGCCCGAATCGGCACCGGCGACAGAACGTGCCCGCGAAATCATCGACGCGCTGATGCACGCGTTCACCAGCAACACGATCCGACTCATGCTGCAGCCTGGCCCCACCTCGCCCGTGCGCAAGCAGTCGTCGCCAACCGTGAAGGGCCGTTCGGTGCCGTCGCGCGAGCCTTCGAGAAAGTCATCCGTGACGGCATTGAGGCCGGAGAGTTCCGCCCGTTCGCCGATGTCCAACTCACCGCATTCCTGCTCGGCGGCATCGTCCGCGCTGGTGCCGAACGCATGGTTTACGAGTCGCTGGATCCGGACGACCTGACACCGGCCCTCCACGACATCGTCGTCAACGCCCTGTCCCACCGGAACCGACCGGAATCAGCTAACGGCGGAGACCAAGCCGGCTAGTCAGCCACCACACTCCGTAGCTGGCACAGACCCATGCCACACCTGAGCAACGCGATCCCGCCCGCTGTGGCACAACCAGGACTACCCTCGGCTTTGGGACGGCTGCGGCGCGTCGGAAATCGACCGACGGGCACTTGGGTGTACCCGCCCGGAGGTGACGACGATGACCTGTCCTGCCGCCGGCCCGGTCGTGGTCGGGGTAGACGACTCCCCGGTGAGCCGCAGCGCCGTACGGTTGGCCGCTCAGGAGGCAGCAACCCGCGACCTGGCCCTGCGGGTCGTACACGTCTTCGACTGGGGGCCGGACCCAACGTCACCCCAGGCCGAGCTGCGGGACTCTGCCGAGCAGATGCTCGCCGAGGCGATGGCCGTCGCGAAGGCAGGCGAGCCGGACATCGAGGTGACCTCCGCCATCATCGAGGGACATCCCATCGTCACCCTGCTGCGGGAGGCTGCCGCCGCCGCGCTGATCGTCGTGGGCGACGGAAACCTGGCGACCCGTAACAACATATCCGTCGATGCCACTGCGGTGCAGATCGCCGCCCGAGCCGGGTGCGGCGCGCTGATCGCCCGCGAGACAGCGCCGCCCGTCGGGCCGATCCTGGTCGGCTTCGACGGTTCGGCGAGTTCGCGCAGCGCCCTCGACTTCGCCTTCGACTCGGCGCAGCGGCGCGGCCGGGAGTTGTCCGTGGTCCGGGTGGTGGAGGCGGCCAAGGTGGTGGGTGACATCGAACCAGGACCGGTGATCACCGACGGGGTCAGCGACGAACTCGCCGAGGCACTCGCCCCGTGGCAGAGCCGCTACCCGTCGGTCACCGTCAACCAGCGGGTACGCGCCGGCGACCCGGACGAGATCCTGATCGAGGAGTCGCGTTCGGCCGAGCTGGTCGCGGTGGGTGCGCGGGGTGAGCAGCCCTGGCGCGGCGCGCTCGGCGCGGTCAGTCAGGCCCTGCTCTACCACTCGCCGAGCCCAGTACTGATCGTCCGGCATCCGGCGGAACAGTGATGCCGGAGCAGCCGGCTCCGTTGAGCGGTCCCGAACTGCATCGGCTGGACGCGTACTGGCGGGCCGCCAACTATCTGACCGTCGGGCAGATCTACCTACTGGACAATCCGCTGCTGCGCCGACCGCTTGCCGCGACGGACATCAAGCCTCGACTGCTGGGGCACTGGGGCACCGGGCCGGGGCTCAACCTGCTCTACGCACACCTCAACCGGGCGATCATCCACCGCGACCTAAACATGATCTTCGTTACCGGACCGGGGCACGGTGGGCCGGCGATCGTGGCAAACACCTGGCTGGAGGGCACCTACAGCCAGTGCTATCCGGACGTCGGTCGGAACGCCACCGGCATGGCCCGGCTGTTCCGGCAGTTCTCCTTCCCCGGAGGCATCCCGAGCCACGTCGCAGCCGAGGTGCCGGGGTCGATCCACGAGGGTGGGGAACTCGGTTACTCGCTGATGCACGCCTACGGCGCTGCCTTCGACGCTCCCGACCTGGTGGTGGCCTGTGTGATCGGCGACGGCGAGGCCGAGACCGGGCCGCTGGCCGGCAGTTGGCTGTCCAACGTCTTCCTCAATCCGGCGCGGGACGGCGCGGTGCTACCGATCCTGCACCTCAACGGTTACAAGATCGCCAATCCGACGGTGCTCGACCGGATCCCCCGCGAGGATCTGCTGGCGATGCTGCACGGCTTCGGCTACCAGCCGTACGTCGTCGACGCCGGGACCGGGCAGGACAGCCACCGGGTGCACCAGGAACTCGCCGCCGCCCTGGACCGGGCGTTCGACGAGATCGCCGCCATCCAGCGCCAGGCCCGTACCGCCGGCCAGCGAGTACGGCGACCCCGGTGGCCGATGCTGGTGCTGCGTACGCCGAAGGGCTGGACCGGCCCCCAGCAGGTCGACGGTCACCAGGTCGAGGGCACCTTCCACGCCCATCAGGTCCCGCTCGCCGGGGTCCGGGACGACCCCGACCACCGAGCCGCCCTGGAACGGTGGCTGCGCAGTTACCGGCCGGAGGAGTTGTTCGACGCCGATGGCGTACCGGTGGCGGTGGTGACCGAGTCGTGCCCGAGCGGAGCCCACCGGATGAGCGCGAATCCAGTGGCCAACGGCGGTCTGCTTCTGCGTGAGCTGAACCTGCCCGACTTCCGCGAGTACGCCGTACCGGTGCCGGAGCCGGGCGCGACGGTGGTCGGCGCGACCGGCGTGCTCGGCGGCTGGGTACGCGACGTGATCGCGGCCAACCCTGACCGGTTCCGCCTCTTCGCCCCGGACGAGGTGGCCTCCAATCGACTTGGCGCTGCGTTCGAGGTCACCGACCGATGTTTCGTGGGGGCCATCGAGCCCGGCGACGACCACCTCGCCCCCGACGGGCGGGTGCTGGAGGTACTTTCCGAGCATCTGTGCCAGGGCTGGCTGGAGGGCTACCTGCTGACCGGTCGGCACGGCCTCTTCACCAGCTACGAGGCGTTCATCCACATCGTCGACTCGATGGTCAACCAGCACGCCAAGTGGCTCAAGGTGAGCCGCGAGATCCCCTGGCGTCGGCCTGTCGCCTCGCTGAACTACCTGCTGTCCAGTCACGTCTGGCAGCAGGACCACAACGGCTTCTCGCACCAGGATCCCGGGTTCATCGACCACGTCATGAACAAGAAGGCACAGGTGGTCCGGGTCTACCTGCCGCCGGACGCCAACACGTTGCTGGTCACCATGGACCACTGCCTGCGCAGCCGGCAGTACGTGAACGTGGTGGTCGCCGGCAAGCATCCGGCCCCGTGCTGGCTGTCGATGGCGGACGCGATCCGACACTGCCGGCATGGGCTGGACGTCTGGTCCTGGGCCGGCACCGCCGGAGCAGCCGAGCCGGACGTGGTGCTGGCCTGCGCCGGGGACGTACCGACGCTGGAGACGCTCGCCGCTGCTGACCTGTTGCGCCAACACCTGCCCTGGCTGAAGGTGCGGGTGGTCAATGTGGTGGATCTCATGCGGTTGCAGCCGGAGACCCTGCACCCGCACGGTCTCTCCGACGAGGTCTTCGACCGGGTCTTCACCCGGGACAAGCCGGTGATCTTCGCCTACCACGGTTATCCGTGGCTGATCCACCGGCTCACCTACCGGCGGACCAACCACCAGAACCTGCACGTACGCGGCTACCAGGAGGAGGGCACCACAACGACGCCGTTCGACATGCTGATGCTCAACGACCTCGACCGCTTCCACCTGGTGCTCGACGTCATCGACCGGGTGCCGGGGCTCGCCGACCGGGCTGCGGAGCTACGCCGACTCATGGTCGAGGCCCGCCGAGAATGCCGTGATCACACTCGGCGGTATGGTGAGGATGCCCCCCGGGTTACCGAATGGCGCTGGATGGGTACGCGACCCGGCTGACGCCCCGGTGATCCCGGGACCGCATCGCTGAGGAGGCCATCATGTCCACCGGCCAGGTACCGTCCGCCACGCCGACGCCCAACCCCTCTCATCCGACCCGGCCGATCCTGGTCGGGTACGACGGCTCCGACTGCTCCCGTGCCGCCGTCGCCTGGGCGCTCGACGAGGGGGCCCGTAGCGGCAACCCGGTCCTGCTCGCCTACGCCTTCGAGTGGATGACGACCGGCGGCTGGATCGGACCCGGCATCGGGGTCGGCACGTGGCCGGACGATGTTGCCCGCCGGGAAATCGAAGCGGTGCTGCGGGAGGCTGTCGCCGAGGCCGCCGGCACCCACCCCGGCGTGGAAGTACGCGGTGAGGTCTTCGACGGGCCGCCCGCGCTGATCCTCCAGGAGCGGTCCGCCACCGCGGCGCTGGTGGTGCTGGGCAGCCGGGGGCACGGCGGTTTCACCGGCCTGCTGGCCGGGTCGACCACTGTCTCGGTGGCCGCGCACGCGCACTGCCCGGTCGTGGTCGTACGCAGCACCGAACCGGGTGAGCCGTCGCCGGTCGGGCCTGTCGTCGTCGGTGTGGACGGGTCGGAGCAGTCCCTGCTGGCCCTGGACTTCGCTGCCGAACGGGCCCGGAGCTGGGGCGTGCCGCTGCGGGTCGTCCGTGCCTGGGCCCCGCCGGCCTCGAAGTGGCACCCGCCGGAGGCGGACCTTGCACAGATCACGGCCACCGAGCAGCGCGCCGTGGAGGATCTGCTGGCCGACCGGCTGGACCGGTTGCAGGGCATCTCCACGAACGTCGACGTGATCACCGAACCGCCGACCGCGGCCCTGGTCGAGGCGTCCCGGGGCGCGCGGCTGGTCGTGGTCGGATCCCGGGGACGCGGCGGCTTCCGTGGCCTGGTGCTCGGTTCGGTCAGTCAGCAGCTCATGCAGCACAGCCACTGCCCGGTCGCGGTCGTCCGGGAACTCCCGCCGGCCGACGACGGGGCGGCACATAGCTGAACTCGGCGCCCCGTAGCTGAACTCGGCGGGCCAGAGCCCGCACGTCGAGCCGGTAGGCCGCCCGTCCACCTGGACGGGCGGCCTAGTCGAAAGCGGTTCGCCCAACACCCTGGGGTACGGCCTGGCCAGCCCGCGGTATGGCCCTCCTGGTCGTGATTTGGCCCGTCCGCACGACGGCGACGGCCCCGAAGACGAGCGCGCCGAGAATTGCCGTCTCCACCCCGACAACCGCGTGTGAGCTGGTCTGGTTCAGGCAGTTGATCCCCAGCCACCAGGCCGATCCGATCGGCGCGCCGACGGCCGCCGCCAGCGGCACCGGACCACCCCGCCCGCGCCAGGCCCGCCATACCGCCAGGGCCACCAACGCGCATTCCACGACACCGATGCCCAGGACCGCCGCCACTTCTTCGGGTTTACCGGTCAGGTTGACGACGAAAAGCACGAAGGTCCACATCGGTACGGTGAGCACCGCGACCACGATCCCGGTCCAGGCCGGTGGCACGCGGGCTCCGCGTACGAGAAGCACCGCGATCACCAGTCCACCGATGATCAGGGACAGCAGGGCCCCCACCCCGGCGAGGCTCCACCTCGGGGCAGCCAACTGGACGTACTGGGGTGACAAGCCGAATGGCAACACGGTTTCGCCGGTCTCGTCGTACAACTCGATGGACAGTTCCAGCGCTCCGCCGATCAGACCGGCAAGCCGGGACGGCGGCGCTACGGTGGCGGTCCAGCGGCCAGCTTCTGTCCGCACCACCGCCCGCTCCTCCGTCGACAGCCAGAATCCGAAGTACCGGTACGAGACCCGTACCTCGGTCACCTGGCTGCCCTCGGCGGCTCCGAGGGAACCGGACAGGACCATTGGCTCGTCGAGATCCACCACGGTGTTCCAGCTCAGTGGGGCACCGTTCACCGTCAGTCCCGGGTCATCCGGCGCTTCGAAACTGGGGCTCGAATTGACCAGCCCGAACAGGCCGACCAGGGCGACGACGGCGAACAGGGCAGCCACCACCCGTACCGGCCAGGAGCGCCGGCCTGGCACCGCCACCGACGGTCGCGCCGCCCCGACCAGCGCCATGGCAGGGATCGAAGGCTCCGGCACGGTGGTAGCGACCGAAGGGTCTGGCACCGTGGCCGGGCGATGCGTCGGCTGGGTGGCAGCGGCTACCACGGCACCTTCTGCCACGACGAGTTCCGGCTGTTCGATCGCGACGGGCGCGATGCTGAAGGCCCGCATGAGCAGCGTGCTGACCAGCGGTATCCGGCTGGAACCGCCGACGAGCAGGATGCCGTGCAGGTCGGTGGGGGTCAGGCCGGCGGCGTGTACGGCAGCACGGGTGGCCTCGACAGTCCGGTCCAACAGCGGTCGGGCCAACTGTTCCAACTGTTCCCGGCCCAGCAGTGCGTCCTGGTCGAGTAGCGGGACCGGGATCACCGCCTGGGCCGACCGGGACAGCACCTCCTTGGCCGCGCGGACGTCCTCCCACATCAACCGTCGGGCCCGCTGCTCGGCTGTGGTGGCCGGCTCGGTCAACCGCCGCCACTGCCCCGGCTGCCGATCGGCGAAGACCGTACCGAGGTGGCCGATGATCGCGGCATCCACGTCCAGCCCGCCCGCGTCCGGCAGTCCCCGTTCGGCGAGGACCTGATAACCGGTCGACTCACGCCGCACCACGGCCACGTCGAACGTACCCGCCCCGAGGTCGTACACAACCAGGCAGGCTCCCATCGGTAACGCGCTGCCGAGCACGTCGACGAAGTACCCGGCCGCCGCGACCGGCTCGGGAACCAGCCGGTGCGCGGCCATGCCGGCACCGGCTGCGGCGGCGGCCAGTACCTGCCGACGCGGCTCGCCCCAGGAGGCGGGGTGGGTGAGGACCACCTGCTCCGGTTGCTCGCCGGCGGCCCGGGTGGCCTCCGCGTGGACCCGAGCGAGCACCGTGGTGACGAGATCGACGACCGGCACCTCGCGATCGCCAAGCAGTACGACCTCGTCGTCGATCCGCTGCTTGGGGTTGGGCTCGTACCGCTCCGGGTTGACCCGGCCGCCGTGCGTCGCCTCGCGCCCAGCTATCAGGGTGCCGTCGGGGGCGGCGAACACGGCGGACGACAACAACGGTGTGCCGTCGAACAGCAGGGGTGTCACCCGGCCATCACGACGCCGCAGCATGGCCACTGTGTTGGACGTCCCGAAGTCGATACCCACCAATAGCCCCCGCATGCCGGGAGTCTAGTGGTTGAGCGTTCCAGTGCCGCCGGCTCAGCCCTGGGCGTCAAGTCGCGGCCGGATGTCGTTTTCCGGGTGATCCGGAGCGGGAAGTAACCTCGGACCAGCACCCGGTCGGGCACGATGGATCAGACGGGAAAGGGTCGTGGGAATGACCGACGAGACACCGGAGACCAGCCGGTCGGTGACCGCCGCGCTCACGGAGGCCGCCAGGGCGGCCGGCTACGCACCCTCGGTGCACAACACCCAGCCGTGGCGGTGGCGGGTCCTGCCGGAGCGGTTGGAGTTGTACGCCGTACGGAGCCGGCAACTCGCCACCACCGACCCCGAGGGACGGTTGCTCGCGATCAGCTGCGGCACCGCCCTGCACCATGTCCGGGTGGCGCTCGCCGCGCTGGGCTGGGCGGTCGACGTCGACCGGCTGCCCGATCCGGCCGACCCTGACCTGCTGGCCCGGGTGATCCCCATCGAGCCGACGGGCCGCCCGACCGACTCGGCCGAGTTGCTGGCGTGTCTGCGGGCTCGGCGTACCGACCGTCGGCCGGTCAGCGACGAGGCAGCACCGACCGACGCGTTGCGGACGATCGCGAAGGCCGCCTCGGCTGAGGGAACCCAGGCGCAGCTGCTCAATTCCGATCAGGTGCTGGAGTTGGCCGCGTCGGCGGCCCGGGCGGCCAGTGTCGAGGCCAAGGATCCGCTGGTCCGCGCCGAACTGGACTACTGGACCGGCCGCGCTGGGCCGACCGGCACCGGTCTACCAGCGGACGTGCTGCCGGAACACACGCCGCAGACCACGGTGCCGGGACGGGACTTCGGTCGGGAGGGCACGCTGCCGATCGGTCCGGGTCACGACCGGGCGGCCTGCTACGCGCTGCTCTACGGTGACGAGGACGAACCGGTGAACTGGCTTCGGGCTGGGGAGGCACTCTCCGCCGCCTGGCTGACCGCCACCCGGTTGGGTGTGTCGCTCACCCCGTTGAGCGCGGCGGTCGAGGTGGCCAACACCCGGCAGGCGCTGCGCCGGCTCCTCTCCGACCTTGGCTACCCGTACCTCGTGTTGCGGTTGGGCCTGCCCGACCGGACCGAGGCCGAGCCGGCCCGTACGCCCCGATTGCCAATCGAGCAGGTGGTGGACACCTCGGCTCTGTAGGACGCCCGGTCAGGGATGTACGGACAGGCCGTCAGGGGTGGACGGACAAGGTCGTCAGGGGTGGACGGACAGGTCGGCGGGACCGCGTACCTCGGCAGGGCTGCGCACCTCGGCGCGCGGCCCGATGGCGAGGCCGTAGGCGGGCACGTCATCCAGTACCGTCGCGCCCGCCCCGATCTTCGCCCGGTAGCCGATCGAGACCGGCCCCAGCACGACCGCACCCGCGCCGAAGGTCACTTCGGAGTCGACCACGGGCTCGCCGGTGAAGTCCTTCCGACCGATGGTCACGTGGTGATGCAGGTTGATGTTCCCGCCGAGGCGGGCACCTCGGTGCAGCACCAGTCCATAGGGGTGGAACAGCTTGAGTCCCGGCCCGCACTGCAGTTCCCGGGGCAGGTCGCTGTTGGTGCCGAGCCGCACCACCAGGAGGTTGAGCAGTTTGTACGGGATGGTCGACAGCCGGCGAGTCAGCGTACGGCGGGCCACCGTCCACTGACCGAACCGGAACACGGTCAGCACGAGCCTGGCGAGCGGATCCCGATTCCGCCGAAAATCAATACGCAACGTGTCGAACATGCGACAAAGCGTAAGATGTCGATGGATTGAGCGTTGGCGACCGCCCCGATGTGGCCACCGTCAGATAGCTGACAGTAACCACATCGGTCAGCCCGGCGTCGTCTCGGCGACGATCCGTACCCGAGGGTCGGGGCAGGATCGGCCACGTTTCAGGGCGATACGCAGGATTCGCTCATCGGCCACCTCGCCGAGCAACCAGAGCAGGGACCGGTAGCCCTCGGCCCGCCACCGGCTCGGCTCGTCCAGGAAACCCTCGGCCAACGCGGTCAGCACCTCGCTTCGGTCCGCCTCGGGCAGCGCGGCCAGCACCCGGCGGACCAGGACGTCGGCCCCCTGGTAGTCGCCCCGGCCGACCAGGACCGCCAGGTAGCGAAGCGCCACGTCCCGCTGCCCCGGATCGCACAGTGCCGCTGGCAGGAACTCCTCCCGGGGCGTCTCCTCCACCGCGCCCTGGGCCAGCCGCTGCTCCCGCAACGCCGCGACGTACGCCGACCACTGCGGCACCAGCTCGGCCGGCCGCCGCAGGTCGATCGGCGGAGGCGACGGCGGCACGACGACCGTGGCCGGGTCGATCCGCTCCCCCTCGTACGGCTCGGCCGCCTCCTGGATCTCCTCGTCGTCGGCGGCGCGGGCCGCCGCGAGCACGGCGTGGAACAGGTGGCGTTCGCCCAGCCCGGCGAGCAGGTCCAGCAGACCGACGTACTCCAGGTACTGGTCTCCGGTGCCGTGTAACACCCGGCCGACGAGCGCCGGCAGGGCGGCCCGTACCGCCGCCGGGTCGACGCTGTCGAGCCGGCGGCGCACGTCGGCCTGTTCGAGCCCGCCCTCGATGGCCAGCGGCAGTACGACGTCGAGGTGTTCGGTGACGTACGAGGTCGACACGTGGTGCACCAGCAGTTCGACGGCGGCCGGGAAGTCGGGGCCGCCAAGCAGGGCGGCCCGCAACGTCCGCGCGTAGTCGACCGCCAGGAGGCGGGTGACCGCCTCCCGGAGGCCACGGTCAGCGGCGAGGTACCGCTGCCAACTGTCCACGTTCGTCACCTCAGCCCGTCGTTCTGCCAGCCGAGCCCCTTGAAGCTGTTGATCATATCGCCCGGCTTGACGGTCCTCGTGTTGTAGAAGGTGTGGTGCGACGACTTGTTCGGGTCACCCAGCTGCGGACCGTCGTGGAAGAAGTCGAATCCGGGCGGGATCGGGCTCCCCTTGGGCAGCTTGTAGATGTACTTCGAGTTGGTCCACATCGCCGCCTGCTCCCGACTGGCGAAGACCGACACGCCCTTGGGGAAGGTGGGTTCCCCGCCGCCGTACAACTTCACGTTGCCATCGCCGTCGAGGTCGTACTCCTTGCCCTCCCGCCAGGCGGGCTTTGGCACCGTCGTGTTGCCACCGACGTACAGGTCGACCGGGGTGGTCCGGCGGGGTGGGCCGTCCGAGTCCTCGGAGGGACGCGGAGTCGGCTTGGTGTCCGGCTTCTTCGTGGGTGCCCGCTTGCCACCGGGGTCGAAGCCGATCCCTCGGCCGATCTTCTTCAGCGTCTTCCTGACCTTGTTGACGACGCTCCGCACCTTCTTGCGGACGCTCGCCACCTTTCGGGAGATCGCCTTCTTGACTCGTTTCTTGAAGTTGCTGATCTTCTTCTTGATCTTGTTGGCGAACTTCTTTACCTTCTTGATCGCCTTGGAGACCTTCTTCTTCCATGACTTGATGCGCTTAGTGATCTTCTTCTTGAGCCAGCCCGCGCCCTTCTTGACCTTCTTCCAGCCGCCACTGACCTTCTTCTTGACCTTCTTGGCCCCCTTCTTGACGACGCCACAGATCCAGCACTCGCCATCCGGGTCGGACTTGGCCACCGGGTTGTTGGTCGCGTACGAGTAGCCCTGCATCTCCTGCGGGTCGTCGATCGCGGTCACCGGATCGACGCTGATGAACCGACCCAGGCTCGGGTCGTAGTCACGGGCACCCAGGCGGGTCAGCCCGGTGGTCTTGTCGACCGTCCCGCCGACGAAGGACCGGGAACCGGGGAAGGCGCTGGCCGAGCCGGTACGCGGATCACCGAACGGGGCGTAGTAGCGGCGGCTCACCGTCTGGGTGGCGGTCTCCACCGCCACCGTGGAGGTGCCCTGCGGGTCAGCCATCAGCCAGGACAGTCCGGTGTTGGTGCGTACCGCGACGGTCTCGCCCGCATGGGTGTAGTAGCGGGTGCCGGAGACCGCCCCGCCGGTGTTGACCTCCACCTCCTGGTTCGGCAGATGAAGGGTCACCCCCTCGTTGTCCGTGCTGATCAGCAGGTTGCCCTCGGCGTCGTACAGGTAGGTGCTGGTCTTGCCACCAGCGGTGGCCGAGGCCAGGTTGCCCTCCACGTCCCAGGTGAAGTTCTGGGTGACGCCCGCGACGGTCCGGGCGGTGGTGTTGCCGGCCGCGTCGTAGGTGAACCGGTCGACCCGACCGTTGGCCGCACCACCGCTGGTGGTCACCGACGCCAGCGCGTGCGGCTGGGCGGCCCCGGCCGCCGGGTACGCATAGGTCTGGCTGACCTGGGTGCCGCCGCGCGCCGTCGGGTGGTCCACCCGCTGGGTACGGTTACCGTCCGCGTCATAGGCGAACGACTGCCAGTACGGCGACGGCCCGTCGACCTTGCTGGCGGTGGGCGCCCCGACGCAGTCGTCGGTGGCCGTCCACGCCTGGGTCAGCCGCTGAAGATGGTCGTACTGGAAGCACTGGGTGTCCGGATCGGTCTCCTCCGGCGCATCGGAGATCTTGAGGATGTTGCCCGACTTGTCGTAGCTGTACTGCCGGTCGGTCAGCGTGTACGGTGCCACGTCCCGGGTGTCCAGCGTCCGGCTGAGCCGGTTGGTGCCCTCCTCGTAGTAGTAGTCCCGCTGCCAGACGTGGTTGTTCGCGGTCAACGAGCGACGCTGGAGCAGACCCAGCTTGGTGTAGCTCGTGCCGGTCACGTACGGCGTCAGGCCGTGCAGGGTGGTCGGGTCGCCCAGCTCGCTGTAGCCGTACAGCAGCGCCTCCGTCGGCAGGCCACCGGCCGCCGGGAAGGTGCCCCGCTTGGGCGAACCGTCGACGTTGAACTCGGCGGTGTACGTGTACGTCCCGGCCAGCCCGCTGGTGATCCCACCACCGTCCGGGATGATGATCCGGCTGCTCGTCGCGTTGTACTCGTCGTCGAACGCGGTCGTCTCGGTGCGGTACGCCCGCCCGTCGACGTACCGGGTGGATCCGGTCAGGTAGCCCCTGGCCTGGGTGTCCCAGGTCCACTCGGCGAGCTTCGTGCCGCTGGTCGAGCCGGCGTACTGCGCCGTCTTGCGGCCCAGTTTGTCGTAGCTGAACGCGAGTGTGCTGCCGCGCGCGTCGGTGGTGGTGAGCAGGTTGTCGTTGTCGTCGTAGGTGTAGGTGATCGTGCCGGCGTCCGGCTCCTCCACCTTGACCTGCCGACCGCGCTGGTCGTAGGTGTAGCGCCGGACATTGCCCCGGGCGTCGGTGACCGAGTCGACTTCGCCGTCCGGCGTGTAGGTGTAGCGGATCGTGTCGTACGCGCCGGTCGGCTGGTTGCCGGTGAACTGCCGCAACTCGACCAGGTTGTCCCGGGCGTCGGTGATCCGGGTGATCGCGCTGGACCCGGCCGGCGGGGTCAGCGTCTCCCGGTCCCCGTCGTAGGCGAGGGCGTTGCGCCACTTCTCCTGGTTACGTACCAGGAAGATCTGCGCGGTCTCCCGCTCCAACCCGTCGTAGACGGTCCGCAGCTGGCCCGGAACGTCGGCGTCGTTGGGCGTCGGGAACAGCGTCGTGGACGGGTTGCCGTCGGCGTAGTACTCCTGGTTCTCCTTGACCACCAGACCCCGGTCGTCGTAGATGGTGTCGGTGATGATCCGGCCACCCCCCGGGGCCGGGGCCTGGGTCTGCCGGGGCCGCATGTACGCGTCGTACAGCTCGTAGGTGGTGGTGTACGACCCGTCGTTGCGCAGCGTGCTGGTGCCGATCGCAGTCGCCCCATCCGGCCGCAGCAGGTAGCTGTAGGTGATGTTGGCGCTCTGCGTGGCCTGGTCCCGACCGGGCAGCCAGACTCCGGTGAGCCGGCCCAGCGGGTCGTACGCGGTGGTGGTGCGCTTGTTGTTGGCGTCGGTCTCCACCTTCGGCAGTCCCCACGCCGGCTCCAGCACCGTGGTCTCGGTGTGTCCCAGCGCATTGGTCACCTCCACCTGGGTGACCGGGCCACCGCTCGTCGGGATGTACGTCGTCGTGGTGCTGTTGCCGGCGACGTCGGTCTCGCCGACCATCCGGCCGAGCGCGTCGTAGGTCTGCGTCGCGTCGGTGGTGTAGACCGGGCTACCACCCGAGTAGCTGGCCAGCACCTCGACCCGGGTCACGTCGCCCTTGGTGGCGGCGATGCCGTACGCCTGGTTGTCGTAGGCGGTCCGCACGTCGGAGACCACATGCTCGGGGCGACGGGTCGTGGCCGTGCAGCCCACCGCCACCGTCTCCTCCCGGGTCTCGAACTCCACCAGCCAGTCCGCTGTGTTACGGAGGTACGTGGTGCGGGTACACAGGTCGTCGCTGGCCGTGGTGACGTCGCCCTTGTCGTCCTCCTGGACCGGCATGCCGTAGTCGTCGTACGTCGTGTCTACCTGGGTGGTCACCCAGCTACCGCCGGCCAGAGCGGTACGGGTCACCGTGCTCGACTCCCGCACCATGTCGGCGGTGACCGTCACGCCACCCCGGGTACGGCTGGCCGTCTGCCGGATCCACGGGGTGCTCAGTTCGGTCTCCGCGACCGTGCCGTTGACGCCGGTGTAGTCGATCTCCTCCCGGAGGAAACCCTGCAACGACGGGCTGTCGGTCATCGCGGTGCCCTGCGAGTCGACCACCTGCACCGACCGCGTTCCCCCGGCGGCGAGCTTGTCGCCGTGCATGCCCCGGAAGTACAGCCGGTCGGTCTGGGTCCGCATCGGGTTGTTGGGGTCACCATGCAGCACCCGGACCTTCGAGTAGCCACGCCACTGGCCCCAGGTGCGGTGCTTGGCCAGGGTCAGCGGGTCGTCGTCGTAGTGCCAGGCGGGCGCGTCGAGGTACTGGTAGGAGGTGATCTCAGCGGGTGCGCCACCGGTGGCGTCGATCTCCGCGACCTGGGTGACGACGTACTTGTGGAACCAGTCGAGGACCGGCTCACCGTCGTCCGGACTCCAGAACTGCGGGAAGCACCGTTTGCCGTTGCTGTCCGGGGTCGGCGTCTGACCGGCGACGCACTCCGGTTCGCTGTAGCTGACCGAAAGCTGGCCACCGATCTCGTCGGTCACCGCGGACACCCGCCACTTCTTCAGCGGTGCCCGTCCCTCGGTGGCGTCCACCCGGTTGCTCAGCTGGACGCCGCTGAGCTGCACGTCGGGCAGGGTGGCGGTGCCGCCGACGTGACCGGCGTGGGAGATCCGGCTGAGCCACAGCGCCGGGCTGGTGCCGTCGCCGGTGGCCGGGAAGGTGTGGGTCAGCGTCCACGACTCCACGTCCTGGTAGCCCGTGCCCTGCTGGACCTGGGTGGTGACCTTGGCCAGCCGCTTCCGGCTCCAGAACGTCGGCGTGTTGTACGTGCAGGTGGCGCTCGCCTCGCAGTTGGCGTCGAACGGCACGTCCGGCCAGTTGGCCGCGTTGGCCTTGGTGAACGACGTGCAGTTGAAGGCGGCGGTGACGATGCAGCGCTCGGCCGGGGTGAACACCACCCGGTTCGTGGCGTTGGCGGAGAAGAGCGTGTTCGACCGCTGGCCGTACCGGGCCTCGGACAGGTAGCCGCCCCGGGTGTAGGTGGTGCCGGTGCCGGCGCTGGACGCGCTGCCGTTGCGGGCGTACCGGTTGGTCTCCGGGGTGTACCAGTACGTCATGGCGTTGCCGTACCGGTCGAGGACGTAGTCCAGGTTCCACCGCCAGGCCTGCTGGCACCAGGAGGCGGCGTGCGTCGACGCCTTGCACGGCTCGCCGGTGTTGTTCCCGAAGACCGGCACGGTCCAGGCGGAGTTGGTCTCGGTCTTGCCGGAGGTCCAGTTCGGCAGCCGGTTCAACCCGAAGTGGTACTGGATACCGTCGGTGCCGGTGACCCGCCAGTACTCGCCGTCGTTGTCGCCGTTGGTGGTGCCGGTCAGCCGCTCGATGCGTACCCCGTCGTCGGACTTGGCCCGCCAGGCCCCGGTGGTGGCGTCCCGGACCAGTTCGGTGGCGTTGCCGTCGAGCATCAGGGTCGCGTTCTCGTCGCCCCAGCACAGGTCACCGGTCTTCGGGGTCACCCCCTCGTCGGTGCAGGACACGTACCGACGCTCGACGTATCCGGGCCAGTAGTCCAGCCCCTCCCCCACCCAGGACACCTGGTTGTTGGTCGAGGCGGTCCGGCCGTCGACCCGCCCCGAGGAGTAGGTCAGCGTGATGTCCGGCTCCGGTCCCGCCGGGGCCGGCGTGACGTCGACCGAGTACGACCAGTTGAAGTCACCGGTCTGGTCGGAGACCTCCCAGGTGGCCGAGGGCGACAGCGAGGTGGCTCCGAAGTCGCCGGCGCTGCCGGCCACCGCTGCGGTCACCGCGTACGTCTCGGCTCCGGCGGTCACCGGTACGTCCGCGATGAGGGTGCCGGCGGTGACGTCGTTGCGGGTCGACATCTCGGTACGGTCGGCCAGCCGGACCAGGCGCAGCCGGGAGGCCCAGTCACCGCCGTAGGCGTACCGGAAGCTGGAGTAGTCGACGGTCAGCTTGGCGGTGGCGGGTCTGGTGCCGGCTGCCGTGGCCGCCGCCCCGGCGCCGCTGGCCTGGGTGCCGGCCGGTGTCTCCGGGGTCACCCGCAGCAGCAGCCCGTCCACGCCGGCCTCGACCGCGCGGGCCCGGTCCAGCGTTTCGATTCGCAGGCCGTCCCGCACCGTGGTCCCGGCCTTGGGCCAGCTCACCTTTGGTGGCGCGGTCAACGCCTGCCGGCCGGCCTGGTCGACCGGACGGGGTTTCACCTTCACCGCCCCACCGCCCGGCACCGGCTGGGTCTGCGCCAGCGCTGGGCGGGGCCGAGCCCGGTCCCGCTGCTCGGCGGCGCTGACCGGAACTGTGGTGACCAGGCTGGACAGCATGGCCGCCGCGGTGAACACCGAGACACGGCGCAGCGTTCTCGCTCTCATGATTCCTCCCAGGCGAGCAGCGAACGTCGATGCAGGTCAGGTGGTACGGGAAAGCGTCAGGTGGTACGGGGAACCGTCAGATGGTGCGGTGAAGGTCAGCTGGTGGTGGAGAACCGGTCAGGAGCTGGACAGCGCGAAGACCTCGGAGTCGGAGAGCGTGCCGGCGTACGCACGCAGGTCGTCCAACGCGCCCGGCCAGAAGTCGGTCTGGACGCTGTTCCACTTGGCACTGCCGAGGGTCAGCGCCCCGGGCGCGTGCCACACCTTCACTCCCGGGGTGCGGGCCAACAGCGAGCCGTTGACGTAGAGCCGCAGCTCCCGGGCGGTGGCGTCGTACACCCCGGCCAGGTGGGTCCAGGCTCCCGGTACCGGGGCGAACGCCGCGTCGGAGCGGGCATGCGACCAGGTACGGGTACCGCTGTCCGCGCTCGGTGAGGAGAACGACCAGTGCCCCTCGGTGACTCCGTTGACGGTGAACTGGCGGTAGCCGAGGAAGAACGGACTCCCGGCCGGACCGTCCTGGCCGATCGCCGTGGCGTTGTGGCCTGGCAGGGTGGTCGAGTCCGACTCGCCGAGCCGGACCCAGCCAGCCACGGTGAAGCTGCCGTCGGTACGCAGCACCGGGCCGGCGGTGCTGGCCCGGCCGCTGATGCCGTCCAGGAACAGCGCCCCGCCCCGCGAGCCGTCCACATCCCAGCTCGCCGTGCCGCTGAGGGTGGCCGGGTTGCTCCGGCCGGACGAGTCGGCCGCGACCGTGCCGGCGACCTCGTCCAGGGCCCAGGTGCCCCGGGCGTTGGCCGGCCGGGTGGCGAGTTGGTGGATACCGTCCTTGCAGGACGGGATCTGGTCACTGGCGACCGGGTCGCAGCCCGACTGGTTCAGCAGGATCCGGTCGAAGAGCCGTACGTCGTCGACCTCACCGGGGAAGTGGTCGACGTAGCCGGTCTTGCTCTGCACCCGGCCGACCTGCATCGGCCCGTCGGCGTGCCACGGGGTGGTGAAGCTGGCCGGGGCGGCCTGGAGCACTCCGTCGACGTAGAGCCGTAGCTGCTGGGCCGGCGCGTCGTACACCCCGACCAGGTGGGTCCAGGCACCGACCACCGGCGGTGCGTCGGAGACCGCCCGGACCAGCGTCGAGGTCTCGGTGTCCGAGTGGTAGCGGTTGAAGATCCACTTGTTGTAGGAGACCGAGTAGTAGAGCTGGAAGCCGCTCTGCCAGGTGCCGGACTGGCTCACCACCGTGGCGATGTGTGAGGTGTCGGTGATCCGGGCCCAGGCCGAGACGCTGAAGCTACGGTCGGTACGCAGTACCGGCCCGGGGGTCGCACCGTACCCGGTGCTGCCGTTGAGGGTGGCCGCCCCGTCGATCCGGCCGTTGCCGGTCCAGCCCACGCCACCGGTCCAGGTGAGCGGCCGACCGTTACCGGAGGCATCCGCCGTGGTGGTGCCGCTGGTCTCGTCGGCCCGCCAGTGGCCGACCGGTCCGGACGGGAACCCGACGAAGAAGTCGTACGTCGCGTAGCGGGCACCGACGTTACCGGCCTGGTCGACCGGCCAGACGTACAGCGTGTTCTGCTGGTCGCGAGGCGGTGCGAGCTGGATGGTCGCGGTGCCGGTCGGAGCCGCTACCTGGTGTGCCGTGCCGAGGGTGATGTCGTTGAGGGCGTACTTGAAGGCGGTGATCCCGAACGCGCCACCGGAGCTGAGGGTGAACGTCCCCGGCAGTCCCGGGCTGCCGTGCGCGTCCGGGAAGGCGCTGCCCGGTGGATAGTCGGTGGAGGTCACCTGCGGGAGTTGGGTCGGGACACTGGTGTCCACGTAGAACTCGCAGTATTCCGTCCAGGCACTGGCGTCGAGGCTGTCGTAGGCCCGGGTCCGCCAGGAGTAGATGCCGGCCTCGGTCAGGGTCGGTGTGGTCGCGGTCAACGTCACCGCGTTGGTGACGGAGACGTACGCGGTGGTCAGCGGCGAGCCGAACGCCTGCCAGGTCCCGGTGGCCGGATCGAGACTGCGCATCTCGAACTCGGCGCGCACGCTGCCGTTGCTGCCGTCCGGATCGAAGACGTTGGCGTACAGCGTGGGAGCGGTCGTGTTGATCGCTGGCCGGTCGGCACCGGAGACGCACGGCGTGCCGGGTTGGGTGCCAAAGGCGGTGGGCAGCTGCGGGATGGTGTTGTAGTCGATCACCAGGTGCGGCGGGTTCGCGAACCGCTTCCAGCCGTAGCTGTCGGTCTCGCTGGCCTGGAGCGACAGGGTGACGTTGGCCGCGCCGGCCGCCGCCTGCTCGACGATGGTCGAGGTGGTGTCGAACTCGATGTCCCCGGCCGGGCAGGAACTGGTGCCGCCCGACGGTGCCCAGCCCTTGGCAACGGTGAGGGTGGCCAACTTCTTGATGTTCGCCGGTCTCGTGTTCCACGTGGTGGTCGACGAGATCCCACCGGTCAGATAGAGGTCGACCGGCTTGGCGGTGCAGGAGTACGCCCAGATCTCCTTGATCCGGAAGGTGGCCTTGATGATGTGCTTGCCGGCGACCGCGCTGGTGTCCATCCGCCAGTACGACCGCTTGACCGTCGAACCGCCGTTGTGGGTGCCGGCCGCCGGGGTCTCCGTGGAGTTCCAGTACTTGGTGGTGGGATACGCCTTGTCGACATAGGTCCAGGCCAGTTTGGTGCCCGACCAGGAGGGGTCGAGGTAGACCGGGTAGGTGGTGTCGGCACCGGTAAGCAGGCTCTGGTCCGGACGTATGGTGATGCTGTCCGCGCTGACCTGTGCCGGCATCGTCGCGCTACGGCCGGGTGCACCGGCCGAGTCCGCTGCCGCCGCGCTGGAGCGGCTGACTCCGGCGCTGACCGACGAGTCCCACATCTGGGGCATGGGCGAGTGGAAGACCTCCGCCCCGGAACTGTCGATCGCCCGGGCTCCGCCCTGTCCGTCGCTCTGCACGGTAAGACCGGTCCCGCGTAGCCCGAACCGGATCGACGCCAGCGCGGGATTCTGGGCAGCGGTGGCGGACTTCACGACCAGCACCTCGGAGAATCCGGTCACGGAGGCGGTCACCTGAAGGTCCACTCCGGGCAGCACCTCGGGATACACCGCGTTCGCCCCGTCCAGCACCGGCTGCGGCAGCGGCTTCGACCAGGTCATCTGCACCGACCGGCCGGCCTCGCCGATGGCGGCCAGGACGTCGTCACCACCACCGGAGAACGACAGGTCCAGCGGGGTGGCGACCGTCGTCACCCGGCCATCCGCGCCGAGCCGCAGGGTCGGATCGACCGGCACCCAGGTGCTTCCCCGACGAACCCAGCGGGGCAGCGCGGTCGTGTCGGCCGTATAGGTGCCGTCCGGGTTCGCGAAAACCTGCCGGTTGGCTGTCCGCAGCGACATCACCTCGACGGGCGCCTTGGCTGGTTTGCTGGTCGCTTCCGCCGGAGCCGGATGGGTGACAGCGATGCCCCCAGCCGCCAGGACGGTCGCTGTAACGCCCGCCACGAGCAAGGGTCGAACATCCTTGAACACGCACACCACCCGTTCCCCCGAACACGACAATGCGAAGAAAACCTACGATGCGCTGGCCTGTCGTTCAAGGTTTCTTCCATAATTCTCGCGAGGCGGAATTCAGGGCCGAAGCCTTGACAGCCGTCTATCAGCCGGAGCATCGCCGAGACCCATATCGATAACACGACTGGAACGGATGACCAACGGCGCTCACCGATGTTCCTTCGATGGCGACATCGACCAGCTCAGACGCTCTCCCGTAGCGGCAACACCAACTCCAGCCCACCATGAGTACCGGCGGACCAGCCAATCACCGCCGACTCGACGAAGAGCCAGCCATCGACCTCAGCACATCAAGGTGACTTTGACCTCATTGACACCTGTCGAGCAGAAGGTGACAATCGTCCGCCGCACTTCCGCGTTCGCGAGGTCAGCCGGCCGCCGCTTCCGAACCGCGCAACAACACGTCCGCGACCAGGGCGGGGTCGTCATAGGTCGGGATGTGCCCGACACCGGGAAGCAACACCAGTCGAGCCCCGGGGATCATCCGCACCGCCCGCCGCCCCTGCCAGGGCGGCAGCAATCGGTCACGTCGCCCCCAGGCGATGGTGACCGGCACCCGGATGACCCGGTCACACTCGAACCGCTCACCGGTGATCGCGACGAGGTCCGCGTCGAAGCTCGGAGATCCGGCGACAGCCCGCAGGATCGTTGCCGCGGCACCACTCGGCAGCTGCCAGGACCGACCCATGGCTTGGGCATACAGGGCAGTACGCCACAGTCCACTGTCGAGCGTGCGGTCGGCGGTCGGGGCGAGCGTACGCGCTACCCACGCCGACGTCCGTAGCGACAGCCGAAGGTAGGCCGCCCCGGCGTCGCCATAGAAGCCGGCCGGCGAGAAGGCGGTGACCGTCCGGGCACGACCTCGTTTGGCGAGCTCGAGCGCGACCCAGCCCCCCATCGAGTTCCCGGCCAGGTGTGCGGTCTCGATGCGCAGACCATCCAGGAACCGCGCGGTCGCATCCGCCAGTGGACCTACCCCCGACGCCAGGCCCAGTTCGGATCGCGACGAGGCACCGTATCCGGGAAGGTCGATGAGTATGACTTCCCGCCGGGTCGCCAGCCGGTGGAGCACCGGCAACCAGACCTGCCAGTTGCCGCCTATCCCGTGCACCAGTACCAACGGTTCACCGACCCCTTGGCGGTGATAATTGAGGATCACCCTCTCCTTCCGACAAGCAGACCTTATCCACATTTTCGCGGAATGAACTCGATGACGAAATCGAGCCAAGCGTACCCTCGCAGCGACAACAAAGGTCCATTGACATCACTCGCGCCATCATGCTCGAATTTTTTCGCACATCACTGGCAGTCAAATAGCCCTACCGCAACAGCCAGCACAATCTGACGCAACTTCGTCGGTAACAGTTCTCGCCCTGGAGATTGATCGCATCCGCGAATCCGAAGCGGACAGCCGACGACAAAGGAGGTACGGGTGCGACGCCGGCCTTCACTCGTGACCATCGTCGGAGTGCCAGCCTCCCTGCTGGGGCTGGTGGGAAACCTGGCCACCGGGACCATCGAGCTGCCCGCGGGATGGAAACCGTGGATCTGGCTGGCCGTCGGCGCGCTGCTGGTCTCCGTAACTGTGATCGAGGCGCGCACGGCCGGTACGGATCCGGATCCGCGGCCACCACAGCGGGGAGCGGCCCTGGCCGAGGCGGCCGAGCAGTTGGCTGATGCGGTCGGAGTGCTGTGGCATCGCGAGGAGGACCAGCGACGGATACACGACCCTTTTCCGCTGGCTATTAGTTGGCAACTCACTGACGAAGGCTTTATGGATCACTGGGCCAACATTCGCCGCTCGTCACCTGGCACCGATCCCGGCCCGCTCCCCCTGGCAAACCGCCTGGACCAGATCCTGACCGTATTCCTCAGCATTCCTTCGCGACGCCTGGTCGTCCTCGGTCCGGCCGGCTCCGGCAAGACCATCCTGACCCTGCGATTCGTGCTCGACATGTTGGCCAGCCGGCAACCGACCGACCCCGTACCAGTGGTCTTTACGCTCGGCTCCTGGGATCCGAGCACCATGACATTGGAAACCTGGCTCACTCATCAGCTCGTCCAGAACCATCCCGGACTGGCCGTGCCAGCCGCCGTACCGGGGATGCCCGGCAACCGGGTGCCCAACCTGGCCGCCGCGCTCGTGGCGGCAAATCGGATCCTGCCGGTCCTGGATGGATTCGACGAGATCGCCGATGGTCTGCACCACCGAGCGCTCACGGCGCTCAACGCGACCACCACACCACTGCTGCTGACGAGCCGCCCCGAAGAGTACGAATCCGCGGTGGCCGCCAGCGGTGTGCTCCGGTCGGCGGCCGTGGTGACACTCGACGAACTCACCGTTACGGACCTGGCCGACTACCTGCCTCGTACCACTCGCAAGACGGTCGGCGACGCCGCGCAACCCACCGCGTGGGGTCCGGTCTTCCACTGGCTGGCAGCCCATCCCACCGATCCCCATGCCGCCACGCTCACCTCGGCCCTGGCCACCCCGCTGATGGTGGCGCTGGCCCGCACGATCTACAGCGACACGCCCGGACACGACCCGGTCACGCTGCTGGACAGCGCCCGCTTCCACACGCCGGAGTCACTCCGAAACCATTTCTTCGTCGCCTTCGTTCCGGCCGTCTACCAGCGTCCGGGCGTCGCGCGAAGCTCCGCCGGGCACCGCTACCGACACTGGAAACTCGACCAGGTCCAACGCTGGTTGACCCACCTCGCCAGCCACCTCGATCTCCTCGGCACCCGGGATCTCGCCTGGTGGCAGTTGGGCAGCACCCTCAGCCGAGGAGCCCGACTGTGGGCGTACGGGCTTCTCGGTGGGGCGATCTTCGCGATCATCGCCGGCATCGTCGCCGGCGCCACCTTCGCCCTCGCCTTCGGGCTGGTCGGCGGACTCGCCTTCAGCCTGGCGGTGGAGGGACGCCGACCGCCTCCGCCCGGTGCTCCGAAGCGCGGTCCGACCCGTAACGTGCTACTCGGCCTCGGCTACGGACTGGCCACCGCGATCGGCTTCGGAATCGCCGGCGGCACCATGATCAGTCGTACCTACGGGTTGGTCGCGGCACCCGTGTTCCTGGTGGTGTTCGGCCTGGCCTACGGTCTCGCGCTGAACGGCCCGGATCCGTCTTCCGCCCAGGTACGGGTACGCAGCTCCGAACGGAACGTGCTGCGGGGCGTGCTGTTCGGGCTGGCCCACGGGCTGGCCGTCGGTGTCCTCGGTGGACTCACCCACGGCCTCCTGCTCGGATTGGCTGTCGGGCTCTCCGTCGGCCTGGCGGTGGGCCTCGCCCTCGGGCTCGCGGGCGAGCAGGCCGAGCCGTCCCGCACCCAGTTGCGCCTGCGCGGCCGGCTCCGGGAGGTGCTGCGTGGCCTCGTACTCTGGCTGACCGTCGGGCTCGCCGTCGGCATCGTCGTACGCTTCGTACTCGGTCTGCTGTTCGCACTGGCCTTCGGCCGCGAGGCGGGACTGTCGGCCGGTCTGCTCGTCGGGATCGCGGTCGGGCTGGCCATCGTGCTGGTCTTCGGCTTCGGCGAGTTCACCACTCCGATCGACGTACGGACGATGGTCAACCCACTACGCCTGCTCGCCTCGGACCGACGCAACACGATCGTGCAGCTGCTGCTCTTCGGCCTGGTGTTCGCCCTCACGATCGGCTATCTGGGCGGGCTGACCATCGGCTTGTTGGGCGGTCTCCTGGGCGGGATCCTCGGCGGCCTCCTCGGTAACGCATGGGGTCGCTGGCTGATCCTCGCCCGGTTCTGGCTACCCCTGACCGGGCGGCTGCCCTGGCGTACGATCACCTTCCTCAACGACGCCTACCATCGCGGCGTGCTCCGCCAATCCGGTGCCGTCTATCAGTTCCGTCATGGACAGATCCAGCATCACCTCGCCGTTGCTGGCGAACACCCGGACGGCTCGGTCAGGCGACGCGCACGGGAAGCAGCTGGGTAGGTGCTTCCGACTGCCGGGGCGTGGCCGATGCCGGCCTCGGCACCCGCGCCGACCTCGGGGCGACGCCCGCCAGCTGTTGCTCCAGTTGCCGGACCTGCTCGGCCGCCACGGTCGCCTCGGCCCGCAGACTCTGTGCCGCCCGGGCCGCCACCTCGGCGTTCTGCCATACGGTCCGCTCCCACTCCGCCGCCCGCTGCTGCCTGGCCCGCAGCCCGGCCCGGGCCGCCCGGTGCAGCATCACCTCCTGCTCGACCGGGTGCCGCCGCGGGTCCCAGCCGCGCCGGTGGGCCAGCACGTCACCCAGTTGCAGCACCGATATTTCCCCGCGCCAGTAGGCAGCCGTCGCGGCCCGGTGCAGGTACCGCTCCCGAGCGGCGTACTCGGCCGGGGTACGCGGCGTACGCGGCACCGGCAGGGCGGCTGCCGCAGTCATCCGCGCGCTCTGGGCGTCCAACTTCTCGTACGCCTGCCAGGCGGCCTCAGCTTCGTCCTGCGCTGTCAGCCAGTCCGACCGGCAGCGACGGGCCCTGGCCTCGGCCCGCTCGGCCGCCACCGCTACTTCTTCCGCGTAGCGGTTGGCCTCCTGCGCCTGCGCGGTGAGCCGCTGACGACGTAGGGCGGCGTCCCGGCGGCGCAGCCCACTGATGGACAGATTCCAGCTCGGGCGGGTAACCAGCCCGGCGATCGCCAGCATCGCCAGGATCATCAGGGCCAGCCAGATCAGCGTGGCCTGTGGTACGTCGAGCAGGAAGTGGTACATGGCGGATTCGAACATCACGACCTCACCGGAGAACGATGTGACTGGGGGGTGGTCGTGCCGCATTTCCACGCTGGCCCGACCAGGTCCGGCACGCCCGCGCCGGCCATTCGGTGGCCGGGGGTGTGCACGGTTCAAGGAGTGGTGGGAAGAGCCTGATGTCGGCCGGCGGTCACGCCGAGCCGAAGATCATGCGCGAGGTGGTGCCCGTTGCCCGATCGCCCCAATGGACGATCCCAGGCTTGGCTCCCAGGCCAACGTCGATGGACGCTGGGGCGCCGAGTCCGCCGGGGCTGGGTTGGCCGTCGAGAAGCAGTTGCCAACTGGCAGGTCATCGTCGACGGCGTCTGGCTGGGACTGTTCGATGGCGGCACCGGAGTGCGATACGAACACCACGTCGGTGACCTGAGCGGTCAGCGCCATCGAAGCCGACTGCACCGTCGACGGAGTTGGCGGCTGGCCCGGCTCGACGGTTCCGCCGCCGACGCCCAGCGCCAGCAGCAGGGTCGCCATCGTCAGGCCGGTCAGCACCCGCATCGACCGTCGCACCGCCGACCACAGGGGGTGAGCGAGTGCGAGGAGCGCCATGCGTCCAACCTACCTCGCCCACCGTCGATCCGCATCGACAGATACACAGTCGCCACTGTGTCGCGATCGGAAGTGACCGGCGCTGTCCAGCGCCGTGGGCCGTGCCGGGCTCCGCGAACGAAGCTGCTGCCCTATGGCTGCTCCGGTGGACCGCCCTTACTCCCAGCAGCCAAACCAGCACTAGACGAATCGATAATGAACAATTCTTTACATGCTGTGTGATGTGTGCCATGGTACACGCCACATCCCACAGTCATCGGGCTCTTTCAATCGCCCCCTTGGCTGCGGGAACCCACTCTCCGCAAAGGAGTGACCATGCCCCCATGCAGCCTCCCCGACCCCGCCCCCAACTGTCGGCCGCGCCCCCACGCGACCGTGCTCTCGCCCGGAGGCGACAGATGAAGACCACCCTCTCCGGCCAACTGGCCAGACTCTCGACCGTCTCACTCGTCCTGGCGATGGGCCTGACCCTGTCGGGCCAGCCAGCTACGGCCACCCCAGTCGCCGGGACCACGCCGGCCACCACGCCGGCCATGGTCGACGGGCCGCCACCGGTCGGCACCGAGGACACCATCGGACACACCCAGAAGACGCCGCTGGCCGTACCGGACCGGGCCCCGCTGCCGTCGACAAAGGACCAGCTGCGGCAGGACTACGACGACCTGGCCACCGCCCAACGTTCGACGCGGCCCTCGACCACCGGACGGGCCACGGCCACCGCAGCCGCCGCCTGCAACGTCAGCGACTTCACCAGCCGGAGCGGTCACGACCTGGTCCGGCAGATCAAGGCGTCGACCACCGACTGCGTCAACACCCTGTTCAGCCTGACCGGCAGCGATGCGTACTACGCCTTCCGCGAAGCGCAGATGACCAGCGTCGCGTACGGGCTGCGGGACAACGCCAGCAGCTACCCGGGCAACAACAGCACCAGCACCGCACAGCTCGTGCTCTACCTGCGGGCCGGCTACTACGTGCACTGGTACTACCCGGAGACCGTCGGGACGTACGGCAGCTCCCTGCAAACCGCCATCCGATCCGGCCTCGACACCTTCTTCGCCAACAGCCGCTCCGGTGACGTTACCGACGCCAACGGGGAGACCCTGGCCGAGGCGGTGACGCTCATCGACAGCGCCGAGGAGAACGCGCGCTACCTCTACGTCGTCAAGCGCCTGCTCACCGGCTACAACAGCTCGTACGACAGCTCGTGGTGGATGCTCAACGCGGTCAACAACGTCTACATCGTGTTGTTCCGTGGCCACCAGGTGCCGGCATTCGTCACCACCGTCAAGGCCGACCCGAGCGTCATCGACACGCTCTACCACTTCGCCTCCGGCCACCGCGCCCTGCTCGGCACCGAGCAGAGCTACCTGACCTCGAACGCGGGACGGGAACTCGGCCGGTTCCTCCAGCACACCGACCTACGGTCGAAGGTCCGGCCGCTGGCCCGGGGCTTGCTGGACCTCAGCTCGATCACCGGTCCGACCGCACCGCTCTGGGTGGGCGTCGCGGAGATGACCGACTACTACGACAAGGCCAACTGCGCCTACTACGACACCTGCAACCTCCAGGCCCGGCTGGCCGCCGTGGTGCTGCCGATCAACTACACCTGCAGCGCCAGCATCCGGATCCGGGCCCAGCAGATGACCTCGGCCGAGCTGAGCTGGGCGTGCAACAGCATGCGCAACCAGGACGCCTACTTCCACTCGCTAGTGGCCGACAACGGCCCGGTCGCCAACGACTACAACACCACCCTCGAGGTGGTGGTCTTCGACTCCAGCACCGACTACCAGACGTACGCCGGGCCGATGTTCGGCATCGACACCAACAACGGCGGCATGTACCTCGAGGGTGACCCGGCGGCGAACGGCAACCAGCCCCGGTTCATCGCGTACGAGGCGGAGTGGGTGCGCCCGACGTTCGAGATCTGGAACCTGAACCACGAGTACACGCACTACCTCGACGGCCGGTTCAACATGTACGGCGACTTCACCGCCAACATCTCCACCCCCACCATCTGGTGGATCGAGGGCTTCGCCGAGTACGTCTCCTACTCGTACCGGAACCTCACCTACACGGCGGCCATCACCGAGGCCGGCAAGCGCACCCACACCCTGCGAACCCTGTTCGACACGACCTACAGCCACGACAGCACCCGGGTCTATCGGTGGGGCTACCTCGCCGTGCGGTACATGATGCAGTCGCACCGAACTGACGTGACCACACTGCTGGGGTACTACCGGACCGGCAACTGGAACGGGGCCCGGACCTTCCTGACCAGCACCATCGGCAGCCGCTACGACAGCGACTGGAACGCCTGGCTCACCGCCTGCGCCGCCGGCAACTGCGGCGGCGGCACCAACCCGCCCACCAACCAGGCCCCGGTGGCGGCGTTCACCGTCACGGCCAGCAACCTGACCGCCTCATTCACCGACCGGTCCACCGACAGTGACGGCAGCATCGTCGCCCGCTCCTGGAACTTCGGCGACGGCAGCAGCTCGACGGCGACCAACCCCACGAAGACGTACGCCAGCGCCGGGACGTACCCGGTGACGTTGACCGTCACCGACGACAGGGGTGCCACCGGTACGACCAGCCAGAGCGTCACCGTGGGTGGTGGCACTCCGGTGGGCGAGTGCACCGGCAGCGACGTACGGATGCTGGGCCGCAACTGCCAGCGCAGTGGTCTCGCGGCGACCAGCGGCAACTACTACTACCTCTACCTCGATGTCCCGGCCGGCACCAGCACACTGCGGATCACCGCCTCGGGTGGTACCGGTGACGCGGACCTGTACTACAACCGCAGCACCTGGGCCACCACCTCGGCCTACGACAACCGGTCGGTCAACACCGGCAACGGTGAGACCCTGACCATCACCAGCCCGTCGGCCGGCTACCACTTCATCAGCCTGTACGCCCAGCAGGGCTTCACCGGAGTGACGGTGAAGACCGAGTACTGATCCACTTCCCACCTTCCGGGCGGGCGTCGACGAGTGGTCACGTCGACGCCCGCCCGGGCCAACCAGCTCAGCAACCGTGCCGCTCGATACGACGTACGGCAGGATCGGCAGTATGGACCGCATACCCCGGCCACGGAGGTCGACGAACCCGCCCGCCGGTTACCCGACCCGCCCGAGCCGGGCGGAGTTGGCGGCGGCGGTGGACCTGGCCCTGCCGGACGTCATCGCCCCCGGCCTGGTGGTGCTCTTCTGTGGCATCAACCCGGGGCTCTACTCGGCGGCTACGGGCTGCCACTTCGCCCGACCTGGCAACCGGTTCTGGCCCGCCCTGCACCGGGGCGGATTCACCCCACGCCAGCTGGGACCGGTCGAGCAGGCGGAGTTGCTCGGCTATCGGCTGGGCATCACCAACCTGGCACCCCGGGCGACCGCCCGGGCGGAGGAGTTGACCCGCCCGGAACTGCTCGCCGGGACGACCGTGCTGGCGGCGAAGGCCCGGCGGTATCGACCGGAGTGGGTGGCGGTACTCGGGATCACCGCGTACCGGATCGGCTTCGCCCAGCCGCACGCCGGATTCGGTCCGCAACCGGAGCCGCTCGGCCCGGCGAGAATCTGGGTGCTGCCGAACCCCAGCGGCCTGAACGCGCACTACACGGCCGAGAGCCTCGGTGCCGCCTTCGCCGAGCTACGTGCCGCCGCGATCGGTTGATCCTTCGGTTGATCGACCAGGCTGCGCGACGCGGTACGGTCGCACGGACTCCGGTGGGCCGTTGTCCGATAGGCTGAGCGGCCTAACGAGAGCCGGGGTGGTGTGGGCGTGACGGCCGAATGGCGGACAGGTGATGCCACCACGGGCAGCACCGGAGGGCACCTGGGACTGGCCACCCTCGGCGGGCGGCAGAGCCTCCGGGAAGAAGTGGCGCAGGCGCTGCGTGCGGCCATCATCGCCGGGCAACTACGACCCGGGATCATCTACTCGGCCCCCACCCTCGCCGGACAGTTCGGGGTGTCCCCCACCCCGGTCCGGGAGGCGATCCTCGATCTGGCCAAGGAAGGTCTGGTCACGATCGCCAAGAACAAGGGGTTCCGGATCAGCTCACTCTCCGACGAGGAGCTGGACGAGATCACCGAGATCCGGGAGCTACTGGAGATCCCGGTGGTCGCCAAACAGGTCGGTCAGCTCTCCGCTGAGCAGTTGAAGCAGCTGCGGTCGCTGGCGGATTCGGTGGTGGCCGCCGCGAGCCGCGGTGACATGGTCGCCTACATCGAGGCGGACACCGCGTTCCACCTGACCCTGCTCGGCTCGGCCGGCAACCGGCGGCTGGTGGACATGGTCGCCCACCTACGAAACCGGACCCGCCTTTACGGGCTGGACGCGCTGGTCAAGAACGGTCAACTGGTCGCCTCCGCCGATGAGCACGTGCAACTCGTCGAACTGCTGGAGGCCGGCAACCGCAAGGCGGTCACCGACCTGATGCATCGCCACCTGCGACACGTACGCGGTATCTGGGCCGACCGTCCGGAATGGGCGCAGGACTGACACGCGTTGGGTCACCACTCGAAGGTCTTCCACTCCCGTGTCGGAATGCAACCTTCGGTGGTGTCCCAGCAGCGATCAGCCCATGCCCTTGCCACCATGACCGGGCGGCTCAGCACGACATCGCCAGCTCGCTGTGCCCGCAGCACCAATCCGAGTTGCGGCGAGCACAGATCGGCGCACTGCGAGTACCGTATATCCCTGCTGTTTGCCACGAGGTATCCGGTGAGCTCGTTCTCCAGGCGTGAGGGCGTCTGCCCCACCAGTCGCATACCCTCCAGAGTCACCTGCGGGCCCCGCAGCGCATTGACCGCGACGCATGCCAGGCCGATCGACTCGTCGTAGTAGGCGGTAACCGCCGGCCCGGGAAAGCTCGCGCCAGTGCCTTGCTCAAGCCAGAATTCTGCCCACCCTTCATGCTCCGAGATGCCCTGTACGCAGACGCTGAGCGCGCCATATGCCGCAGTCTGGACCTGGTCGCGTGACATACCGAATTCCAACGGGCCGACGCGCTCGAGAGGCGTGAACGACCACGCAAGGCGGTGCGCCTCGGCCAGAACGCACCAGACGTCCGTCGACATGTTCCCCTCCGGATGGATGTGTCGTACCCCGGCAGCCAGCGGCGCGAAGATGATAATGAACGGAACCGGCATCCCCGGTCGCTCGGCCTACCTACTGCGAAGGCGCGCGACGGTGTCTCTGACGTGTTCCTGTAGCAGTTCGTCGGCCCAGACGATGTCATCCGCGAAGCCGCCCGCATCGGAGCGGTCGTCGCGGCCAAGAAGGTCTTCCAAGGCGGGGATCATCTCGACCGCTTGCAACTCCAGGATGATCGCGAGGGCAAACCGACCGCCGTAGTCGGTGATCCCGCGGCTGAGCGGCTCGGTCAGCTCCGCCATAGGTATGCCGAGTCGCGCGAGGGCTCGGGCGGCGGACAGCCTGCTCCAGCGGTCATCCAGACGATCGCGCAGTCGCGGTTCCAGGTGTGCGACCGCTGCCGGGGACACGTGCGCGAGGTCGGCGATGAAGTCCGCAGCATGGTACGCGGGTGTGTTGCCGGCGGCGAGTACGGCTTCCACAGTCGGTAGCACGCCTTCCGGTCCGGTCACGGCCGCTACCACCCGCGCCGCCAGGACCTGTTTCTCCCGCTGTGGATAGACCCGTTCCGCCGTCCCGGTCAGATGTACGGCAGCGACGGGCAGCAGCGGCGCCAAGGCCTCGCCAAGCTCATCGATAGTCGACATGCGCATCCACGGCACCCGCGCGTCTCCCGCCAGAATGGCGCGCAGAGCGTCAAGCACCACGTCGGTGTCCCTGGTCAGCCGCCAAACTGCCATGGCTGCTTGCAGGTCACCCGTCTCCGACGCCCGAATTCGCCAGTACGGAACGGCTGCGTGGTCGTCATGCCCCAGCATGAGCAACGTCTTGGCTATCTGCGGACCGGCGTACGGCATGGCGGCGAGCAGGCCCGGCACGAGAACAGCTGCGTCCGCACCCCAGTGCTCGACCATCCCGGCCAGCACCCCGGCGGATGCCGGATGGGTGGTCAGTCGGCTTCGGATCTCGGCCAGGACTTCCGGTGTGAAGCGGACCATGCCGGGCATGAACTGGAACTGGTGACCCCGGGCAGCCGCAGCACACACCGGCTCGACCCAGCGCGGGTCACCGAGCCGCTGCAACGTCTCGACCGACCGATACTCGACGGTGAATCCCCGTTCTCCGGCCGTGTCGGGGAGTCTGCCGGCGACATCGGCCACCACATCGGCGAAATGCCCTGCTGCCACACCCGCCTGGCGTAACCCGTCCATCACCCTGCCGCGCACGTCCGGATCCGGATCGTTGAGCAACGACGCCACCAGCGGTACGAACACCGGCGGCGCCGAACGGCGGGTATCGCAGCGTGCGCTCAACGCCCAGAGCCCGGACGTACGGGTCCTCGGATTGCCGGACCGCAGCATGTGCTCGACGACCGCGACTGCCACCGGGGTGGACGGCGCAGCCACGATCTCTTCACTCCACTCCGCTCCGCGAGCCCAGGCCCAGGCGACGGCCGCGTCGATGTCGATCGCAGCCACCAGGGCGGGGATGGTGCCCGCCGGCCAGTCCAGGCCCGCGCGGAGTAACGTCACTGCGGCAGCCACTCTGAGCTGCGGGTCACCGTGCAGGGCAGCCTCACCCAGCACCGGTTCGGCGGCGATGGGATCCACCTCGCCCAACGCGAACGCCAGCGATGCCCGCGCCGCCGGATCGCCCTCCACCGCCCACCGCCGCCACAACGGTTCGGCGACCACACCCGCTTTCGCCGTGGCATAGGCCGCAGCCTCGCGAATCTGAGGGTCTGCGTCATCGAGCAGGGCCACCAGCGGCTCCAACTGAGCGGTAACCGCTGCCCGTACCCGAGTGAAGGCATCACCGTAGGCATGCCGATCGTCAGCCAGCATACCCAGCATCCAGACAAACTCATCGCGGCAGTTCGCGGCATTCACGGCAAGCTCCGCAAGAAACGGCACCGCGGTCACCGTGGCTGGGTAGACCGTGCCCTGATGGAAGATGCTGCCGTGCAAGTCGGAGATCGCCTCCGAGGCCGCCTCGCTGTCCTCGGAGCCCGCTTGCCGGAGCAGTCCTGGCGTATCGTGCGCGCTGCCGTACGCATGCGACAGCTCATCCCAGGCAATCCCATCGAGACCATCGAGCACGTCCCGCAGCCTACGTGCCCATCCACGCAGCGTTACGCGTCGACCCGCTGCATCCACTGGGGACAGTACGAGCCAGCCCGACAGCAACACCAGTTCGTGCGCGTCGAACCCGTTACCGGTACCGCACAGTAATCCATGAGCATTGATCAGGCGGCCCGCGCCGTGTTACGGTGCCATGTAACATTTTACTGTGGAGGCCAGATGGAATCCATCCCCTGGCGGGGCGTCCTGGTCGCGAGCACCCTGCCGTTCCGCCCGTCCGACCTCAGCGTCAACCTCGACGCGTACACCGAGCACGTCCGCTGGCTCGCCGACAACGGCTGCCACGGTGTGGTGCCCAACGGCTCCCTCGGGGAATATCAGGTGCTCACCGTCGCCGAACGGACCGCGGTGGTACGCGCGGCGGTCGCCGCCGCACCGGAGGGCTTCTCCGTCATCCCCGGGGTCGCCGCCTACGGTGCGGACGAGGCCCGGCACTGGGCCGACAAGGCGGCCGAGGCCGGCTGTGCAGCCGTCATGCTGCTGCCGCCCACTGCCTACCGGGCCGACGAGACCGCCGTACTGGCCCACTATCGCGAGGTCGCCAAGGTCGGTCTGCCGATCGTGGCCTACAACAACCCGTACGACACCCGGGTCGACCTCACCCCCATCCTGCTGCGCCGGCTCTACGACGAGGGGCTCATCGTCGGGGTCAAGGAATTCAGCGGTGACCCGCGACGCGCCTACGAACTGGCCGAACTGGCTCCCGGGCTCGACCTGCTCGCCGGCGCCGACGATGTCGCGCTCGAACTGCTCCACGCGGGTGCGGTGGGCTGGATCGCCGGCTACCCCAACGCCATCCCCCGCTCGTGCGTCCGGCTCTACCAGGCTGCCCGGGACGGCGACCTGGCCAGCGCCGGTCCGCTCTACCGACAGTTGCATCCCCTGCTGCGTTGGGACTCCCGGCCCGAGTTCGTACAGGCCATCAAGCTCTCCATGGACGTGGCCGGGCGCACCGGTGGCCCCTGCCGGCAACCCCGCCAGCCCCTGGCCCCCGCCGTCGCGGCCGAGGTCCGGGAGGCGACCGAGCAGGCGCTGGCCGTGGAGCGGCAGGACATCATCGACGGCGAGCCAGTCCCGGGCGGAGGACGTTGATGCGTACGCGTCGGATCATCCACGTCGTCGACTCGCACACCGAGGGAATGCCAACCCGGGTGGTGACCGGGGGCATCGGCACCATCCCGGGCAGCACGATGGCGAAGCGCCGCCAGTACTTCGCCACCCATTTTGACCAGCTACGCGGCCTGCTGATGTTCGAACCCCGAGGACATTCCGCGATGTCCGGGGCCATCCTGCAACCGCCCACCCGACCGGACGCGGACTACGGGGTGCTCTTCATCGAGGTCTCGGGTTACCTGCCGATGTGCGGGCACGGCACGATCGGGGTGGCGACCGTGCTGGTCGAGACGGGCATGGTCGAGGTCACCGAACCGGTCACCGTCGTACGGTTGGATACTCCCGCCGGCCTGGTGGTGGCCTCCGTGAAGGTGGAGAACGGCTCGGCCCGGTCGGTGTCCCTGCACAACGTGCCGTCCTTCGCGGTCACCCTCGACACCCAGGTCACCGTGCCCGGGTTCGGCCAGGTCCGATACGACATGGCCTACGGCGGCAACTTCTACGCCATCGTGGAGTTGGCCGAGCTCGGGCTGCGCCTCGACCGGTCCGACAAACAGCGACTGCTCGACGCCGGGCTGGCGATCATGGGCGCGATCAACGAGACCGCCCCACCGGAGCATCCGGAGCAGCCGCACATCTCCGGCTGCCGCCACGTCTACCTCGCCGAGGCCGGCTCCGACGCCCAACTGTCCCGGCACGCCATGGTGATCCATCCGGGCTGGTTCGACCGGTCCCCGTGCGGCACCGGCACCTCCGCCCGAATGGCCCAGCTGCACGCCCGGAACCTGCTCGCCCTGGGCGACGACTTCGTCAACGAGTCGTTCCTCGGCACCCGCTTCATCGGCCGGCTCGTCGACAGCACCACCGTCGGTGGGCGGGCCGCGGTGCTGCCCACCATCACCGGGCGGGCCTGGCTGACCGGCACCGCCCAACACTTCCTCGACCCGGAGGACCCGTTCCCGGCTGGATTCCTGCTGTGACCGCGCTGCTGTCCGGCACGTACCAGCTGAGGATCGCCAGCCGGTCGCCGCAGTGCCCGGACGACCTGGTCGCCGAGGCGGCGGCAGCTTCCCCCGCGACGGTCGAGACACTGGCCCGGCAGGCACGCACGGTCCAGGTGGACTGGTGGCAGCAGGGTGCCGCCGCCCGGTCCGCCGCGCTACGGGCGGTCGCCGACCGGCTCCGCGCTACCGCCGACGAACTGGTCGACCTGGTCGTACGCGAGGTCGGCAAGCCGGTCACCGAGGCGCGCGGCGAACTGGCCCGCAGCGCCGCGATCCTGGACTACTACGCCCAGTCCTGCTTCACCGCCGTGGGCGAGATGTTCCCGCCCTCGCTACCGGCAAACCAATCCGGGCTGCTCTTCACCGAGCGTCGACCGTACGGGGGCGCCGGGCTGATCACACCGTGGAACTTCCCGCTGGCCATTCCACTGTGGAAGGCAGCACCGGCGCTGGCCGCCGGCAACGCCGTACTGCTCAAGCCGTCGCCGGACGCGCTCGCCTGTGGGCAGGCCATCGCACAGCTCTTCGCCGGGTTGGTGCCCGACGGGTTGCTGTCCGTCGTGCCCGGAGGCGCCGAGACCGGGCGGGCCATCGTCGAGGCGAGCGACGTGCTCTCCTTCACCGGCAGCGGCGTCGTGGGCCGACAGGTCGTGGCCACCGCTGCCGGTCGGGGACGGCCGGTGCAGGCCGAAATGGGCGGACAGAACGCGGCCATCGTGCTGCCCGACGCCGACCTACCGGAGACGGCCGCGATGCTGGCCGGGGCAGCCATGGGCTACGCCGGGCAGAAGTGCACGGCGACCCGACGGATCATCGTCGTCGGCGACCCCGAACCCTTCACCGAGGCACTGGTCGCCGCCGTCGCGGCGCTGACGGTCGGCGACCCAGCCGATCCGGAGGTCACCGTCGGCCCGGTCATCAGCGCCGCCCCTCAGACCCGGGTACGCGACGCCGTAGCCATCGCCCGCGCCGCCGGTGCCCGCGTCCTCACCGGGGACCGGACGCTACCCGAGGGGTACTACGTCGCGCCGGTGCTGGTGGACCGGCTCGACCCGGCACACGCCCTCGCTCAGGAGGAGACCTTCGGTCCACTGGCAATGATCCACTCCGCCCCCGACGTCGCCACCGCCGTCGCCTTGGCCAACGGCGTGCCGTACGGGCTGGTCACCTCGGTGCATGGTCGGGACGTCGGAGCACTGCTGCAAGCGGCACGGGGAGTCGACACCGGCCTGATCCGGGTCAACGCCCCCACCACCGGGGTGGACTTCTACGCACCGTTCGGCGGAGAGAAGGCGTCCAGCATCGGACCCCGCGAGCAGGGGTTGGCCGCCCTGGAGTTCTACGCCTCGACCCGGACCATCACCTTCGCCGCGCCGCCCGCAACCGCGCCGCCCGTAACCACGACGGACGTGACCGCGCCGCCCGGACCGGGTGCAGAGACGGAGCCCCAGTGAGTCGTTCCCCCTTCCACACCGGGAGCCACGACCTGCCGGTCAGCGCCACGCTGGCGGCGTTCATGCGGACCGGCTGGGCAGACACCGAGCAGTACGACCTACCGGTCGCCGAAGTCGCCCGATGGGCCGTACACCGCCGTCGCCGGTTGCACGAGGCGTTCACCGGGCAGCGGCTGGTCGTACCGGCGGGGAACTTCCAGCGCCGCTCCAACGACCAGGACTATCGCTTCCGACCGCACTCGGCGTACACCTGGCTCACCGGCGACCAGACCGCCGACGGCGTACTCGTCATCGAGCCGGACGGCGAGGCCACGCTCTACCTGCGGCCCCGCTCCGGACGCGCCGACGGGGAGTTCTTCCGCGACCGCAGGTACGGCGAACTCTGGGCTGGTCGGCGGCCGACCCTCGGCGAGAGCGCACGCCGGCTCGACCTGCCTACCCGGCACGTCGCCGAACTGCCCAACGCCCTCGACGACACCACCCCGACCCGAGTGCTGCGCGGGGTCGATCCGCAGGTCGACGCGTTGCTGTCCCGAGCGGAGGACGACCCCGCCGATGCCGAGTTCGCCGCCGTACTGGCCGAACTGCGGCTGGTCAAGGACGCCTGGGAGATCGCCCAACTGGCGGAGGCGGTCGCCATCACCACGCGGGGCTTCGAGGACATCGTACGGGCGTTGCCAAATGCGATGCACACCTCCGAGCGCTACCTGGAGGGGGTGTTCTGGCAGCGGGCCCGGCTGGAGGGTAACGACGTCGGCTACCACTCGATCGTGGCGGCCGGGCCGCACGCGGCGACCCTGCACTGGATCGACAACGACGGGCCGATCCGTGAGGGCGACCTCCTGCTGCTGGACGCCGGGGTGGAGACCCGCAGCCTCTACACCGCCGACATCACCCGGGTGTTGCCGATCTCGGGACGATTCACCCCACTCCAGCGGGACCTGTACGAGTTGTGCCGGCGGGCCAACGACGCCGCCCTGGCCTGCCTGCGTCCCGGCGCGCAGTACCGGTCGTTCCACCGGGCGGCGATGACCGTACTGGCACACGGCCTGGCCGACCTGGGGGTACTGCCCTGCTCCGCCGAGGAGGCGTTGGCCGAGGAGGCAGGGCTGTACCGGCGGTGGACGTTGTGCGGGTCGGGGCACATGCTCGGCCTCGACGTGCACGACTGCGCGGCGGCCCGGTCCGGCCACTACCTGGACGGGCAGCTCACCGCCGGGCACGTGTTGACCGTGGAGCCGGGGCTCTACTTCCAACCCGACGACACACTCATCCCGCCCGAGCTGCGCGGCATGGGGTTCCGGATCGAGGAGGACATCCTCATCACCGAAGACGGCTACCGGCTGCTCTCCGACGCGCTCCCCCGAACCGCCGACGACGTCGAGGCATGGATGCACCGGGTCGCCTCATGACCGGTCTCCGCGCGGACCTGGTCGTCGTCGGTGCCGGGATGGTCGGGGCCGCCTGCGCCTACTACGCGGCGCAGGCCGGGCTCTCCGTAATCGTCGTCGACCGCGGCGGGATGGCCGGCGGCACCACCGGGGCAGGCGAGGGCAACATCCTGGTCTCCGACAAGCCGCCCGGCCCGGAGCTGACGCTGGCACAGTGGTCCGGTCGGCTGTGGCGGGCGCTCGGCGACGAACTGGGGGCGCACGAGATCGAGTTGGATCCCAAGGGGGGTCTGGTGGTGACCGTCTCGCCGGAGGAACAGGCCGGGTTGGTGTCGTTCGCCGCCCGGCAACGCGACGCCGGGGTCGAGGTGGTCGATCTGGCCGCCAACGACCTTGCCGAATACGAACCGCACCTGGCCCCGGACCTGTGCGGCGGGACGTTCTACCCCCAGGACATGCAGGTACAGCCAATGCTGGCCGCAGCCCGACTGCTGCAGGCCGCCGGTGCCCACGTGCTGACCCGGACCACAGTGACCGGCATCCGCCGCGACGCTGCGGGACGGGTACGAGCCGTGGTCACCGACCGGGGGGACGTCCACACCCCGGCGGTGGTTAACGCCGCCGGGGTGTGGGCCGGTCAGTTCGCCGAGTTGGCCGGGGTCCGGTTGCCGATCCTGCCCCGGCGCGGGTTCGTACTCGTCACTCAGGTGCTGCCGCCCCTGGTCCGGCACAAGGTCTACGCGGCCGGCTACGTCGCCAACGTCGGCCGGGACAGCGCCGATCTGGAGACCTCCCCGGTGGTGGAGGGCACTCCGGCCGGCACGATCCTGATCGGCTCCAGTCGCGAGCGGGTCGGCTTCGACGCCACCATCTCGCTGCCGGTCCTACGGCGACTCGCGGCCGGGGCGGTTCGCCTGTTTCCCGTACTCGCCTCGGTCTCGGCGATCCGCGCCTACCGGGGATTCCGGCCGTACAGCCCCGATCATCTGCCGGTCATCGGCGCGGACCAGCGGGTGCCCGGGCTCTACCACGCCACCGGGCACGAGGGGGCCGGTATCGGCCTCGCCCCGGCCACCGGGCACGCCATCGCCGACCTGCTCACCGGACGGGCCCCCGAAATCGACCTACAACCCTTCGCCCCGGAGCGCTTCGATGTCCACTCCTGACGGTCGACACTTCAGCTTCGACGGCCGCCCGATCGCCACCGACGGCCAGCGGTCCATCGCCGCCGCCCTGCTCGACGCGGGTATCCGCTCCTGGCGTACCACCCGGGTCAGGGGCCGACCCCGGGGTGTCTTCTGCGGTATCGGGGTCTGCTTCGACTGCCTGGTTCAGGTCAACGGGATGCCGGACCAGCGGGCCTGCCTGGTCACCGCGCGACCAGGCGACGTCGTGTCGACCAGCGAGGACCG
Source organism: Micromonospora sp. NPDC003197 (assembly GCF_053590565.1). Classification (NCBI taxonomy): domain Bacteria; kingdom Bacillati; phylum Actinomycetota; class Actinomycetes; order Micromonosporales; family Micromonosporaceae; genus Micromonospora; species Micromonospora sp. NPDC003197. The sequence goes on along the minus strand of NZ_JBSFTE010000017.1, from coordinate 98,280 downwards.
TGTGGAGACCGGAAACATCGTGGAAACCGAGGACGGCGGGACGCGCGCGTGACGACGTACGACGTGATCGTGGTCGGGGCGGGTCCGGCCGGTCTGGCGGCGGCGGTCAGCTCGGCGCAGGCTGGCTGCCGGGTGGCGCTGCTGGACGCCGCTCCTCGCCCCGGTGGGCAGTACTGGCGGCACCGGTCCGACGCCGACGGCCGGGAGCACCACGACTGGTCGACCTTCCGGCGGTTACGCGCCGGGCTGGACGGCGTAGACCACCATGCCGAGGCGGTGGTCTGGTTCGTCGAGCCCGGTTTCACCGTGCACACCCGCACCGGACCGGTACGCGGCCGGCGTCTCATCATCGCCACCGGCGCGTACGACCGGGTGGTGCCGTTCCCCGGCTGGGACCTGCCCGGGGTGGTCACCGCCGGCGGCGCGCAGGCCCTGCTCAAGGGGCAGGGCGTACGGTTCGGCGAGCGGGTCGTGGTGGCCGGCACCGGCCCGTTCCTGCTGCCCGTCGCGACCGGCCTCGCCACCGCCGGCACCACCGTCCTCGGTGTCCACGAGGCCAACCAGCCCACCCGCTACCTGCGGCAACTGCCAGCGCTGACGGGAGCACTCGGCAAACTCACCGAGGCGGGCGAGTACGCCGCGACGCTGCTACGACACCGGGTGCCCTTCCGGCCCGGCTCAGCGGTGATAGCCGCGCACGGCACCGGCCGGCTGACCGCCGTCACGGTCGCCTCGATCAAGGACGGGCAGGTGGTGCCCGGCAGCGAGCGCAAGGTGGCGTGTGACGGGCTGGCGGTCGGCTACGGTTTCACCCCGCAGCTGGAGCTACCCCTGGCGCTCGGCTGCGCTACCCAACTGGATCCCGACGGCAGTCTGGTGGTGACGGTCGACGCGGCGCAGCAGACCTCGATGCCGGGCGTGTACGCGGCCGGTGAGGTCACCGGGGTGGGCGGGTCGGCGCTCGCGCTGGTCGAGGGCCAGTTGGCCGGGGCCGCTGCCGCGACCGCCCTGGGCCGTGATCTGCCCTGGCCCGCCGGACGGCAGGCCCGCCTGCTGCTGCGGCGGCGCACCCTGCGCCGGTTCGCCGCAGCCCTGCACGCGGCACACCCCGTACCGGCCGGATGGCCGGGCTGGTGCGACGACGGCACGCTGATGTGCCGGTGCGAGGAGGTGTCGATCGGCCGGGTACGGCAGGCGGTGCGGGACGGTTCCGTCGTCGACGGTCGGGGCGCGAAGCTGATGACCCGCACCGGGATGGGTTGGTGCCAGGGCCGAATGTGCGGCTACGCCACGGCCTGCCTCACCGCCCGGGAAGCCGGACGGCCGCTCGCCGCAGCGGACCTACTCGCCTACGGCACTCGTCCCATCGCCCAGCCGGTCAGCCTCGGTGAGCTGGCCGGCGAATGCAAGTTCGACGGCAGCGTGGCCCGGCTCGACGACTGAGCCCGACCCCGCCCCTGTTCGGACGAGATCCGGTTGCCCCGGCGTGAACAAGCTCGAACGGATCCGAACAGCGAAGACCTTGTCCGGTAGCCGCTCCGGTTCGACGCTGGAACGACGACAGGAGTTGGCCGGCGGGAACGAAGACGGGGGGTGGGAACGCCATGGGTGGTGTTTCCCGGACGGAGTGGGGCGTGACGTCGACGTACGTGGCACCCACGACCAGAGTCGAGCAACGCCTGGCGGAACTGTGGAGCGCCAAGCTCGGGGTGGCTCCGGTGGGCGTCCAGGACGACTTCTTCGAGTTGGGCGGGGACTCCCTGCTCGCCGCCGACCTGCTGATGGACATCTACCGCGATCTCGGCATCGAGGTCGACGCCGCGGTGCTCTTCCTCTCCCCCACCATCGCCGACTTGGTCGAGGCGATGCCGGTGGACGCCCCTCCTGGAGCACAGGTGGCCGACCTCCCGGGGGCACGGGTGCGATGAGGCTCGACCGTCCCTCGAGCAGCCCTGACGTCGATCTCGGCCGGGTGGACCTGGCCGATGCCCGGCTGTACGGCGAGGGCGAGCCGCATGCCGTCTGGGAGGTGCTGCGGGAACGGCAGCCGGTTCGCTGGCAACCGGTGGCCGGCAAACCGGGATTCTGGGCGGTGACCAGCTACTCTGCTGCGGAGCGGGTCCTCACCGACCACCGTGCCTTTACCTCCACCCGCGGCGTGATGCTCAACATGCTGGGCCGCGAGGAGCCGGCCAGCGACAAGCAGTTCGCCGCCACCGATCCGCCCCGGCACGGTCTGATCCGCCGGCCACTACAGCGTGAGATAACCGCCCGGGCCGTACAGCGGCACGCGGAGGCGTTGCGGACCCACATCGTCGCCGCCCTCGAACCGGCCCGCGACGGGAGTCCCTTCGACCTCGCGCAGGTCACTGCCACGCTGCCGTTGGCGATGTTGGGCCCCCTGATGGGCATCCCCGCCGAGGACTAGCCGCGCCTGGCCCGGCTGGTGGCGATGTCGGTCGCCGAGGACGACCCGGACTACCAGTTGCCGGAGGGGACGGAGGCGACCCTCCAGCGGGCCCATCGGGAACTCTTCGGTTACCTGCTCAACCTGGTCCTGCGGCACCGTCGGCACCCGCGCGGCGACCTGGTCGACGTCCTGGCCGACATAACCGTGCAGGGCGAACCGTTGACCGCTGGCGCGGTGGTGGCCAACTGCTACAGCCTGCTGCTCGGGGGCAGCGCCTCGATGCCGCACGTGCCCACCGCCACGCTGCTCAACCTGATTCGCTCCGGCGGATACGCGGACTGGGCGGAGCGGCCCGAACTGCTCACCTCCGGGGTGGAGGAGGCGTTGCGCTGGACGTCGCCGGCCCAGCACTTCCTGCGCTGCGCCACCCGGGACACCCGATTGGGGGAGGTACGGATCGCCGAGGGTGATGCCGTCGTCGTCTGGGTCGGCTCCGCCAACCGGGATGCGGAGGTCTTCCCGGACCCGCACACCTTCGACATCCGTCGTACGCCGAACCGGCACCTCAGCTTCGGCGACGGCCCCCACTACTGCCTCGGTGCCGGGATCGCCCGCCTCGCGCTGCGTACCTTCTTCGCGGAGTTCTTCGCCCGGTTCTCCTCGGTCGAGCTGGCCGGGGAGGTCGAGCACGTCCGGTCGGCCTGGCTCGCCGGGATCAAACACCTGCCGGTGGTCGCGGTCCCCCGTCCTAACCAGTGACCACACACGTGGCCGGGGTTGGTCAGGCCGCCACGCCGCCACCGTACAAATCGCCCGAGACCCACGCCAGGACGTGGGAACCGAAATGGGCCATGCCGCCCGGGTGGCCGTGAGGTCGACGGCTGCATCAACCGTCCGGTCTCGCCGGTCCGCAGCGAAACACCCTCGCCACATGTGGTCGAAGCACTACCAGCCGACCTCGCCGGGGCCGACCCGCATTCGGCCCAACGCCTGCCGGTCCAGTTTGCCGTTCGGTTGGGTGGGCAGCTCATCCACTACGACATACCTGGTCGGTACGGCCACCGCCGGCAGCCGCGCCAACAGGAAGGCCCGTAACGCGCGGCTGTCCATGGTCTCCCCAGCCGGAACAACGAAAGCCACCAGACCCGCAGGTCCCCGGGTGACGGCACCCGCCACGACCCCCTCGTACCCCGTCACCGCCTGGTCGATCTCGGCCAGCTCGATCCGTACCCCACCGAGTTTGAGCTGTTCGTCGGCGCGTCCGTGGAACCGCAGCAGACCGTCGGCACCAACGCGGACCAGGTCCCCGGTGCGGTGGTGCCGGGCACCGGAGGCCACCCCCGGGCCGCCGATCCACAGTTCACCGATGGCCCCCTGCGGAACCCGCACGCCGGACGGGGCCCGGACCGACACCGAGGTGCCGGGGATCGGTTCGCCGATCGGTACGGTGACCGCGTGCGCGTCGACCGGAGTGCACCGGTGGACGGTGCTCCACACCGTGCATTCGGTGGGGCCGTACTCGTTGTGGAGCGCGACCTTCGGCAGGTTGGCGAAGTGCCGGGCGACCAGGGCCGGCGGGCAGGGCTCACCGGCCACGACGACCGTGGTCAGGTCGGTGAAGCTGGTCAGGTCCATCGACCGCAGCAGCACCGCGTACAACGACGGCACCATCAGCAGGTGTGAGGCGCGGTGTCGCGCGGCGGCCCGCTGGACCGCGAGCAGGTTGGCCGGCCGGTCACTCGGGATGATCAATCGGCCGCCGCTGGCCAGCGTCCAGAAGATGCCCGCCACCGAGCTGTCGAACGAGATGGACGAGCACAGCAGGAAACCGTCGACCGGGTCGCGGTAGTAGGCCAACCGGGCCGCCGTGGAGTAGGCCAGGGCGGACGAAGGCACGGTCACCGCCTTGGCCCGGCCGGTCGTACCGCTGGTGAAGTAGGTGTAGGCGGTGGGCCCCCGGCGCTCGCTCCGCATCGGCTGGTGCTGTTCGGCGAGCACCGCGATGTCCAGGCTGTGCCACGGTCCGGGCATCGGTTCGACGCCCGGCGTGACGAGCACGATCCTCGCCCCGCTCCCGTCGAGCGTGTGTCGTTTCCGTTCGACAGGAAAGGCGACGTCCACCGGTACGTAGCGGGCCCCGGCCCGGAGCACGGCAAGCATCGCGACGACCGCCCAGCCGGAGAGGGGGGCGTACACGCCCACCGGATCGTCGTCGGTCACGCCGTGCCGCCGCAGTCCGGCGGCGACCCGGCTGGTCACCTCGTCGAGCTGCCCGTACGTCAGCGTTCCGGCCTGGTCGACGAGGGCGGTGGCCGCTGGCCGCTGGCGTAGGTGCGGCGTGACGAGGTCGAGGACGTTGCCCGGGTACGCCAGTCCGGTGTCGTCCCGGATCGCCCCGGTCACCGCCACACCATCCGATCGACCAGTTCCCCGTAGCCGTGCAGGAGCCGCTCGACGGTTTCCGTGCCGAACAGGTCCGCCCGGAACCGGACCGTGCCGGTGTAGCTGCCGTCCGGTTCCTGCTCCAGCCAGACCACCATCGCGTTGACCGGAATCACCGGACCCCCCAGTGGCAGACCGGCCGGCAGACGGATCGGACGGTAGGACAGCGGGCTCGACGGCCCGATCGTGGGCAACTGGATGATCTCGAACTGGGCACAGACCGGGCCGCCCGGAGCGAAGAGTCGGACGGCTTCGGGCACCCGGGCCAGCAGGTCCACCAGGGGCAGCTCCCGTGGGTAGGCGGTGGCGAAGGCAGCCCGCACCCGGGCCAGCGTCTCGGTCGGGTCCGGGTCGCCGGCCAGGTCCGCCCGGACCGGGAGCGCGTTCATGAACAGTCCGACGGTGTCCCAGTCGGACCGGGCCCGGCCGTAGGTCAGGACCGGGACCATGAGGTCACCCCCGCCGCTGATTCCGTGCAGCGCACTCATGAAGCCGGCGAGCAACAGCACGAACGGCGTGGTGCGGTGCGAACGGGCAGTGGACCGCAGCTCCGGTTCGGTCGCGTTGAGCGGGAACCGGAACTCCTCCGTACGCGGCACTCCGCCCGGTATCGGCGCGGGCGGCACCAACTCCGGCAGGTCGGCCAGAATCTCCCGCCAGTAGTCGGTCAGCTGCGCGGCTGGCGGCCGGCCGGTGCGCCACACCGCCGGGTCGGCGTCACTGCCCGCCGGCCACGGTGCCGGCTCGCCCGCCAACCGGGCGGCATAGGCCCGCATCAGGTCGGCGATGAGGATCCGCATCGACCACGGGTCGGCGGCGGTGTGGTGAGCGACCAGCACCAGGGTCGCCTCGGTGACCTCGTGTCGGGCGAGGAACGCCCAGAGCAACGGCGTGGCCGTGGCCGGGTAGTCGGTCGCGGCGAGTGTCTCGACCAGCCGGTCGGGCGTCACCTCGACCAGTGGGACCGGGCCCGGGGAGAACGTCTGGTGGCGGGCCATCCGGTCGTCCCCGACCAGGTTGGTACGCAGCGCCGCGTGCCGTGCCACGAGACTGTCCAGTGCGTCCCGCAGGGCCGCCGCCTCGATCGGTCCGCTGATCCGATAGGCCCCGAGGGCGACGAACCGGGGCCCGAACACCATTCCGGGGGTAACTTCCTCCACCCACCACAGCAGCCGCTGGGCGGACGACATCGGTACGGTCATCTGGTCACGCATCAACGACTCCTCGACTCGTGCGGTTGGCGGCCCGGCCGGTCTGGTTCCTCGTCGCCCGGTTCCACAGCAGTGGCCGGTTCCACAGCAGTGGCCGGTTCCACAGCAGTGGCCGGTTTCGCAGTGGTGACCGGCTCGGCTGCGGCGAAGACCCACGGGCTGGCCAGTGCGAACACCGCCCAGCCGGTGATGAACGCGCCCGCCACGACGGTGATGGCGAGACGTACACCCAGCAGGTCGCCCAGCACGCCGCCGACGAGCGCCCCCACCGGCAGCGCGCCGAGCGCGATCGTGCTGAAGGCTGCCGTCACCCGGCCGAGCGCCGCCGGATCCGTACGCTCCTGCCGTTGGCTGATGTTGTAGACGTTGAAGATCGTCAGACCGAGCCCGTACAGGTTGAACGACAGCACGACGAGTCCGATGACCAACGGTCGGGGGCCGGTCACCAACGGGACCAGGACGGGACTGAACGAGGCCAGTCCGATGGTGGTCACGAGTGTGCGGGCGATCCCCCAGCGCAGCTCGAACCGACGGGCCACGACCGATCCCAGCACCGCGCCGACGCTGCCGAGGGCGACGCAGAGGCCGACCTGGCCGGTGTCCAGCCCGAGCGATCGCACCGCGTAGACCATGAAGAGGGTGAGCAGCGCCTGCTCACAGAGGTTGAACCAGCCGCCTTCGAGCAGCAGCGCCCGTAGCACCCGGTCCCGCCAGAGCAGTCGCACACCGTACGTCAGACCGCGCAGGGCGGAGGTCCCACCGTTGGCGGACCGCTCCGGCCGGGTCTCCCGTCGTCGGATGGCCAGGATCGCGACGATGGCCACCGCGTACGTGGCGATGTCGATGAGGAAGGCGACCGTCGGGGTCAGCACCTTGAGCAGCCAGCCGCCCAGCCCGGACCCGGCGAGCTGGGAGACGGAGTAGGAGGACTGCATCTTGGCGTTGCCCTCGACGAGGTGCCGACGCTCGACCACCACGGGCAGATAGGAGTGCCAGGCCACGTCGAAGGTCGCGGTGAAGCTACCCAGCACGAAGGCGACCAGGCACCAGCTCCAGATCTGGAGTTGGCCCGTCTCCAGCAGCAGAATGGCGACGCCGAGCGTGGCGATCCTGGCCAGGTTCGCCGTGACGAGCATCGGCCGCCGGCCGACCCGGTCCACCCAGTGGCCGGCGACGAACGTCATCAGGAGTGTGGGAGCGAACTGGGCCGCCGAGACCATCCCCAACTCGGTCGGCGAAGCGTGCAGGTAGGTCACCGCGACCAGGGGAAACACCAGATGGGTCGCGTACGTGCCGATCAACGACACGGATTCGCCGAACCACAGTTTGAGGAAGTCGGGATGCCGCCACAGCTCGCCACGTCGACTGGGCCCCCGGGGCTCGCCGCGTCGGCGGGCCGCCCGGGGCGGGGTCGCGGCTCGGGTCATCGCTCGGCCGACCCGGCCCGCTCGGACAGGGTGTGAACCATCCGGTAAATCAGCTCGGTGGCGACCGTCGCCTGCGCCGCCGGGACCCGGACCACGAGGTGCAGGGCGTCGGCCTGGACCACCCGCAGGTAGCGTCGCGGCCCGACCGAGGAGAACGGCGGCTCCCAGGTGATCCGATCACCGTCCGGCGGGTTCGGCCGCTCCGGGTCGCTGACTTCGGGGTTGCGCGCGACGAAGTTGAACGACCAGGTGCTGTCGTACTGGCCGGGGCGGTAGCCAGCCTGGTCGAGCAGGGCGAAGGCCCGGTCCACGTCGTAGACGCCGTGGGCGTAGGCGACGCGGGTACGGGCGGCCACCTGCCGTACCCGGCCGGGTAGGTCCGGCTCGGGCACAGCCTCGGCCAGGAACGGAACCCACTGGTTCATCGACGTGACGACGTCCCGCCGGTAGGGATCGAACCGGTTCGCCGACATCAGCCGGACCGTCATCCGGTCACCGCCGGACATCTCCAGCAGCCCGGCGCAGTACGCGGCCAGGGCCACCGTGGCGACGGTGGTCCGCAGCTGCGTGGCCACCTGTGCGGCCGCCCGCAGCAGCGACTGGGACACCAGCGTGGCCTGGGTCAGCGGCGGCTCACCGACTTCCGGCGGTGATGCCTCGGGCAGCAGCTTCGTCCAGTAGTCGATCGCCGCCGCGCCCTGTCGTCGACCGGCCGGAGACTGTTCCCGGGCGAGAACGTCCCGGGGACCGGTGATCGTATCGGCGAGCCTGCCCGCCAGGGCGGCGAAGAAGTCCCGCCGGAGGGTCGTCACCCCCAGACCGTCGGCGACGATGTGGTGGTTCACCACCACCAGATGGGTCGGGGTGCCACCGGAGGTGACGACGGTGGCCCGCCAGGGCGGCTCCCGTCCGAGGTCGAACGGCGTCCGGGCGCACCGCTGGACGAGCGCGGCGAGTTCGTCCTCGCCGGTGGCTCGCTCGACCTGGAGGACGGGTTCCGTCGCCGGGTGCGCGGACTGCGTCGGACGTCGCCGGTCGTCGAGGTCGTACGTCGTCCGCAGCGACTCGTGCCGGCGTACCAGTGCGGTGACTGCCGCCCGGACCTGGGCCATGCCGAGGCCGGCGGGCAGCACCCATCGGTCCACGAGGTTGGGCTCGTGCCACCGGTCCGTCGGGATGGACTCGATGTCCCGCACGATGGCGAGCTGACCGAACGTCAACGGTGCCGATGTGTTCACGAAGCCTCCGGGGCAGGAACGTGCACAGAAACGGAGTACGGAACCGGCGCGCCGACGGTATCGACGTCCGCCACCCCCGTAAGCGGATACGCCAGTTTCGTAAGCCGGTGCCCCGCGCAGAAAGGGGTGAGAACGGATCCGAACAGATCCGAACGCCCTCCGGCACTGTTGCGCACTCCACCCCGGTGCCGGCACCGATACCGTCTGGGCAGCGCCGGATCGAGGAGACCGACTGTGGCCGAGCGTGCCGCCACGTACGCGGAGGTGTTCGCCGTACGCGAGTACCGCTACCTGCTCGCGGCGTACGTGCTGTCCCTGGTGGGGGACCAACTGACGGCCGTCACGGTGGCCTACCTCGTCTACACGACCACCGGTTCGGCCGCACTGGCCGCGGCGGCCTTCGCCAGTTCCTACCTGGCTTGGCTGGTCGGTGGGCCGCTGCTGTCCGGATTCGCCGACCGGCTCCCCCGTCGGCGGGTGCTCATCGGGTGCGACCTCGCCCGCGCGGCGCTCATCCCCCTGGCCGCCCTGCCCGGCCTGCCCGCTCCGGCCCTGGTGGCGCTGCTCTTCGCGGTCAACCTGCTCCGCCCGCCCTTCGTGGCGGCTCGTGCCGCGTTGCTGCCCGACGTGCTCGTCGGCGACCGGTACCCGGTGGCCAACGGACTCGACAACACCATCGCGCAGGTCGTCCAGGTGGTGGGTTTCGGCATCGGCGGCAGCGTGGTGGCGTTGCTCTCCATGACCGGCGCGCTGCTCGTCGACGCGGGCACGTTCCTGGCCTCCGCGCTGCTCATCCTGATCGGGGTACGCTCCCGCCCGGCCTCCGACCGAGTGGGCCGGACGGTCCGGGGCGGTGTCACCAGCGGGCTACGCGTCGTCTTCACCGATCGTCGCCTCCGCGCCTACGTCGTGGTGCTCTGGGTGGCCAGCGCCTTCACCTATGCCGCCGAGGGGCTGATGTCCCCCCTGGCCGTCCAGTACGGTGGCGGTCCCGGCCTCGTCGGGCTGCTGCTGGCGGCGGCACCACTGGGGATGGCGGTCGGTGGCGTGGCCATCACCCGGCTGTGTCCGCCGGACGCCCGACCCCGGCTGGTCCTTCCGCTGGCCGTGCTCTCCGGCGCGGTCCTGGTGGCGGTCTGGTTCGCTCCTCCACTGTGGGCGGTGCTGTGGCTGCTGGTGCTGGCCGGTGCCAGCAGTTCGTTCGCCATACCGCTGAACGCGCTGTTCGGGCGGGCGGTGCCGGCCGAGCATCGGGCTCGCGCCTTCGGTATCGCCATCACCGGACTGAGCGGATTCCAGGGCCTGGCCATGCTGCTGGCCGGCCTGGCTGCCGAGCGGTGGAGCGCGACCACCGTGATCGGGGCCGCCGGGCTGCTGGGCTCGGTGGCGGTGCTCGCCGCGACGCCACTGTGGCCCCGGCGGTCTCCCCCGACTCCGGTGTTCGACCCGTCCCTCGAACAACCTCGTACGACCTCGCACAGTCGAGAGCCTTCCGGGACCGACTCCTCTCGGGTCAGGCTTGGCTGACGGGTCGACACGGGGGCGACCCTCGACAGAAGGGAGCAGCTCATGCGTGGCGTATGCGCGAGGCGTGGCGTCAGCTGGACCTGATAGCCACCAGGCGAGGCGCGCTGGAGTGATGTGCGGCTGATGCCGCACGACGCGCTCCAGCGCGTCCCTCGGCACCCTACTTTCGGTCGGATCGGGTCCGACCTCGATTCTCTGCATCCATCGTGGGCTATGTTGGTCGCAGTGAGAAGTGAGGGTATCCGAGAAGAAGCGCCATGACTGGGCCCGAGCCACACCTGGACCCGACCGCCACGTCAAGCGCCGGACAGTACGTCGCCCTGTTACGGCAGGTCCGGGACCGGTCCGGGCTCACCTTCCGGGCCATCGCGCGACGTGCCGAGGCCAACGGCGACGTCTTACCGGCGAGCACCCTGGCCACCATGTTCGGTCGGGTCACCCTGCCCCGTCGGGAACTCGTCGTCGCTCTGCTCCGCGCCTGCGAGGTTCCCGACGATCAGATAGCCCGTTGGTTGACGTCGTGGCACCGGTTGGCGGCGGCCCGAGGCCAGCGTCCCGCCGTACTCCACCTGGTGCCAAGTCCCACCGAGCGGCACGAGCCGGCCTGGTCGGCTGCCGCCCCAGAAACACCCCGACCGGCACCTGTCGTCGCGGGTGCGCCGGTTCCGTTCCAGCTTCCGCCACCGCCAGCGATGCTCGTCGGACGCGAGGCCGAGACGGCCCGACTCTACGAAGTGACGACCAACGCGGGCGCGGTGTGCCTCGTCCAGGGGGCGGGTGGCATCGGCAAGTCGGCCCTCACGCTGCACTTCGCGCACCGGGTCGCCGACCGGTATCCCGGTGGCTGCCTCTACGCCGATCTGCACGGTGCCAGCGCGGGCATCGCACCGATCGAATCCATAGAGGTCCTGGCCCGCTTCCTGCGGGCCCTGGGCACGCCCAGCATCCCATTGTCGGTGGAGGAAGCCAGTACCCTGTTCCGGACCATGACGGCGTCGACCGGCGGCGTCCTGGTGGTCCTGGACAACGCGGCGTCGGCGGAGCAGGTGCGTCCCCTGCTGCCGAGCGGCCCGGACTGCACCTCGATCGTCACGAGCCGGTGGAGTCTGGCCGACCTGGACACAACCGTCCGGATTCCGCTGGAACCGCTGTCGGACCAGGCAGCGCTCAGTCTGCTCGGCGGGCTCGGGGTCGCGGAGCGGATCGCCGCCGAGCCGGCGGCGGCAGCGATGATCGTACGCAGGTGCGAGGGCCTGCCGTTGGCGATCCGGATCGTGGGCGCACGGGCCGCCGCCCGCCCCGATGCCACGCTCCGTGGGCTCGCCGAGCGCATCAGCGACGAGCGCCGGCGACTCGACCTGCTGGAGGTCGGCAACCTCTCGGTACGCGCCAGCCTGCACCTCGGCTATCAGGCGTTCAGCGAGTCGCCGCACGAGGAACAGCGGGCGGCGATCCGCCTGTTCCGGCTCGCCGGCCTGCCCGACTGGACCGATGCCGCCCCACCGGCCTGTGCAGCCCTGGCGGACGTGCCGGTTCCGGTGGCGGAACGACTGCTCGAACAACTGGTCGACGCGCACCTACTGGAGCCGGTCGGCGACACCCGCTACCGGTTCCACGACATGGTCCGGCTCTTCGCCCGAGAATGTGCCTACTCGGTGGAGCCGCCAACCGACCGGGATGCGGCACTGCACCGCCTCACCGCCCACCTGTTCGCCACCACCGCCGCCGCGACCCAACTGCTCTATCCCCATGACCACTTCCGGATCCACGACCTCGCCCACCCCGCCGACCACCACCACCACCTGAGCACCACTGCCCAGGCGTGGAGCTGGTTCGAACACGAGCACACCAACCTGCTGGGGATCGCCCGACAGCGCCTGCTGGCCGGTCAGGACCTGGCCGAGGTGCGTGACCTCGGCCAGGTCATCGTCAAGTTCCTCGACTACGCCGGTTATGTGACGGAGCAGTTGCAGTTCGGGGAGCTGGGGGTCGAGGCGGCGCAACGCCTCGGCGACCAGTCGGCGACCGCGCTGGCACTGAACGGCATGGCGGTGGGGATGCTGCGGGAGGGCCGGTTGAGCAAGGGCGTCTCCCTGCTGGAACGTAGCCTGGCCATCCACCGCGACCTGGGTGATCGGGCCGGAGAGGCCGCCTGCCTGAACAATCTGGGCAACGCCCTGCGGGACAGTGGTGACCTCGACGGGGCGCTCACCCACCTCCAGGCGAGCCTCGCCCTCCGGCGGGAGTTGGGCGACCGGTACAAGGAAGGCTCGGTACTGGACAACCTCGGCCTGGTGTTGCAGCGGCGCGGCGAGTACGCCCAGGCGGTGGCCCATCACCAGGCCAGTCTGGCGATCACACGGCAGTGTGGCGACCGGCTACGGGAGGCGTTGAGCCTGGTCAACTTCGCCGAGACGCTGCACGTCTCCGGCGACAACGCGGAGGCGATCCGGCAGGCACACCAGGCGCTGGCGATCTGTCAGGAGTTCGATCACCGGCGGGGCATCGGCCTGGCGGAGCAGGTACTGGGCGACGCCCATGCCGCACTGGGCCGGATGGCCGAGGCCCGCCGGCACTGGACCGAGGCCCTGGGCCTGCTCGACGGCCTCGACCGGCAGGCCCAGGCGAAGCTACGGGCCGCGCTGGACGGTGACCAGGACACCGGGGCAGCGCACTGACCCCCTCACGGGGTGAGAACCACCTTCACGCAGCCATCCTGCTTCTTCTGGAACATCTCGTACGCCCGGGGTGCCTCGGCCAGCGGCAGCCGGTGGGTACGCAGGTCCGCCAGCCCGAGCGGATCGGTGTCGTCGGCCAGCACCGGCAGGATCTCGTCCGTCCAGCGGTGTACGTGGCACTGGCCCATCCGCAGTTGGATGCCCCGGTCGAACATCTCCATCAGCGGCATCGGGTCGACCTCACCGCCGTAGACACCGGAGATGGAGACCGTCCCGCCCCGGCGAACCGACTTGATCGCGGCGTGCAGTACGGCGAGCCGGTCCACGGCGAACCGGTCCGTCATCGGCTGGGACACCTTGTCGGGCAGCAGGCCGGCAGCGGCCTGGGCGAGCTTCGCCACCCGGGATCCGTGCGCCTCCATGCCGACCGCGTCGATGACGGCATCCGGCCCCCGACCGTCCACCATGTTGATCAACGTCCCCGGTACGTCGTCCAGGTCGGTCACGTCGACCACCTCGACGCCGTGCCGACGGGCCATCTCCAGCCGCTCGGGCACCAGGTCCAGCCCGATGACCCGGTCGGCACCGAGGTACCGCCCGACTCGGGCGCAGAGTTGCCCGACCGGTCCGAGGCCGAAGACGGCGAGCGTGCCACCGGGCGGGGTGTCGGCGTACCGCACCGCCTGCCAGGCGGTGGGCAGAATGTCGGAGAGGTAGAGGTAGTGCTCGTCCGGGCCGCTCTCGGGGACCTTGATCGGGCCGAATTGGGCCTGCGGCACGCGGAGGTATTCGGCCTGGCCACCGGGGATCGAGCCATAGAGGTAGGTGTAGCCGAACAGGGCCGCGCCCTTGCCCTCGGCGCGGACCTGGGTGGTCTCGCACTGGGCGTAGAGCTGGCGGTCGCACATCCAGCACGATCCGCAGGCGATGTTGAACGGCACCACCACCCGATCGCCGGGGCGTAGTCCGGTGACGGCCGACCCCACTTCTTCGACGATGCCCATCGGTTCGTGGCCGAGCACGTCCCCCGGTTTCATGAACGCCCCAAGCACCTCGTACAGGTGCAGGTCGGAGCCGCAGATGGCGGTGGAGGTGATCCGGACGATCGCATCGGTCGGTGCCTCGATCCGTGGGTCGGGCACGTCGGTCACCCGGACGTCGCGCTTGCCCTGCCAGGTCACTGCCTTCATCTGATTCCTCCACGGCGTTCGCGGCGAACGGTTCCTCCCGGTAACAGTCCTCCCGGTAACAGAGCCTCTTACCCCTACAACCGGGGATGAATCGCCAGGCACTTCGGAAACGACGGCCGGCTGGCCGCTGCCGGGACGCCGACCTACGCTGGCAGGATGCCGAAGGCCATCTGGAACGACCTGGTTATCGCCGACAGCGACGACACCGTGGTGGTGGAGGGTAATCACTATTTCCCGCGCTCGGCGCTGCGCACCGACGTACTGCGTGACTCCCCCACCCACACGGTGTGTCCGTGGAAGGGCACCGCGTCCTACTACTCGCTGGAACATGACGGGCGGACCAGTCCGGACGCCGTCTGGTACTACCCGGATCCGAAGCCGGAGGCCGCACAGATCCGGGACCGGGTGGCCTTCTGGAAGGACGTCCAGGTCACCGATTGACCGAAGCGGCCGTTTCCTCGGCGTGTGGCCGGGACGGGACGTTAGACCACGCCCGTCAGATAGTCCCTACGGCGCTGCGGTTCGTATTTCTCGATCGCGTACCGCAGCATGACCCGTGGCATGACCCGATAGTGGCGAGCCAGGAACTCCTCCGCCGCTGCCTGGTCCCGGTTGCCCACCTCGCGCAGCATCCAGCCCACCGCTTTGTGAACGAGGTCGTGCGGATCGTGCAGTAGCCGTTCGCTAAGCCGGAAGGTCCACTGGAAATCTCCGGCTTTGATGAAGGCGAAGGTCGCCATGATGGCGATCCGCCGATCCCACACCAGGCTCGACGCGGCCAACCGGTCCAGTACGCTCCGATCCTTGTCGATCAACCACGGGCCGACGATGTACGGCGCGGACGAGTCCACCAGGTCCCAGTTGTTGATGCGGTCGGTGTTGGCCAGGAGGATGCCGAAGACTCGACCCCGTTCCTCATCGTCGCCTTTGGCGAACTTCCGCACCAGGATGAAGAGCGATGTCAGCCGCTCCTCGTGCGCGCTGCTGGTCAGCAGCTTCGTGGTTTCGGCCAGCGAAAGGTCACGCCAGTATCGGCCGGCCACCCGGCGCTGTTCGGGTACGGAGACGCCGATGGCCCGGTCGCCCTCGCCGTACCCGCCGGGGACTATCTGCAGAAACCGACTCACGTCCTGCGCCCGGCCCGGGTCGGCGAGGTTGGCGAGTTCGTGGCGGACATCCGCAGCCGTGGTCATGACCAGGCAACCTACCGCAACCACCGACGCCCACCGCTACCTCGACGGCACGCGCCGGAATCGGCCGGGTGGGGGCATGCTGACCGATTCGCACCCCCAAATCAAGATCTTGACATCATCGATGTCCACGATGGAGTGTCGTGAGGTCGATCAGCGAAGGAGACGGGGATGAACAGAGCTGAGGATGCGAGCAACCAGAGTGAGCTCGGCGGTTCGCGGCGGACACTGATGCGGGGCGGGGCGTTCGCCGTGGCCGGCCTGGTAGGTGCCTCCGGGGCATCGATGGTGGCCGCACCGGCCGCCGCCGCTGTCGTCGGCCCATGGGAGTACGTCGCGCCCGGTTCGTCGATCCAGGCGGCGATCAACGCCGGGGCCAAGGCCATCCAACTCGGTGCCGGCACCTACCCGCTCACCGCCCCCATCGTGCCGACGCCGGGCTGCACCATCCGTGGCGTCGGCCAGCACACGCGGCTGCAGGCCAGCACCACCATGACCTCGATGATCGCCATCGGCAACGGTGGCCCGGTCGACGCGGTCTACATCGGTGACCTGGTGCTGGACTGCGGGTACGGCAAGGCCAACGTCGGCATCGACCTCAACATCGTCGGCACCAGCGGTTTCTACATGTGGGAACCCGACTCGGTGTGCCGACTGGACAACCTCTGGATCTACGAGCCCATCACCACCGGCATCCACTACCGCGGTACGGACACCCAGGCCTGCGTGACCAGCCGGGTGCGGGTCCGTGACGCCGGCCGGTACGGGTTCCTGATCGAGGCCCCGGACAACTGGTGGACCGCGTGCGAGGCGACCACGACCACCCCCACCCCGGTTGGTGCCGCCTTCCGGGTGGCGGGAGCCAACAACTTCTTCCAGGGCTGCAAGGCCTGGTACTCGCGGGGCTACGGCTTCCACGTCACGGGTGTCCGGAACAAGTTCGTCGGCTGCGAGGCGCAGGACGTCCGCCTGCATGGCTGGTACATCGAAGAGGACATGAACGTCTTCATCGGTTGCACCTGTGACACCGCCGGAATGTGGGACACGGGTGGTACTGCCAACTCCGCCGACGGCTTCTACGTGACGTACGGGGACAAGACGTCACTGGTCGGCTGTCAGGCGTTCGACCGCCAACCCGAGTACGAGAGCGGCAGCAAACCGCCCATCCAGCTACGACACGGATTCAACGTGCCGGCCAGCATGGTCAGCGGCGGTCGACTGGTGGCCCCCACGGGCTGGAGCTTCACCGGCGCACTGGTCAACCAGCGCTGAGGTCCAGTCAACCAGCGCTGGAGGGTCCCACCCCTGGCATACGTCCGCTCGGGGCGGGAAGGGACCGACGTCGGCTTCGCCATGTCGCCGTACCGCCCGCCCGCCCGCCCGCCCGACGAGCATGTCAGGAGAGAGACCATGACCAGTACGCCGGCTCCGGACACCATCGTCCTGATCCACGGTCTTTGTCTGACTCCGCGCAGCTGGGAGCACTGGATCGACCGGTACACCCGGGCCGGGTTCCGGGTGCTCGCTCCGGCCTGGCCCGGCATGGAGGGCGAGGTGGAACAGCTACGCGCCGACCCGTCGCCGATCGCCCGGCTCGACATCACCGCCGTCGTCGACCACTACGAGCAGATCATCTACGACCTCGACCGACCGCCGATCATCATGGGCCACTCGTACGGCGGGATGTTCATGCAGATCCTGCTGGATCGGGGACTCGGCGCGGTCGGGGTGGGCATCGACTCCGCCCCGGTCAAGGGAGTCCTCCGGATGCCGCTGTCCACCATCCGGTCCACCTTTCCGATGCTGCTCAACCCGCTCAACCGCCGCCGGGCCATCCCGCTCACCCATGAGCAGTTCCACTACGCCTTCACCAACACGCTGAACCCGGCGCAGTCCGGCGAGGTGTACGAGCGGTACTACGTACCCGCCGCCGGACACATCCTCTTCGAAGGGGCATTGGCCAACATCACGCCCGACACTCCCGACCACGTGGCCTTCGGTAACGAGGAACGGGCTCCGCTGCTGCTCATCGCCGGGGGCGACGACCACCTGGTCCCGCCGAACGTGACCAAGGAGAACGCCGGGCACTACCAGAAGTCGCGGGCGATCACCGACTACGTCGAGTTCCCCGGCCGGTCCGCGTACACGCTCGGGCAGCCCGGTTGGGAGGAGGTCGCCGACTACGCGCTCAACTGGGCGCTCACCCCGGCCGCCGTCCACTCACTGCCGGACCGACGAGTCCCCAGCTGACCGGGGTGCCGGGAGTCCGACCGCCGGCCGGTCAACCGGCCCCTCGATGATGGCCCGTGCGATCAGCTGCGGATCCCCGGTCCGGAACTCCGGCGGATCGTGCATCAGGAAGTCTCGGTGGCTGATGTTCCAGGCGTACGCGCCGGCCATGGCGAAGACGAGGACGTCCCCCACCGCGATCCGCCCTGGTCGCGCCGCCCGGGACAGCACGTCCTTGGGGGTGCAGAGCTGACCGACCACGGTGACCGGCCCGCCGTCGGTAGCCGGCAATACCGTGTCGTCGGTGGCCGGCAGCAGCGCGCCATCGGTAGCTGGCAGCGCCGTGTCGTCCCACTCCCGACGGTGCACGGTGAACGGTTGGGCGTGCCCCTTGGCGGCCGGGGTGCGCAGGTGGTGGGTGCCGCCGGCCACCACCACGAACCACTCCCCGTGGGACCGTTTGACGTCGATCACCTCGGTCACGTACGACCCGCAGTAGGCGGTCAGCGCCCGGCCCGGCTCGACCCGTAACACCACCTCCGGGTACGCGTCGACGACGCCAGCCAGCGCCGCCCCGTACCCGGCCCAGTCGAAGCGCGCATCGGGATCGGCGTAGTCCACCGTCATGCCGCCACCGACGTTGACCTCGGCCGCCCCGAGTTCGGTCACCGCCCAGTCGACGATCTGCCGGGCCACCTCGGCGGCGACGGGCGCGGCCAGGCCACTGGCCAGGTGGGCGTGCACACCGTGGATGCGTACCCCGGGCAGGGTCTGTCGGGCGCAGGCCACCGCTTCGGCCGGGCTCATCCCGAACGGGCTCGGTCCGCCGCCCATCACCAGGCTCGCCCCGGCCACCGCTACCGGCAGGTTCACCCGTAGCAGCACCTCGGCCGTAGTGCCGGCCGAGCGGGCCAACCGGTCCAGGCGACGCAGCTCGGTGGGTGACTCGACGTGGAACCGGCCGACCCGGGCGGCCAGCCCGGCGGCGAGGTCGGCGGCGGTCTTGCCCGGTCCACCGAACGCCGCCGCTGGCCGACCGGGCAGCACGGCGGCGAGGTGCCGCAGTTCGCCGGCGCTGGCCGCCTCGAACCCGTCGACCAGCGGAGCCAGGGTCCGCAGCAGGCCCGGGTCCGGGTTGGCCTTCATCGCGTACAGCAGCTCGACCCGGTCCGGCAGCGCCGACCGGACAGCCCGCGCGTGCGCGGCCAGCGCCGCCAGGTCGTAGACGTAGGCGGGACGGGTCAACGCAGACTCTCCTGTGGCTCGGCAACCAGCGGATTGGGCATCGGCACGTACCGTGCGTGCCGGTCGGCGGCCCGGTGCCAGCGGACCAGCAGGTTGGCCTTGGCCACCAGCGGCTCGCCGGCCAGCAGGTCACGTAGCGGCGGCGGATCGCCGAGCCGGTTCGAGGTCTCGGCGACGAGGTCCCGCAGCGCCGCCCAGAGCGTCGGCTCGATGCCGGGCCGGGCGTCGGCGAGCGCCCCGGCGATCCCGGCCAGGTGGTTGACCAGTAGACAGTAGGAGACCCGCCGCTGGGCCCGGTGCGGATCGTAGGCGATCGACGTCGGCAGTCCCGCCGGCCAGTCGCGCCACCGGTCGGTGTCCAGCTTGACCCCCTCCAGGTCGCGCAGGAGCATCCGGACCGGTTGCCGCTGGTCGTCGAGGACCACCACCACGTTCTGCAGGTGCGCCTCGTGCACCACGCCGTACTCGATCCACAGCCTGAGCACCGCCGGAACGAGCAGGCCGGTGTAGGCCCGCCACCAGGCCAGCGGATCGGGTACGGCCAGCGGCCCGACGGCCAGCGCCGCCGCCAGCAGCGGGGTCTCACCCGAGCGCAGGTGCGGCCGCAGACCGGTGCGCAGGATCGTGCCGTACGCCTCGTCGGGACCGGGCAGGTCGACGGTCCGGTAGGCCGGTTCGGCGAGCAGCGCCACGCCCGACGGCAGGGGCAGCGGGGCCAGCAGCCGGGTCAACGCCACTGCCCCGGTCAGCTCGTACCGGGCGTTCTTACGCAGGCAGTTGGTGATGCGTACGTGCAGGCTGGCCTTGACGAACAGGTCGGCGGCGGGCGCGTACAGGGTGCGGACGCTGGCGGTCGGACGCAGCGGGACGCCGGCCGGGCCGAGGTCGCGCAGCCGCGCGTCGAGCGGCCCGGTCAGGGCCAACTGCCACGGGTGCACCGGCAGCGCCACGTGCCCGGCGGGCGGGGTCGGCGGGTCCAGCGCGGCGATCAGCTCATCGAACGGCCCGTCCTCGGCGACCAGTTCGTCGGGTACGCCGATCCAGTGTGCCCGCAACGCGACCCGCAGCTCCGGGGCGTACGCCCGCCAGGCGACCGGATCACCGCTGCGCCACTTCGGGGCCGGGTGGTGCGGATGCCCATAGAGCAGCGACTGTTCGGAGTCGACGTACGCGTCGATCGCCGGCTCGCCGGTCGGGGTGGGATCCTGGTCGGGCCGGCCGGCGATCAGTTGGCGCATCGTGTCCCGGCTCGCGACGACCTGCGCGACGAACTCTTCGTTGCCGACCCCGGTGCGCTGGTCGAGTTCGGCGGCGACGAGTCGGGCCAGTTCGGCGACCTCGACGGCGGCCCATCCGGCCCCGACCAGCCGTCGCACGGGCCCGGTGTAGCGGTGCAGGCCGACCGGCGACGGTCGACGCACGGCACAGCTCAGCAGCACGTCGGTGCGGGGCAGCCGGACCAGTGCCTGGTCCCCGTCGACGCTGGCGGTGCCGTCCGGGGCGGCGACCTCCCGGACCAGACAGCCAAAGAGGGCGTGGGCGGCGGCCAGGTCGGCGCGGATGTGGGAGGCGGTCATCATTGTCCCGCTCGCAGATAGTTGGGGCCGGTTCGCCGGTAGTACTTGTTGACGTCGGCGCAGCCGAGCCGCTGTTTCGGCAGCAGCGTGCCGGCGGTGAGCATTGCCTTCACCGGCAGCTGGTCGGCGGTCAGCAACCGCTCGGTGAGTAGCCGGGCGGCAGCGGCGGCCTCGGTCGAGTCGTCGTCCCAGCGGTCTCGGGCGGCGAGCAGCCGGGGGCGTAGTGCCGCCGCCGGGGTCGGTACGGCCACTCCGCGCTCGGCAAGGGCGAGCAGCGGGGCTGCCGCCGCCAGGTGCAGAGTGATGGTGGTGAAGACGTCGGCGAGTTCGTTCGGATCTTCGACGACCATCCGACGGTCGCGCAGTGGCAGCTCCGCGTGCCGGGGATCGAGTCGGGCCCCGTCGTTGTCCTTGTAGAGCAGCCCGACCCGGCCGTCGGGATCGATGATCAGGTACAGGTTCTGCGGGTGTGCCTCCAGGGCGATGCCGTGCCGCAGCCAGAGGTACACGTGCCAGTCGAGCAGCAGGTCCAGGTAGGACTCCAGCAGTGGCACCGGATCCCCACCGGCCACCCGCTGCGCCACCGTCCACCCCTGCCGGTCACCGCCATCTGCGCCCGGCGGCGTCGGGGTGCTGGCGGCCAGGGCCGCCACCGGGACCACCACCGAGTCGGCCAGGTCCTGGGGAAAGCGCCGGATCAGGAACGACCGGAGTTCGTCGCCGTCGCCGCAGTGGCCGTACCGGCTCTCGTCGGCGTGCCGGATCCGCCCGGCGAACGCCGGTGCGGCGGCGGCGATCCGGTCCAGCAGCCGAGCCATCTCTGCCCCGTCGGCGAGGCCGTCGGGGGCCAGGGTCCGCCGGTTGCGCGCCCCCAGGGTCGCGGTGGGCAGCGGCAACTTCAACTGCGTGTACGGGTCGTCGGCCAGCGCCACCGTCCGCATGGACAGGGTGGGGCGTACCTCGATCATCGGTTGGTCGACGACCGGCAGGCCGGCCCGGTCGGCGGTGAGCGGATGGACCGGCAGTAGCACCTGGTCCGGACGGTCCGCGACCGGCCACCAGGGCGGCAGGGTGCCGACCATCCGCAGCTCCGAGCGGGCCACCGGCAGCCAGCGCAGCGGGAACCGGGGGGCGTGCTCCGGGGCGTACCGGTGGAGTTCGGTGGCGTCGAGGCCGTGCCGGCACCGGTCGGTGGGATAGACCGGGTGTCCGGTGTGGGCGGCGAGGACCTCGTCCAGCAGTGCCCCGGGCAGGCCGGTCGGCTCGGCCCGATGGCGGACGGCGATCGTGTCGTACACCTCTGGTCGGACCTGCGCGGCCAGCCGACGGGCGAGCAGGTCGCCGTGGCACTCGGCTACGAAGGCCGCCCAGCCGGCCTCGG
The DNA here is from genome assembly GCF_053590565.1 of Micromonospora sp. NPDC003197. Classification (NCBI taxonomy): domain Bacteria; kingdom Bacillati; phylum Actinomycetota; class Actinomycetes; order Micromonosporales; family Micromonosporaceae; genus Micromonospora; species Micromonospora sp. NPDC003197. The sequence continues at coordinate 76,535 of NZ_JBSFTE010000017.1, read as the reverse complement.
CCTCGGGGTCGTCCTGCGGGGCGAGCAGGTCGAGCAGTTCGTCGAGCCGTTCCACCCGGTACGGCTCGCCCGTCTCCGGTTGGACCTCGACGATCGACCGGGCGGTACGGATGGCGTGCTGGAAACCGTCGGCGCGGACCGGTATCCGCAGCAGCCCGGCCGGGGTGCGTACCTGCCACCGGTCGGGCCCGTCCGGGGTGCCTCGGCTGGTCAGGCCGAGATGGTCCTCGCGCAGCAGCGCGTCGAGCACCCGGGTGAAGGCCTGCCGCTCGGCGGTATCGGTCACGGTGTGACCTTCGACGACATCCTGGGTCACGGTGTGATCTCCCAGTGCAGGCCGGCCCGGAACGCGCGGAGTGCGTGGTGTACCTGTTCCCGATCGGCGCCGATGGCATGCAGGGCGGCCAGGTAGTCCCGGTTGGTGCCGGTCCAGTCGGCGTGGACGCCGGGTTGCCGCAGCGGGCGGCAGCTGAGTCGTACTCCGGCGCGGTCCTCGTCGACGGCACCGGGCGCGGCGGTCAGCGCGCCGGAGCGGTCCGCGCAGACGTAGTCGACCTGGGCGTGCCGGGCCAGCGTGACCGGGTCGGGTACGGCGAGGGCGGTCAGCGGCTCGCCGAGGTGCAGCCGGATGACGTACTCGAAGAGTGGGACGTCCAGCAGTTCGGCCAGGATGAGGTCCATCCGGTCGCCGATCAGTCGGTAGTTCACCTCGATCAGCCGGGCCCGGCCGTCGGAGACGACGTACTCGGTGTGGCAGGCACCGAACGAGACACCGAGCGCGTCGAGTTGGGCCCGCAGTTGGCTGGCGATCGGCCCGGGAGGTAGCGGCGCCCAGTCGAGGGCCTGCTCGGTGAAGGTGGGCGGTGGCCCGAGGGTGGTCTGCCACCCGCCGATGGTGCGCAGTCGCGTGCCGTCGCCGAGGGTGTCGTGGGTGCGTACCTCGCCGGTCAGGTATTCCTCGACGACCAGCGTGACCTCCGGTCGGCGGCGACGGATCTCGGTGACCCGGGCCGCGAGTTCGGCCTGGTCAGCGACCAGGTAGGCGTCCTCGCTGGCCACTCCGTCACGCGGTTTGACCACGGCCGGGTAGGGCAGTGCGGCGGCGACTTCGGCGGGCTCGCCCGGGTCGATGGTCGCGCTGGCCACGGTGTCCAGCCCGGCGGCGGCGACGACCTGCCGGGTCAGCGCCTTGTCCTTGCACCGCCGGGTGGCTGCCGGGTCCTTGCCGGGCAGGCCGAGGCGGCGGGCGGCGAGCGCGGTCGCGGTTTGCAGGTGGTCGCTGTTGGACAGCAGGGCAGCCGGTGGTTCGCCGCCGGTCACCGCCGCGACGACGGCCGCCGGATCACGCACCGGACACCGCTGGACCGGCACCTTCGAGGGCCAGCGCTCCGGCTGATCGGTCAGTACGGTTGCCGGTAGCCCGAGCCGGGCGGCGGCGGGAAGAAACCCATCGAGTACGGCGTCGGTAGGGTTGAGCGCGGTCAGGTACAGCCGCACAGTGGACCCTCCGATCGCGACATACCCTGTGCTTAGGCCAGGCTAGCCTAAGCACGTCGGGAATCTATGGCGACCCGCCCAAAGGGTACGACGGAAGTAGATCGCCTCCTCGCGAGCGTCGCGATCGATGTCGCGGTCCCGGTTGTAATGGCGGATCGACCGGATGTCCCGCTCAGCCGCGGCGGGGCTCGACCCCCAGGACGGCACACGCCTGCTGGTACATCCGGACCACCTCCTGCCGTACCTGCGGACGCTCGGTGATCGGCTGGCCGAACGGCACCCGTACCGGCACCTCGACCCCGTCGACCACGGCCGTGAAGTCGATGCCTTCGGTGTCGAGACCGGACATCCGGGCGGCGGACGCGGTCGGCTGGCCGCCCAACGCCCGGCAGATGAGCAGCGAGTCGGCTGCGTGGTCGTCATTCATGTGCCGGCTGATCTGGGCAACCACCTCCGGCGGAAACGGGCCGCTCATGCCACCTGCTCCCGCGTCGAGTCAATGCCGTCGCGGTCCCGGCCGAGTTCGGCCATGACCGCGGTGTTGTGCTGGTAGGCCAACCCCACCTCCTCGATCAGTTCCGCCCGCGTCGCCTCGTCGATCGGCATCCGGTCGAGCCGGTCCCGGTAGGCGGCCTTGTAGCCACGCGGATCGTCGATCGCGGGAAACCGGTAGAAGCTGGCACCGGCCCCGTCGGGCAGTTCGTACGTCCGGACCACCGACCGCCCGATGAACAGTCCCCCGGAGAGGTCACCGAGATAACGGGTGTAGTGGTGGGCGACGAACCGGGCCGGCGAGGTCCAGCACACCTCGCGCATCCGGGCCAGATAGGCCGCGGTCGCCGGAATGACGCTGATCCGATGCTCCCAGTCCGTCCCGAGCAGGAACTCCAGGTCGGCGACGAGCGACGGCAACCGGGTCAGATCGTCGTCGACGAAGACACCGGCGACCGGATCCGTCCGCAACGCCGCCGCGGCCTCCTCCAACACGCGGTAGATGAAGTAGTGCTGGGCGACGAGCGCCGCGTAGCGGTTTCGGCCGAGTTCACCGGCGATCAACGCCGAGACGAACTGTTCCGACTCGGCGGCCCGGTGATCGGTCCAGGTCGCCGCGCGCAGTCGCACGGAGAAGGATTCACTCACGGTTTTCCTTAGCGGGTCGAGGGTGGGAGTGACAGTCCGGGGTGGGAACCGTCGGGAAGTGATGGTCCGGGGTGGCAGCGTCGGGAAACGACGGTCCGGGGTGGGAACGTCGAGGTACGACGAGCGGCAGACCGTTGTCCGGGTGGGCCAGGACCTCGATCTCATGCCCGTACACCTCGCTGAGCAGGGCAGAGGTCAGCACCTCGGCCGGCTGGCCGACGGCCCGTACCCGGCCGGCGGCCAGCAACGCGATCCGGTCGGCGTAGGCACCGGCCAGGCCGAGGTCGTGCAACACGACCACGACGGCGTCACCGGCAGCGGCCCGGTCCCGGGCCAGCCGCAACACCAACTCCTGGTGGTGCAGGTCGAGGGCGGCGGTCGGTTCGTCCAGTAGGAGCACGGTGGCCCGCTGGGCGAGGACCCGGGCCAGCGCCACCCGGGCCTGCTCGCCTCCGGAAAGCGATCGCACGGTCCGGGCAGCGAACCGGGTCGTCTCGGTGGCCGCCAGCGCCTCGGCGACGATCGCGTCGTCGGCTGCCTCCTGCGGCAGCCCGGCCCACGGTGCCCGGCCCATCCGGACCACCTCGGCCACGGCGAAGGAGAAGGTCACCGTGCTGTGCTGGGTGAGTACGGCCCGACGCAGCGCCAGCTCGACCGGCGTCCACGCGCCCTGCGGCGCACCGTCGATTCGTACGTCGCCACCGGCGGCGGGCAGGTCGCCACAGATCGCGGCGAGCAGGGTCGACTTGCCCGCACCGTTGGGGCCGACCAGAGCCAGCACCTCACCGGCCCGGATGTCGAGGTCGACCCGGTCGAGGACGGTCCGCCCACCGAGCTGGACCGACAGTCCGTCGACCTGGACGAGGCAGGTGCCAGCGGCGGCGGAGGTCGGCACCCGGGGCGGCCGGCGCAGACCGCGTAGCCCACGGGCCCAGCCCGCACGCCGTACTGGGGCGGTCATCCCCAACCTCCCGCCCTGGAGCGGGTACGGCGCAACAGCCAGAAGAAGCAGGGGCCACCGATCAATCCGGTGAGTACGCCCAGCGGCAGTTCCTGGTAGTCCACCAAGGTACGGGCGACCAGGTCCGCCGCGATCACCACGACCGCGCCACCGATGGCGCTGGCCGGCAGCAGCACCCGGTGTCCCGGTCCGGCCACCATCCGAATCAGGTGGGGTACCACCAGTCCGATGAAGCTGATGATGCCGGTGAAAGCGACCGCGGCGGCGGTGAGCAGGGCGCTGACCACGATCATGGTGGTCCGCAGCCGTTCGACGTCGACGCCGAGGTGCCGGGCGGAGCGCTCGCCGAGCGCCAGTAGGTCCAGCTTGCCCGCGCCGAATTGGGCAATGACCAGACCGATCAGCAGGCAGGGCAGCGCGACGGCCACGGCCCCCCAGGTGGCCTGGGCGAGACTGCCCAGGTTCCAGAAGCTGATCGCCTGCACCCCGGCCTCGTCGGCGAGGAACATGAGCAGCCCGATCAGCGCCCCGGCAACCGCGTTCACCGCGATCCCGGTGAGCACCAGGGTCACCACCTCGGTACGCCCACCGGCCCGGGCGAGCAGATAGACGGCGTACGTGGTGAGCAGCCCGCCGGTGAAGGCGGCGACCGCCACCGTCCAGTTACCGAAGGCGGTGAAGCCGGTGACGATCGCCAAGGCAGCGCCGACAGCGGCACCGGAGGAGACGCCGATCACCCCGGGCTCGGCCAGGGGATTGCCGAAGATGCCCTGCATGACGGCACCGGCGCAGCCCAGTGCGGCACCGACCACGGCGGCCAGCACGACCCGGGGGAAGCGGACGATCCACAATGCGTTCTCGCCCTGCGGGGCGGCCGGCAACGAGCCGATCTCCAGGCCGAGCCGATGCAGGACCGAACCGAGCACCTCGGCCGGGCTGATCTGCACCTGTCCGCTGCCGGCCGCCACGAGGCCGAGCAGCAGCAGCGCGACGGTGAGTCCGCCGAGCACCAGTCGTCCCCGGGCGGCCGGTACGGCTGCGGCGCTCTGGGTGGTCATGCCGCCCCGCACTCGTGTACGGCCCGGGCGAGCGCCTTGACGGCCTGACCGGTACGGGTGCCGAAGTTGAGCAGCAGTCCGTCGTCGATGTCCACGATCCGCCGGTTGGCGCCGGCCGGGGTCTGCCCGACGCCGGGCAGGGCGAGCAGCCCGTCGACACCGCCCACCGAGGCCAGCCCCTCGGTCATCACCAGGATCACGTCGGGCGTGGCGTTGATGAGTCCTTCGCTGGTGAGTGGACGGAACTTGGCCAGCCCGATGGCCGTACCGGCGTCGACGCCGCCGATCGCCTCGATCATCGCGTCGGAGCCGGCGCCCTTGCCGCCGATCAGGTAGACCCCGGCGGTGCCGCGTAGGTAGAGGAACGCGATCCGGGGCTTCCGGTCGGTCGGTGCGCTGGCCCGAGCCTGGTCGATCTCGGCGGTGACCCGGCCGATCAGCTCCTCCCCGGCGGCCGGTACGCCCAGCGCGGCGGCCACGGCCCGGATGTGCTCCGGTACGCCGGCCAGGCTCTGCTCGTCGTCGATGATGACCACCGCGATGCCGGAGCGACGAAGTTGGGTGAGCGCCTCGGGCGGGCCGATGCTGTCGTCGGCGACGATCACCGTCGGGTCGAGGGTGAGGATCGCCTCGGTGGAGAGGTCGTGCCCGCCGGGGGTGACGACCGGTAGGTGTGCGGCGGCCGGGAAGGTGGTGGCGGTGTCCCGCCCGACGACCCGGTCCCCCAGCCCGAGGCTGAAGACGATCTCCGCGATCGAGCCGTAGAGGTTGACCGGCAGGATTCGGCTGACGTCGGTAACCGTGGTCCGTTCGCCGTCGGCGGAGGTGACGGTCACCGGTAGCTGCGGTGTCGGGGCGGGGCTGAGCGCGACGACGTCGGTCGACTCGGGTACGGCGGTGCTCGGTCCGCACGATGTGACGCCGGTGGCCGCCGGCCCGGTGGTGGGCGCGTCGCAGGCGGCGAGCGCACCGGTGACCAGCAGCACCCCGGTCAGCAACGATGCGCGGACCGGGCGAGGCCGACGCCGTACCGGCATCGGGGGTGCCGCCATGATGGTTCGGCTCGACGCTGTCACGGTCCGGTTCGATACCGATGGTGGCGCCTTCACGCCTCGCTCCGGTTTCGACGGCGGCCCAGGGCCCAGCCGGCCAGGCCGACCACGGCAAAGCCGAGCAGTACCAGGGCGGTGGTCCAGCCGCGTCCCGCCTCGGCGGCGCTGCTGGTCCGGGTGACCTGTCCGGCGTCAGCGACGGCGCTGGCCGCAACGCCGGTGGCGACCGGTCCGGTGGCGACCGCCGCACCGGGTACCGGTACGGCAGCGGTCGGTGCCGCCGCGCCGCCGGTGGCTGCGGCCCCGCCGGAGGTCGACGCGGAGCCCGGGGCGGTAGTCCGGGCCGCAGTCGGCGCGGGGGCGTTGGCGGCGGCGAAGCTCACCGGCACCCGTACGTCCTGGCTGCGGTCACTGGCGCGGGTGTGGTCGGTCCGGGTGACCACCGCACACCGTCGGGTGGTGCAGTCGACGTCACCGATCATCCTGGTGATCTTCATCTGGAGCCGGAACGTGCCACCCGCTCCGTACGGGACCGCCAGGCCCTCGCCATAGGAGGGCGGGTTGGAGGAGATCCAGTTCGAGGCACCACTGCTACCACTGGTATCGGCTCCGCCACCGCATGGTGACGGGATGGCACCTGCACCGTTGTCGACGCAGAAAGCCACGTAGATGCCCTTGTCGACGTCGTAGCCCGAGCCGCTGACGGTGACGGTCTCGCCCGTACGGCTGATGCTGGCGGCCTTGGAGACGGTCAGTTTCTGCCCCGCCGTTCCCCGACCAGTGACGTCGGCCAGGGCGGGTGTGCCGGTCGACCCGACCACGGCGGTGACGGCGACGGCGACGGCGCACGCCAGTACGCCGAGGCGGACGACGGTGGTGCGGATACGGGTTTCGACGGGGGGCGGTGACATGGGGACTCCAACGGGCACGCCAAAGGACGCCCTACCGGGCATCACGATTTAGGTTTGGCTAACCTAAGTCATCCAGTTCGCCAAAACAAGATCCGAGTCGGCGAAAGTTGCAGGCCAGGGGCCCGATGGGCAACCACAACTTAGCTATGCCTAACCTAAGCTGACCTTCGGGGGTGCTCGCCGCCGGTCAGCCGATGCGCGAGCCAACCCGTCTCACCCTCCAAAAAGGATCGATGGATGATCGGTTCCAGAACCGTCGCTGCGACGCGACGTTCCGTACGCTGGACGGCGGTCGCCGCGCTCGGCGTCGCCGCCGCGCTCGTCAACCCCGGCCCCGCCTCGGCCGCCCCCGCCGACATCAGCGGTGGCAGTCTCACCTGGGGCTTCAAGGCGTCGTTCCGGGGCTACGTGTCCACCGGCAACGGCACCCCGCCGATCGCGGTCAGCAACGGTGCCAGCATCAACGCCAACGGCACGTTTACCTTCCCCAGCACCGGCGGGTCGTACGATCCGGCGACGGGTGCCACCACCGCGCGACACGGCGGAACGGTGGTCTTCTCGTACCCGGCGCACATGTTCACCATCACGCTGGCCAACCCGACGGTCGAGTTGTCCAGCGGTATGGCTGCCCTCAAGGCCGATGTCGACCTGGCCACCACCGGTGCCGAACCGGTGTCGGTCCGACAGGCCGAGATCGCCGTACTCGACACCGCCGGGGCCACCCCGGACAGCAGCGGCGCCACGGTGTCCTGGGCCAACCTGCCGGCGACGCTGACCAGCGTCGGGGCCAGTGCGTTCAACGGCTTCTACGCTGCCGGTGACGCCCTGGACCCGGTGTCGTTCAGCCTGACCACCGGTGGCGGCGGCACTCCGACGGGTCCGGCGGTTACCGTGGCCCCGAGCAGTGCCGTCGACCCGGCCGGCACGACCATCACGATCGACGGGACCGGCTTCGACCCCGACGCCAACAACGGCGCCGGGATCTACGTCTCCTTCGGTCCGAAGGTGGACGAGCACTGGATCAACGCGGGTGTCCTGCAGACCACCAAGTGGGTGAACAAGACCAACGAACCCACCGAGGCCCGCGACACCCTCCAGGCGGACGGCTCGTTCCGTACCACCCTGGCGATCAGTGCCCGGTACACCGACCGCAACGGCAACGCAGTCGACTGCACCACGGTGCAGTGCTACGTAATCACCTTTGCGGCCCGGGGCTCGGCCGACCGGAGCCAGGACACCTTCACGCCGGTCACCTTCCAGGGCACTGCCCCGGGCGGTGTCGGCAGCGCCGAACAGGAAATCACCACCACAGTCCAGGGCGGCCCGCTCACCCTGACCGTGGCCGGCTCGTCGGTGGCCCTGCCGCTGGTGGCCAACGGTGAGATCACCTCCGGGGCGCTCCCCCAGGCCACCGTCGCGGACCTGCGCGGCACCAACGCCGGGTGGAGCCTGGTCGGCCAGGTGGAGAACTTCACCTCGGTCGGTGGTGGGGTCATCGCGGCCGACAACCTCGGCTGGGTGCCGAGCGCGTCGTTCGTCACCGACCCGCTGGTCGGTAGCTCCGGCGTGGTCACCCCAGGTGCCACGGCCAATCCGGGCACCGGCCTGGGCAGCGCCCGGGCGCTGTGCACCTCGGCAGCCGGCGCGAGCGCCGGGCAGTTCGCCTGCGGCGCGCAGCTCAACCTCGGCGTACCCGCGTCCGCTCCGGCGGGCGACTACACCGCAACCCTGACGCTGACGCTCTCCTGAGTTGCTCAGCTGCCGGTGGGGGGGGGGGGGGGCCGCGGCCCCCCCGGGCCCCCACCCCCCACCCCCGGGGCCGGGGGCCCCCCCCCCCCCACCGGTCCCCCATCCGCCATCCCCTGGTCCTGGAGCCCCGGCATGTCCCGCCTGCCCCACCCCCGCCGCGCGCTGCTCGCGATGCTGGCCGTCGCCGCGATGATCAGCGTTCCCATGCCGGCCGCGGCTACCCTGCCGATCACCCCTACCCCGCCGGCCAGCCCCACCGTGCCGCCCGTTGGCGGGGACGGCGGGCTCGCCTGGTCGGTGCAGCCCTCCGGGGCCGGTCGACCCGCCGGGCGCGACCACTTCGTCTACCAGCTCGCCCCCGGCGGCCAAACCACCGACCACGTCACCGTCGGCAACCGCAGCGACCGGCCGCAGACCTTCACGGTGTACGGCACTGACGGCTTCACCACCACAGATGGGGCGTTCGCCCTGCTGCCCGCGAGTCAACCGCCCGTCGATGTGGGCGCATGGATCCACTTCGACCAGCGCACCTACACCGTCCCCGCCGGTAAACAGCTGGACATCCCGTTCCGGCTCACGGTGCCCACCAACGTCACCCCAGGGGATCACGCTGGCGGGGTGATCGGCTCCCTCGCCCAGGTCCAGGTCGACGCGGACGGGCAGCGGGTCAACGTGGACCGGCGGATCGCGGCCCGCGTCTATCTTCGGGTGTCCGGGCCGGTGCAACCCGGGGTGACGGTGGAGACGATCCAGACCAGCTACGCCAACCCGGTCAACCCCCTCGGTGGCGGGGACCTCGTGGTCACCTACCGGATCCGAAACACCGGCAATGTACGGGTCACCGGGACCGGTGCGCTGACGGTGCACGGGCCGCTCGGGTGGCGGCTGGCCCAAACCGATCAGCTCGACCTGCCTGAGCTGCTGCCCGGGAGCACCTTCACCGTCACCGAGCGGATCGCCGGGGTGCCGCCGGTCCTCCGGTTGACCACCACCGTCGACCTCGCGGCGAGCACGGTCGACACCGCACTGCCGCCAGTGGTGCGTACGTCGAGCATCTGGGCACCGCCGTGGCTGCTCCTCGCCGGCCTGGCCGCCGGCGGGCTCGCCTTCGCCGTACGACGCTGGCGTCGCCGTCGTCGTCGGGCCCAGATCAGCGCCCAAGCTGTTGGTCCGGCTCATCAAGCAGGTCAATGATCTCAGCCACTGATCAACAGTACGGTTCACTGGACATCACCAGCGTCGAGGAACGCTCGCAACTGTTGACGCGCTGCCACGTTCTCGGCCAACCAGCGGAAGAACTCGCTGTCCAGGTCGAGGCCGGCACGAATCGTCTCGTACCAGTCCTGCCGATCGAGCACCGCAAGGTACTGCTACACAAGGCGGTCCCGTTGTTCGGTGGTGCATCCGCTCTGGTCCGGTGACTTCTCCGCCAAGTGGTCGGCGATGATGGCGGCGTCTACGTACCGCCCCAGGGTCGGCGTCTGCCGGCCAAGGTGATCCGCGTGCGCGGCAAGCACGATGCGCGCTGACGGGTAGCTCTCCAGCGTCATGCCCATGCCACCGACGGTGGCTGTGTGGGGTGTCTATGGGCTCGTCAAGGGGCCTTGGTCGGGTGGGGTTGTGCGTTGACCTGATTGAGGAGTTGTTCGACGGCGCGGGGGCTGCGAAGCACGCGGAGGTCGGCGTGGGCGGCGTTGCTCGCGATCGCAGCCAGGACCGTGGGCAGGCTGCGGCGTCGGTAGGCGAGGACCCAGCGCCAGAAGGCCAGGTTCTCGCGGGAGCGTCGCAGCGCGCGCCAGGCGCAGCGCCAGAGGGGAAAGTCCAGCACGATTACGGTATCGGCGGCTCGCAGTCGTACATCAAGAACGTCGTACGGGCCGAGATCTCCATCGATGACCCATCGCTGGCCGCTGGTGAGCCGGAGTTGGATGTCCGTCCACCGGTCCTTGGGTGTTGGAGTGAGGTCTGCAGACCAGAAGTGTCTGTCCAGCTCGACGACCGGCAGCGCCAGGGCCGCGCCCAGGTGGGCGGCGAGGGTGGACTTGCCCGCGCCACCACGGCCGAGGATCACGATCTTCCTCATGCTGATCGGGCACTTCCTCATGCTAATCGGGCAGCCGAATGGGCGGTGGGAGCCGGGTAGCAGGCACGGTCACGCAGCATGGCCTGCAGAACGTCAACGCGGCGTTGGGCGAAGGCAAATGAGCAGCCGCTTTCCCTCGCGGCCAAGCCCGACCGTGTGGCGGTCTTCCTTACCGACGTCCAGTCCCAAGAAAACGCCGTACTCATCGCGCCCGCCCTTGCCTCCCCACCACGATAGTTAGCTCGGCCGCTGGTCAGCGCCGGACTGCCGGTATCCACGTTACGAGGAGACCTACCCCCGATACCCGGGCCATCATCAACGACGGCGGAGCAGGCGGGCTGCCACTGCGGCCAGTCCCACGGCGCCGGCCGTCGCGGTCAGCAGTCCTCGATGCTCGGCGGCCCAGAGTTGTGGGCTGCGCGGATGGGCTCGACCATCGAACGAACCGTGTGCACCATGATCGTGGCCGGCGGCGCCGTCGGCCGGTTGCCAGAGGTTCACGGGACGGTGCGGCTGGGTGCGCTCCGAAGTCTGCTGGCTGTCGTAGCCGGTACGGGCCAGGTAACGGTCGAGCAGGCCGGGGGCCATCCGGTTGGCGAGGATGGTCGCCACGGTGGAACCGCCTATCCAGTACTCCCGGCGCCGCCCGGGTCGCGTCGCCGCGTGCACGATGGCCCGGGCCGCCACCTCCGGCTGGTAGATCGGTGGCACCGGCTGCGGTCGCCGGCTCAGCCGGGAGAGCACCCAGTCGAACTGCGGAGTGTTGAGCGCGGGCAGGTGGACGACGGTCACCCGGACCTGGCTGTGCTGGTGCGCCAGTTCGCACCGCAGGGAGTGGGTGAAGCCCACGATCGCGTGCTTGGCGCCGCAGTAGGCCGACTGTAATGGGATCGACCGGTACGCCAGCGCGGAGCCGACCTGCACGATCGTCCCTTCGTCGCGTGGCAGCATGCGATCGAGCGCGGCTCGGGTGCCGTGCACGAATCCGAGGTAGGTCACCTCGGTCACCCGACGGAACTCCGCCGGCTCAATCTCATCGAAGGGGGCGAAAACCGAGGTGAAGGCGTTGTTGACCCAGAGATCTATCGGCCCGAGTTCGGCGGTGACTCGGGCGGCTGCCGCCTCGACCTGCTCGTAGTCGGCCATGTCGGTCTCGATCGGCAGGGCCACCACCCCGGTTGCCCGGACCTCGGCGGCGGCCGCATCGAGCCCGGCCCGTCCCCGAGCCAGCAGGGCAATCCTCGAGGTGCCGGCGCGGGCCAACTCCCGTACCGTGGCCCGGCCGACCCCGGCACTGGCCCCCGTCACGACCGCCACCGCTGGCGGACGGGCTCGGCGCATGCCTCTCATCCCCACCCGCACATGCTCCCACCTGCCGGGAGTCGTGGTCGGCTTACGAAGCTTTCCGGCCCAGAGGTTCGCCCCGGCGAACCGGACCAGTCCGTCGGCCGGCTTCCAGCATGTCGGGACGGGGCAGATGACGCCACGGCACATGACGGAGCCGGCGAGCCGGGCACTCACCGGTCAGTGGCAGGTCACCCGCAGCTGGGCGACTGCAACATGCTCGTAGGTCCGGCCGTCGTCGTTCCAGTCCTCGCCCCGGTTGACCACCCGGATGACGATCCGGCCACCGCTGACGGCGTACGTGCCGGCAGAGACCCAACGTCCCCGGTTGACCCGCTGGTCGACCGTGAACGTCGCCCGAACCGCGCCGCCCTCGGTGTCACGTACCTGGTAGGTGGCGGGCTTCCCGGCCACGTGGCGGTGCACGGTGGTGGTCGGCACGTACGTCGACACGGCGCACGACCGGGTGCCCGTCCCGACGGCGAACCACCACTCGGCGTAGAAGGAGCTGTCGTCCTTGCTCTTGGACCCCGACATCGGCATCGTGTCGAAGCTGCCATCACAACCGTCCGAGGTCCAGGCGCCGCTACCGACCCGGACCCAACCCTGCTTGTCCTCGGTGTACCGCCCGATGATGCGGAATCCCCGAGTCGAGGTGTGCGTGCAGTTGTAACCCCCCACCGCGGCGAAGGTCACCTGCGGCGCGGTCGACGTGGGGGTCTGCTGCGGGGTGCGGGTGGGGCTGCCGCTGGGCGGGCGGGAGGAGGCCGATGACGGCGACGTACCCGCGCTCGGCGATCCGCTGGGGCTGGTCGACGGGGACGGATTCGGGGTGACCTCGCCCTCCTCGCCGACCGGGACGAAATCGATGGGGGGCGGTTCGACGGTCGGGCTGGCAGCAGCGTTCAAGGGGGGCGCGGCGTCATCGCCGGTCCGGGTACCCACGACGACGACGCCGATCAGCACCGCCAGGACACCGACGCAGACCGCGGCGAGCAACGGCGTGGAGGGACGGCGCAGCCCGGTCCGCTTCAGCCGGCTCCACCGGCTCTGCGGCTGGTCGGGCTCGGCCCAGTCCTCGGCGAACTCGTCCAGGTCGGCATCCTGCTGGTCCGATCCTCGCTCGATGTCACTCATGCGATGCCTTCTTCCGCTGTCTCCCGGCTCACTACGCGGCGGCGTTCCAACGGGTTCATTCAATCTCTGTGGAATGGTGAACCAGTTTCCCGGTCGGTCCGTAGTGGCCGGGAACGCCGTCGTCGGCGGGCGGCGACGGAATCGGGTGCAGACAAGGGGCGATGGCCGACGTGGCGAAGCCTGATGATTCTTCGCGCCGCTCCACGGGCGAAGGTCTCTATCCGGTACGCGCAGTCTGGCTGCGTGCGCCCCGCGAGCCGGAGGTCGGTGACGAGCCGATGAAGGACCCGGCCAAAGCTGGCCACGACACGGTCCGACTGCCGCTGGCTCCTCGCGTCGACGAGGTCCCCGATCAGGACGTCACGAACTCCGTGGTCGCCGAGGTGCCGGCCGAACCGACGTCTCCGGCCGTCGATCCGGCGGCGGGGCCAGAACCTCGACGACGTACCGAAGAACCGGCCGCCCGTGCCGCCGCCCGCCGCGTTGCCGGCCCGTCCGCTCCACGATGGACCGCGTGGCTGCCGTCGATCGCGATGGTGGCTGTGACAGCGGTCGCCGGTTGGGTCATCGTGATCAAGTTGCCCGGCTGGCTGGAACCGGAACCGCAGGCACTGCCGCCGGTCACCCAGAGCGCCGGACCTACCCCGCCCGCCGCCCCGGACGCCTCCGATGCCCCGCAGAACACTGACCGGATCGACTACCGCAGCTTCACCAACCCGACCGGCCTCACCTTCACCGGCGGCGCTGTCCATGCCGGTGCCACCGTCCGACTGGCCGAGGGTTCGGGACAGCATGGCGCCATGTGGTCGGCGATGACGCTGGATCCGGCCCGTTCGTTCAGTACGGCCTTCCGGTTCACCAGCACCGGCCGGTCCGGGACGCTCTCCTTCGTGCTACGAACCCAGGAGGTCGTCAGCGCGGAGCCACTCGACCAGTTGATCCCCCGGATGAGCGTCGACTTCATGGTCGACGGACCGACCGGCGCGGGCGACGCCGTCACCGTCATCTCGGCGCGCAACGATCGGCCTACCAGGCTGGGTTCCACGAGTCCCGGAGTCGACCTCGACGGTGGTCCGGTGACGGTCTGGATCGACTATCTGGCTGAGCGACAGAGCCTGCGGGTCTACGCGTCGACCGGCACCACCAAACCGACCGCGCCGGTGCTCACGGCTACGGTGAAGCTGGCTGCGACCCTGGGCAAGGGACCCGCCTATGCCGGGTTCATCGCCTCCACCGCTGATACTGCCGGCACACACGAGATGCTCGCCTGGCACCTGTCCCCACCGGCCGCCCGGTCATAGGTCAGCGTGCGTCGCACGGTACGCAACGCGTGATGCGCCCGTGACTTGACGGTCCCCTTCGGGATGCCCATCAGGACCGCCGTCTCCTCGGTCGTCCGTTCCCGCAGGTAGAGGTAGACCAGCACGTCACGATGGTGGACCGGCAGGCTCGCCAACACGGAGTCCACCTCGATCGCGTCCAGCGTCCGCTCGATCGCGTCGTCGGCGACCGGCCAGAACTCCAGCACATCGCAGTGGACCTCGGTCGGCCGGGCCGCCCGGGCCCGCAGCTGGTCGATCACTATGCGCCGGGCGACGGTGAACAACCAGGGCCGGGCGGTCTCGTGGGTCAGCCCGAGATCGTCCATGTGCTGCCAGGCGCGCAGCATCGTGTCCTGGACGATGTCCTCGGCCTTCGCCACGTCCCCGAGGGTCAGCTTCACGACGTACGCGAACAGTGGCGCGAAGTTGCTCCGGTAGAGCCGCTCCAGCTCCTGCTCCCGCTCTTCGTCAGGACCGTTGCCCACCATGGCAAGCCACCTCCTCCGCCCCGAAAAGTTAGGGGCGGCGGAGATGATGTGAACCCTGGAAAACCCTTGCTTACCATTCGGGCCGTTGCTGGCCTCGCGCAGCCGCCGATCAGTCGTCCGACTCGGACTCGTCGCCGTGATAGCGCCACACCGGCTCGCTTTCCTCCGGTTCCTGCAGCTTACGTAGGGTGCGGAAGACGGCGACACCGTCCAATGCAGACACGTGGTAGCCGACGCTTTCGGCGTACTCGGCCAGCCGGATGTCCGGCTGTAGCTGGTGCTCCCGCAGGTAGTAGGTGATCGCGTCGTTCCAGATCCACCTGCCGTCGGTACGGAAGTGGAGCGGCACGACCATGCCCCGGGACCGGTCCACCACATCGTCGAGCAGGGCGGTGGTGAACATCAGGACCGTGCCCCGGTCGAGATAGCGCAGCATCGCCTCCCGCGCCACCGGATCGGTGACCCGGGCATGGTCCGGTCCGAAGGTGGCCCCCACCTCCGGGTCCACCAGGTCGAACGCGGACGCGTGCTCGATCACCGGCGCCGGCTCGTGGGCCCACAGCAGCGCGCCGGAACCACACGCCGATCGCTGATAGAACGGCGGCATCTCCCCCATCGGGTACGTCTCCACCTGGGGTGCCGACTCGCCTGCCCCGGCGAGCGCGTGCTGCAAAATCGCGGTCAGCCCCGCACAGTCGGCCGGGTCGGTCACCTCGGCGACGTAGACGCGCCGGGGTGGTGGCCACGGAGAGCCGTCCACCGGGAGTCGCCAGGCCCGCCAGAGGCCGCGTACCCCGGGGTGGTCGGCGACGGTCGCGACAGCCGCCTGGTCCGGCGAGTCCAGCCGCCCGGCCGGATCGACGGTCAGATCGAGCGATGTCGGCACCGCGCCGCCCCGCTGGTGGATCTGCTCGGCCACCTCCGGGGAGACCGCCTGGAACACGTACGGTGTCAGGCCATCGTTCTCGACCTGGTTGACTCCGGCCAACTGGGTGGTATCCACGCCCGCATCGGCCAGTAGCTCTCCGAGCAGGGCGTAGTCGTCGACGTGCAGATCGAGGTGCTGCCTCGTGACGGCGAACGTGACCGCTCGGGCCAGCTGGGCGAGAGCGCCGTCAGCCAACCAGTCCCGCGTCTGCGTGAGCAGTTCGTCCGGCACCCGGCCGGCGAGCCGCAACAGCATGGTGTGACATCCGATCAGCCGATCTGGCTTCGTGGTGCTCTCCGGACCGCCCACTACCACTCCCATCCGCCGAAACCCCTCGGCTTCGTGCTCGACGACACCGCGCGGGACCACCCGAGCCCATCGCCCGGCAACACCGCTCCTACGACTACGCAACCCGCGCCCGAACCGTTCAGGCGGAACTGTCGAACCGGCCGCTGATCCTGGCTGTTCAGGTGGTCGACCGTCGGCCGGCTCGACCTGCTCATCCCGGCGGCTGCGCGGCGTCGACCACAGCGAAGGCCGGAATGCCTCCGGCGTCCATCGGTTGCAGGACCGCCGTTGATCCGTACAGGTTGGCCAATCCCACCGACCCACGCAGACCAGGTGGCGCCAGCGGTGTCACGTCCTTGATCAGGCTGCTACTGATCGCCAGCCAGAACCCATCGTCGTCAGGCTGGCTCTGCGTGATCACCGGACCCGACAGGCTGGTCCACCACTGCCCGATCTGCTCTCGTACGGACCGTCCCGCCACCAGCTCCAACCGGACGTAACCCCAGTCCTGCGGCACCCGCCTCGGCAGCTGCCCCACCGCCGCGACCGCCATCCGCACCAACGACCGGTTCAGGCTTGCTTCGTATGCCTCCCGAGTCGACACCGCCGCCTCCCGAGTCGACGACGAGCCAACGATCGCGGTCGAGATCCCTGCTCCCTGGGCGAGCCGCAGGTAGCGCCACACCGCCAAAGCCATGTCGTTGTCGACGAACACCCCCAACGGCCCGGTGCTCAGGGCGGCACGCAGGTCCGCGTGGTACTGCCCCGGTGGCGTCATCATCCGCACCGCCAGCCGGTCCGCGGGTGCGACACGCCAGCCCGCCCCGACCGGGAAGTCCAGTTGACCCGGCGTCAGCCAGCTCTCCTCCAGCGAGGTGTTCAGGGTGAGATAGCTGGACGGGGTGTTCTGCGGAAACTGCCTGGACAACGGCTTCGGCTCGACCCACAGATCGGTCGGATCACCCGGCAGTCGGCCGGTCACGGCGAAGAACCCGGCCGCCGAATGGGAACGGCTCTCCCCCGTACTCTCCGGGCGGTACGCCGCGACCGTCATCACCCGGTAGTGATCGATGTAGACGGTGCCGCCGGCCGCCACGACGGTCGTCCGCACTCCGGTCCGATGCGACAGCTCGTCGGCGAGGAGCTGCGCCACGGGCAGGAACGGAGCAGCCCCCTCGGTCTGGGCGTACGGGTTGCACGAGCTGAACAGGATCGTTCGGCCCGGCGAGTAGTAGGGATCCCGCGCGATGACCTCCGCCAGGTCTGCCGGCGAGAAGCCGTCGTCATGGACCTCGACGCCGGACACGGTCCCATGTACGGCGATGAGGTACATGTCCTCCCCGAGCGGAAGCCGGAAAGCGTGGAGATACAGGCGCACCACCGGATCGGCCGGGTTGCCGGCGAAGACCCGCCCATCCGGCACCGGGAAGCTGTGGTTGAACAGCCTGACCGCCGCCGCACTGAGACCATCCGGAGGTCGAACCGTCAGCACGACCTCGTTCTCGACCGTCGGTAGCTCCTGCACGAACTGCTCCGCCGGCACAAGATCGCTCTGCTGGTGGCCCGGACCACCCATGAGCAGCGGCCCGAAGGAGTCGACCAGACCCTGATCCGGCCCGGGTCGGAAGCCCGCCCACCCGGTACCGGCCTCGGCCGTGACCTTCAACAGCAGGTGTCCGCCAGGATTCGCGTAGACGCCGAGCCGGCCGGCGGCGATCCCGTCCGGGGTCAACGTCAACTGCCCGGTCGCCGCCACGATCGGGGCCTGGAGGAGATCGGCTATCCGTTTCGCCGCCGGGTTCGCCCCGTACGCCGGCGAGTCCATGACGAGCAGCGGCGTCAGCCCGTCCCACCGCTGCCGATGCAGCCGCAGCACCGCGGCTATCTCCCCGTGGTCCTCCTGGAGGGACCTGCCGACGAAGACGGGGTACAGCCCGGCCAGAGGCTGCGGGTAATGCGACATCAGCCGCTGGATGTGCCCCTGATCGGAACCTCCCCGGCCGAGGTGGGCTGTCTTCCTGACGTCATCGAAGCCGTAGCTCCAGTTGTCGATGTCCGCCGGTACCACGCGACAGGTGGCGAAGGTGTCGCTCGCCTCCGTCGTCAGCTCCCAGGCCTGGGTCGGCCGGGCCAGGTTTGCCAGGGCTACCGGCCCGAACACGTGACCGTGTCCGAATCCGGGTGCGGCCCGCAACAGCGCATTGTCGATCTCCACCTCGACCGTGTTCTCCGGTACGTCCTCCTGCCTCGCCCCCGCCAACACCGGCAGACCCATCGGGTTGTTCAACCAGTACATGATCGACGGCAGCGGATCGTCCTCGTTCGGATACGGCCCCTCGGGCAGATAGGCATAGCTGACCCCGGCCGGCATCGGCGGCAGCTTCCCGATCGCCGCCACCGCCGTCTCCACCTGCCGCCACCGGCCCGGATCCTGCTGCCTCAGGCGCTCCGCCTGCGTACGCAGATCCGGCATCTGGCCAGGCTGTCCCGTACCTGCCTCGATCCGCTCCAGGATGCTTGGCCACGCCTCCGTGACCTGCCACAACGCCAGCAACTCCGCGGTACCGAGCTGCATCACCAGGTCCAGCGGCACCTGATCGATCACTGCGGTCAGGTCCTGGTATCCGCCATCGACAGTGTGATCCGACGACGGCTCCGCCACGATCGTGGTCCAGCGGACCGGCTGCGCCAGCTCGACGGCCAACTTCGGAACGGACACCCCCATCTCCAGTGACCGCATCACCTCCACCAGCTCGCCGTCGAGGATCCGGTCGGCGGCGGTGCGGTCCGCTGGGTACCAGGTCCAGGGCACGCGCCGGTCGGCACCGAGCCGCAGCCGGCCGTCCGGCTCGGTCGCCCCGGTGACGTCGGTGGCGACCACCTGACCGCTGGTCGTGGTGTACACCACCCCTGCGGTGGCCAGGACGCCGACGCCCAACCGGTCACGCAACTGCTCCGCGAAGGACCGTATGCCGTCGCGCGGTACCCGTCCCGCCTCACAGGCGACCAGCAGGATGTCCGGACTGCCCGGCCCCCAGCCATGGGTCGTACGCAGATGGTCGGCGAACTCGACCGCCGTCATCCGCCGACCCTCCACCTGGATCAGCTGGGTCGCCGCGTCGAAGTGCGTCACCACGGTCAGGGTGTTCGCCGTTCGCGGTGCGATCGCCGCTGCGGCCCGTTCCGCTTCGGCGAGCGGCGAAATCGGATCGCTGAGCAGAAGCACGTGCCCCGCAGCGGACGCCGCCTGGCTCCGTACGTCAGCCGCGCCCGACGTACCGGTGGACCGCACGACGGTCAACTCCCCGAGAGCCCGGGCCAGATCCCCGGTCAGCGCCCGGGAGGCACCGCCGGATGCGGGATACCACTTCCAGCCGAGCCCCGTTGTCGAGCCCAGCCCGGCTACCCGCAGCATGCTCCGGTGGCCCGGGCGCTGGTGGAGTTCGGGTCCTCCGCTGACCGTCCCCGTGCCGGTGGTGAGCACGGTGCCCCGGGCCGCCAGCACCCCCACTCCGAGTTCCTCCTGCAACTGGCGGGCGAACGAGCGGCCGGATCGACCGAGCATCGACCGTGGCGAGCGGCCGGCAACGCTCGCGACCAGCACGATGTCGGGTCCACCACGCTCCGGCCAGCCATGCTCGGCGCGTAGGTAGGTAGCGAAGTCCCTGGCCGCCAACTGCCGGTCGCCCACCCGGATACGCTGCTGGACCGGGTCGAACTCGGTCACGACCGTGAGCATCCCGGCGGCGGGGACCGCCTGGGCCGCTGCCGCCCCGTCCAAGGACCCTGCCGCCCCGTCGGTCGAGGATGTCCCGAGCCACAACGTCGTACCGCCGGTAGCCGCCAACGTCGCAGTGGTCGAGGTCGCGGCCGAATCCCCGGTCAACTCCACCAGTTCCCGTACGGTCGCGTCGAGGGCGAGCTTCGCCGTGTACCAGGTGTCCTGTGCCGTGAGCCACCGCTGGGCGAGGTCGGCATGCTCGGTCCGGCGCAACTCGTCCCAGTCCAGCGGGGTCACCGCACCTGCGTCGAACTCGCCGGTGATCCGCTGTTGTTCGAGTTCCAGGTCGACGGCCTGCCACTCCTGGAACCGGGTGGTCACGGTCATGGCCTGCGCGTTCGCCCTGGCGAGCAGCGTCATCGCGGTCGGATCACCGGCGAAGCCCAGGTGCTGGGCGGCGTCGCGAAGGTCCATCCAGACCGGGGTGGAGTCCGGGACGAGCAGCACCGACTGCGCGGTGTTCGACCCGACGGCGTGGTGGACCTCGACGGCGACGACGATCTCCTCGGTCCACTCGACCTGAGCGCTGGGCTGGAGCTTGTTCACCAGGCCGACATCGGTGGTGATGTTCTGCCCGGCGCTGCCGCTCACACCCTCCCGGGTGTCGCCATAGCCGGTGAGCGCGCCGCCCGCCGAGGTGGCGTTCGGGTCGATGTCCTTGATCGCACCCCAACTGCCGCCCACCTGCCCGCCCGTCGGGCCGGTGTCGTCGGGCTGGTAGGCACCGCTGAGGGTCCCGATCGGCACCCCGATCCGGGCCACATTGGCGGTCACCGTGCTGCCGATGACCCGCCCGGCCCGTACGTCGCGCAGTTGCGGCGGCGAGACAACGGAGAGCCGGGCTCTGGCCACCCGGCTGTACAGGGTGACCGTGACCCGGCTGCCGGTCGCTGTCGGCTCGACCAGATCGACGCTGTACGGCCTGGCCAGCCGCATCATGGTGCTGCCCCACATCGCGGTCTGGCTGAACGCCGTCATGAGCTGGTGGGTGAGCGGCGCGCCCAGCCGGGCCAGTCCGTCCTCCCCCAGGTCGTGCAGGGTCCGCACGATCGCCGCCTGGACGAGCGCCGCTCCCCGGAAGTCCGACGGCTGGTACTTGACCGGCACCGGCACGGCTGCGGCGGCCTGCCAGCGCCGCAGCTCGGTGTCGGTCCGGACGGACCGCTTTTCGAACGATCCCGGGGGCGGGGCGGGGTGCCCTGCTCCACCCGGGGTGCTGAGGTGATTGGCCACCCGGTCCAGGACCACCTCGTGCGTACGCGTCAGCGGTGCGCCGAGCACCTTCCCCTGGTGGTAGGCGGTGATCTGGAAGGTGACGGTCTGCGCTATCCGGGCCCATGCTCCGCCGGCGTCGACGACCAGGTAGGTCCGGTCGCTGACGGTGTTGGTGGCGGAGACTGTGCTGACGTGGCCGGTCCGGTCGGTGACCTCGCCGCCGCCCCCGCCGGTGCCGGCCTGGCCGAGCAGTTGAGCGGTCCCGGCCAGATCCGCCCGATGGGTCCCGCTGCTGGACTGGGTTGTCGTCGCCACCCCCGCGACGTTCATCTCCAGCGTCTTCGGTGCCGGCAGCAGCCGATCCAGCCGGGGGCCGGTCGGCCTGCCGTGCGCATCGACCGCGAGGACCTGCATAACGACCTGGACCGACTCCCGACCGACCACGCCGGGGTATTCGAGCAGGAACGACGATCCACCGTCGACCAGTTCGCCCCAGTGCGACGCGAGGTACTCGACGGTGGTGTGCCCCAACACCGTGTCGGTGTTGACCAGGCTCGTCAGGTTCGTCCCCAGCAGTGGCGTGTCCGAACCGACCAGCGCCGGCAGTCGCAACTCCCGCAGCCACCGCAGCACCGCGCTGCCCAACGCCGGCGGGTTCAGTGGTCGACCGGTGCCGAGGTTGGCCGGCGGCGCCGCCAGTGACGTCGGGAGGGTCATCGGGGTGCGCGGAGCGGTGTGGAACATCTGCGGCAGGGCCAGCATCGGCAGACTGCTCGGTGCCGCCATGGGCGGACGGAGTACGCCCATGCGCCGGGCCAGGTCCGAGGTCATCAGGCCGTACAGCCTGGCACCGTCGACCATCCGGGAGGCCCGGTACGTCCGGTCGGCGCGGAAGGTCTGCTGCTCGGTCAGGACCACGTGCACCACGAACCTGACCGTGGCATTGACCGTCAGTTGGATGCCCCGTTCGCCGCTGAAGGTCTCGTTGCGCTCGATCTCGCCGCTGGTGGCCGACTGCCTCCCGTGCTCACGTTCGACGCCCAGCCGTCCGGCCAGCTGTCCCTTCAGCGTGGTCGAGGCGGTGGGGACGGAGATCCGACCCCCGGCCGAGAGATCGGCATGGAAGGCCCGACTCCGCGAGTTGATCAGCCCCTGTGATCCCGAGGTGCCGTGCTCGATGTCGTGCCGCACCATCCCCTCCGGGCCGGGCGTCGCGTTCGTTACCACGGCCCGGACATACACCGCCGCCTTGACCGCGCTGTCCCCGAGCACCTCACCGAGGTTGGCCAAGAGCACCGCCTGGCGGGACATCGAGGGCAGCATCGCGGCCAGCCGATCGGCATTGACCTGCTGGAGCAGTTGCAGGTGCCCGAAGGAGCCGAGTACCTCGACGCCGAGGGCCGTTCCCCGGCCGACCGGCAGCTTGGCGAACCGACGCCACGGGTCGTCCGCGACCATCGCGTCCCGCGCCTGACGTAGTGCCGAGCCGATGGCACCGCGAAGCGCCGCCGCCCCATCGACGTAGAAGACGTGGTCCCAGTGGGTCACCTCGCCGGTCTGCGGTGCGGCCAGGCTCAGGTCTTCGACGAGGTTCGCGTCCAGCTCGACGACGCTCGTGGTCAACTCGTCCAGGGACAGTGCCTCGGCCGCCGCCTGCCCGGCCTGGAAGGTCCGGTCGTGCGACACCGAGAAGGCCAGCCCCTGTTCGAACGTGTCCAGCGCGACGACCTGGTCGTTGGCCGCCAACTGCCGGGTGGTGGCCAGTCGTACCGGCTGCGGCACCTCGTCCAGCATTCGGCTGCCGAAGCTCCGTGGCCAGTCGGTGGGTTCCTTGAGGGCGTACAGCTCCATCGTGAACCGGAGCTGGTCGGCGAAGACGGCGGTCTGCTTGTCCCCGGCGTCGAGGTACGTCTCGTTCGCCATGTTGGTGGCGGACGCGCCACGACGTCGGGTGTAGCGCAGCCGGCCGACGGCGGACACGTTGCCGCCCAGCAGCGCCTCGGCCCGTAGTTCGTACCCTCTGATCCTGGTCGCCCTGCGCTGGTGCGTCTTGGCGATGACCCGGAGGTTGCGCAACGGGGTGCGCCGCAGCCGCTGCGGGTCCGTCGGTGAACTCGACCCCCGGTACGACCCCAGGTAGGTGGGACCTCGATGTCGGTCGACCCGCTCCGCCGTCAGCAGAACGACCAGACTGCGGCGACTCGCCGCCCCCAGGTACGGCAGGTGGATCACCAGGGTGTCCGAGGTGAGCGTGAGCAGGTCGGCGGCGAGCCGGGTCGGCCCGGCCTGGGTGGAGAGGCTTCCCGCGTTCTCCAGCGCCTGGACCACGTTCCGCATGATCCTCTTCTGCGTGTACCCGACCCGAGCGTCGTTCCAGGTCGGTAGGAATCGGCTGGTGTCCCGGTTCTCGGGCAGCGCCAGAATCTGTTGGATCCGCTCGGCGAGGGTCGCGGCCAACAGGTACACGCCGTACGCCGTGGTCTGCCCCGGACGCAGCCGGCCGTCCTGCCACATGTAGCGCGGCAGGATCCGGTTTCCTCCGGAACTGTCGGTCAACTGCGCGAGACGATCGATCAGCAGCTGGTCGGCGGACCGACTCCGTTGGGAAACGGCAACCGTCGGCGTGGCTGGTTCGACAGCCGATGTGATGACCGGTTCGACCGCCGATGTGGTGGCCGCCCCGACAGCCGATGTGACCAGCGGACTCGGTGTCGTGGCCGGCTCGGCGACCAACGAGGTGGGTGCGGGCAGCGGACGTTCCGGCGCCAGGTGTGCGGTTGCCTGCGCCAGGTGTGCGGTTGCCTGCGCCAGGTGTGCGGTGGCCGCCGCCACCAGGTCGAGCGCAGCCCGTTCGACGACGACGATCCGCACCGTCACGGGTGCGTTGACCTGCGGTCCCCGACGGGTCAGGATCCGCGACCGGTACGCCGCCTGACGTAGCTCCACCTCGTAGGTGGTCCGATACAGGCCGGTCGCCACCCGGTTCAGCTCCTGGGTGGGCCGACTGGTCGTAGCCAGCACGGCAGAGCTGCTCGACGAGGCGGCCAGCTTGACCCGGGGCCCCACGAGCAGCTTGAGCAGACCGAGATTCGCCCCGCTGTACGCCGCGAACCGGCTACCGGTGCTGCTCACCGCCTCGATACCCGCCTCGTAGGACGCGGTCGGTTGGAAGCGTAGCCAGGACTCCTCGCCCACCTCGCCCAACTGCTGCACCGCCACCAACCGCATCCGGGCTTGGACGCCGGTGGCGTAGCGGGGCAGGCCGAACCACCGCTTGGACATCACCAGTTGGGGCGGCTGGTCGCTCTTGAGCTGGCCGGACAGATCCGGGCCGGCAAAGTTCCGGCGGATCTGCTTCCGACCGGTGCTGCCCGGATCCGCCACGGACTGCCCCGCCAACAGGTGGAGCAGACGTCCGGCGAGACCACCGTCGTCGACGACCTGGACCGGGTAGAGACCGGGCTGCAGTAGCGCCACCGCCGCCTGGTCGAGTTGGTGCACCGGCTGGTTCTCTGTCGGGGTCAGCAGACCGAGCCCTGCGGTCAGCCGGAAGAAGTGCTTACCGGCCAGCCGGTTGATCGCCGCGTCCGGGTCGGTCGGCGGGACGTTCGCCCCCGCCTCCCCCACCACGATCCGGACCACCACCGTGGACTCGACCAGAAACGAGTCGTTCTCGCCGAAGAGCATGTAGTTGTCGGTGACACTGGTCGAGCTGGTCGCACCGTACGCCGGGCGTGCCAACTGCGCACCGGCACCGACCGACACCGGGACCCCGGCGAGTTCCATCGGCGCGACCAGCATCGCCGATCCGGCCTGCTGGTCGACCCGACCGACCGAGGCACCCTGCACCGCCCGCTGGAAGTGGCTGAGTCGGTGCCCCGGCTCGTGGTGGACCCGGTCGTCGGACGCGGGGCGGGGCAGCAACTGCACCCACACCGTACGCATCCGCGATCCGCTCAGCACCGAGCCGGAACTCGACTCGACCTCGTACGCCTGCGCGGTGTGCAGGAACGTCTGCGGTGCCGTGGACAGGTCGGCCAGGAGTTCGGCGGCGCTGGTCACCGACAGGCCGAAGTGGCGTAGGACGCTGGTTGCCTCCTCCACCAGCCGCGCCGACCAGTCGGTCAACTCCAGCAGGTCGGCGGGGTTGTTCAGCAACTGCGGCACCGCCATGACGGCAGCGCGTACCTTCGCCGCGTTCTCGGCGTTGGCCTCGATCACTCCCGCCCAGACCGGGTCGGTCAGGGGCACGGTGGTGCTCGTCGACGCTTCGGCCAGCCCCGCCGTGTTCGCAATCCGGGTGGGAACGGGCGGCGAGAGCAGGGACCGGCCGGTGGCAGGCACCCTCCGGTTGAACACCGCCGCCGCCAGGTGCGCCGACCTGCCCCAGTGCACCGGTTCCAGCGGCCCACCTGGCGTGGGTACCTGGACGATACCGCCCCGGATCTGCGGCAGAACCTTCGTCAGGTGCGGTCCCATGGTCTGTGCCGGTACGGCCGGGTTCGGCGGGTACCACTTCCAGCCAACGGCCGGGCCAAGACGTCCCAGGGTGAACACCAGCCGGCCCTCAGCCCGGCGCAAGCCGATGTCGTCCGCCACCACCTCACCGTCGGCCCGGGTGAACGCCGAGGCCCGAGGGGCCAGGACACCGACCCCGAGTTCCGCACGTAGCTGCCGGGCGAACGACTGCCCCGAGCGAACGCCCAGCCAGGATCTCGGGGACCGACCTGCCGTACAGGAGATCAGCAACACGTTCGGGCCAGCCACCGGCGGCCAGCCGTAGTTCGTACGCAGGTGTTCGGCGAACTCGCGGGCGGTCAGATAACGCTTCCCCACCTGGATCCGCTGACCCGCTTCATCGAAGTGGCTCATCACCGTCAGCAGATTCGCCGCCCCGGGAGCGGCCTCCACCGCCGCCCGCTCCGCCGCGAACTCCTGTGGCCCCCGGCTCCCCAACCACAACACGTACCCGCCCGACGCAGCCCGGGACCGGACGTCCGGCACCACCTCGACCCGTGGCCCCAACCCGTCCCCCGGATCGGCCACCGGCCGCACGAACACGTCCGCACCGAACAGATTCGCCAACCCCACCGAACCGGGCGACTGCCCGGCCAACACCGACACGTCCCGGACCAGCTCCGGACTGACCGCGACCAGCACCTCACCCGGCGCCGGCGTCGCCGTGCCCCAGGTGCGCACCGGTCCGGGCCCCGGCTCAGCCACCCACTCGCGTACCAACTGACGTACGTCCGTCCTCCCCGCCCCCGCCGGCAACGTCAGATAGCCCCACCTACCCGAGTCAGCAGGCTGATGCCGCTGCCCTGGCATCGCGTCGACCGTCGCCACCGCCGCGCGAACCAGGCCCCGCCACAGACTGGCCTCGTATGCCGCGAGGCCCGTCCTGCCCTGGCCGGTGGTCTCGTCGAGCATCGACGTGCGCGAGTCAATGTCGACGTACTGGTCCAGATATCGGTACACCGCCCGCAGCCCCTGCTCTGACAGAGGCTGCCAGCCCGCCGGCAGGTCTCGGCGGGCGACGACGACGTCCTCCTCGTACTGACCGCCAGGCCCGACCAACTCCGCCGCCATCAGGTCGCTCTCCCGTAACCGCCAGCCAGTGGCAACCGGGAAGTTCAACGCGCTGGGCACCCTAAGAAACGCGCCGGCCGGCGCGGGCAGCTCTTCTGACAATCGCGGAGCGTTGTCCGGGAAACGCTCCTGCGCCGCCTCCGGCTGCCGCAACGGCTCACCCACGCGGCGTCCGTACACGCGGTAGAACCGAGCGGCCGGGTGGTCCGGATCGGATACCAGCGCGGGCGCGCCACGCTTCACCGGCTGGTTCACCGCAACGAACCACTGGTCGGTCAGGTTGTTGTGCAGCACCAATCCACCGGCTGCCAGCAGGGCAACCTCCTGGTCGAGGCGCTGCGCCAGAGCGTCCGCAACCCGCTGGGCCACCGGCAGGAACGGCACCTCGCCGGCAACCTGGGAGTACGGGTTGCAGGCCGTCAGCAACAACTCTGGGCGCTGCCCCTGCCAGTACGGATCGTTCAGGACCATGTCGGCCACCGCGGCCGCGCCGAAATCCCTACCTTCGGTAATGCCCGTGCCCCACGGCCCGCCGTGCATGACTATGGTGTACACACCCGGTATGGGGTGGGCACGCACCGTCCCCATAAGCAGCAGCAGGTCACGTGGGGCCGGCGGGTTGCCCAGAACAATACGGGCACCAGGTGCCACGACACTGGACGCAAAGAGTTCTCTGGTGTCTCCATCCAGCTCCGGGGGCAGGTTCAGGCCCAGATCAGCGGTAGCGACGGCGTCGAAGGTCGGCAACCACTGCACAGGCTCTGCAGCCGAAAGATGCACAGGGGAATCGATGCGGAGAGAAGGGCCGAAGTTCCTCCTGGCAGCCAGCCGGCTGGTGCCGGAGAACGGACGAAGTAGCCGCCAACCCTTCTTTCGCTCCAGGGCGGGCAGCAGCTTCAATCCATCAGCGGTGCCATATACGCCTGCCCGCCCCGCGACGATCCGTCCCTGGACAACACCAACCGATCCGATCGGTGCCGCCACCTTGCGGGCGAGTCGGTTGCTCAGTCGTTGCGCAAGCGGGTTGCTGTCGCGGTGCATGGCGTCGGCAAGAAAGAGGATCGTCTTTCCAGCCCACACGTCCTGGTTGACCCTGAGGTACGCCGCGATCTCCCCGGCCACGTCCACGGAGCCCGAGCCATCCGCTCGGCTGACAAACGTCGGCACGTTGTGAATGAAAACCGGATAGTACTGATCGGATGGTGCCGCGCGCCATGCCGTCTTCAATGCCGCCACACTCGGTGAATCGATGCCATTGACCGCCCAGGTCAGACCAAGTTCATCCCGCGAGATTCTCGGTGAGGCGTGAAGGAGCTTCACGACGAAGCCGTCCGTGTCGTTTCCGAGTAGCTGCCATGGCTGGTAGGCAAGAGCGGCAAAGCCAACCGGCGTTCCCCACGCGACCTGCCCCAGACCAGCTCCCGAGAGGATGAGCTCATTGCTGACCTGAACCTCGATGACGTCGGTCAGCGGACCGGTACGCCGCGCACTGGTCAGGATCGGCCCGTATTCGCTTCGATTGAACCGGTACAGCAGCGAGTCCTCCGCTGACCGATTCGGCACGGGCTCCAGATAGGCGTAGCTGTAGCCATCCGGGTCGTCCATCTCTGGAAGCTCAGCCAACGCGGCCCAGACCGGCTCTACCAACGTCTCCCACAGGATCCGGGAAGGTCCCTCATTTTTTATGTCATCCGGGTCGATTTCGGGTGTCAAGTCCCAGTCCCGCACGTACCGCCACAACGCCAGCAGATCCGCGTCGCTCACCGACAGGTCCGGTGCCGCCGCCCGGGCCGCGATCAGATCCGGGTCACTCGCCAGGCTCGCGGTGTCGGCGCTCAGGGCGGAAGACGAAGCCAGCAGCGGGACGCTCGGTGCGCTCCAGCTGACCGACTGCAACGGCCGAGCCGGCGTGGGCATCGAGACAGCGGTACGGCGCAGTTCCCGCAGGCTGGCCAACAGATCAGGGCCCAGTTCCTGGGCTGGGACGGACTGGTCTCGTGGATACCACCGCCAGCCTGCCCCCGGCTGTTGCGCCGCAACCGGACGCAGTTGCACGCCGCCCCCGGGGGCGGAAACGACCTCGATACCGGCCGCCACCACCCGACCGTTGGGCAACGTGTACGCCGGCCCGCCGGGCGCGAGCACCCCGACCCCCAGTTCGGCCCGCAGCCGCTCGGCGAACGACCCCAGTGGCGGCACCGACCGGCCCGCTCCACAGGCGACCAGCAACACGTCCGGACCGCCCGAGGGCGGCCAGCCATAGTTCGTACGCAGCTGGTCGGCGAACTCCGTCGCCGTCAGGAACCGGTCCCCCACCTGGATCCGCTGACCAGCCTCGTCGAAGTGGCTCACCACGGTCAGCAGGTTCGCCGCCCGGGGCGCCACCGCCACCGCCGCCCGCTCCGCCACCACATCCTGCGGACCCCGGCTCCCCAACCACAACACATGCCCACCCGACGCGGCCCGAGACCGCACGTCCGGCACCACCTCGATCCGTGGTCCCAGCCCATCGCCCCGATCGGCCACCGGTCGCACGAACACGTCCGCACCGAACAGATTCGCCAACCCCACGGAACCCGCCGCTGGCCCGGCCAGCACCGACACGTCCCGGACCAACTCCGGACCGATCGCCACCAGAACGGTATTCGGGGCGGGGGACGCCACACCCCTGGTACGCACCGGCCCCACCACCGCGTTGGCCAGCCAGTCGACCACCGCCTGCCGCGGGTCGACGGCCGACGACACCGGAACACTGACATACCCCCACCCGCCCGAGTCGGCCGGTCGGGGCGGGGTGGCCGGCCAGGCACTCACCGCCGCCACCGCCGTACGCACCAGGCCCCGCCACAGACCGGCCTCGAACGCCGCGAGCCCGGTCCGGGCCACAGCGTTCTCGTCGAGCATCGAGGTGAGCGATGCGATGTGGTCGTACGCCCGCAGATAGCGCCACAGCGCTGGGGTCCGGTGCTCGTGGTGGACCGCGTCAGGCAGGCCGAGCGCCTCGACCGCCCGTACGT
The DNA here is from genome assembly GCF_053590565.1 of Micromonospora sp. NPDC003197. Classification (NCBI taxonomy): domain Bacteria; kingdom Bacillati; phylum Actinomycetota; class Actinomycetes; order Micromonosporales; family Micromonosporaceae; genus Micromonospora; species Micromonospora sp. NPDC003197. Next base: position 46,975 of record NZ_JBSFTE010000017.1, on the reverse strand, counting down.
CCGCCGCGTACTGGCCACCGGGTCCGACCAGCTCTGTCGCCATCAGGTCGGCGGGCTCCATGTGCCAGTCACCGACCACCGGAAAGGGCAGGTCCACGGGCACCGGATAGATCGGCGACGTGTCGTCCGAGGGTGTGTTCACCGGAGTGGTCCCCACCGGGTACCAGCGCTCCATCGGCACCGGTGCCGCCAGAGGCTCGCCGTCTCTACGCCCGAACACCCGGAAGAACCGCGCGGCCGGATGGCTGTCACTCGGCACCGCCACCGAGCCGTCGGGACGAGGTACGTAGACCTCGACCAGCCGTACGCCCTCGGGTTCGGAGGTGACCACCGTGCCACCGGCGGCCAGCACCGTCACCGGCTGACCGAGTTGCCGCACCAGTGCGTCGGCGACCAGTTGGGCCACCGGGAGGAACGGCACCCCGTCGGGACGCTGGGCGTACGAGTTGCAGAAGGTCAGCAGCAGTTCGGGACGGTTGCCGGATTCGTCCGCGATCCAGTACGGGTCCACGGCGAGCGCCTCGGCCAGCACCTCCGCGCTGAAGAGTTCGCTGCCGACCGCGATCCCGGTCGGCTTGGCGTGCAGGTCGACCTCGTACATCCCCGGCACGCCGTCGCTGCGGACCCGTTCCAACACCAGGGCAAGGTCCTCCGCGCGAGGTGGATTCCCGTAGATGAGCCGCCCGCCCGGTACCAGGACGCTGCTTTCGAACAGCAGCTCGGCGTCGTCACTGAGCACGTCGTCATCCGCCAGGTCGGGTGCCTCGTCGCGGGGTAGTGCCTGCGGCTGGTCCAGGGTTGGCAACCACTGGCGGAGTTCACCGGTTTCCGGGAGGCTGACGCTGGCCGATCCGCCGAGGACCGGGCCGAAGGCCGCTGACGGAGCCAGGTGCGGATTGGGCCAGAAGTTCGCCCAGCCGGACCGGTTCCCGGCCACAAGCCGCATCGAGAGCGTCTCGTCCGGAGCTTCGAAGATTCCGAGTCGCCCAGCAACGATCCGGCCGCCGATCACCATAACCGCCCCGGTGGCGGCCACCACCCGATGTTGGAGCAGTTCGGCGACCCGCTGGGCGAACGGGTTTCCCCGGGTGGACAGGGCGTCGGCGATGAGGACCGGAATCCGGCCCTGCCAGACCGCGCGATTCACCCGCAGATACGCGGCCAGCGTCGTCGCCCGGTCCCGTGCGGCACCGTTCCGGTAGTCCAGCAGGACATCCTCGGGCGCGTTGTAGAGGAAGACCGGGTACAGGTCAGGGTTCTGCCCCGGATCCCACGCCCGGCGAAGCCGCTCCACGCCCGGGTGCGGCGCTTCCCAGTGGACGACCATGCCCGTGGCGTCGACCTGCTGCTGCGACGCGTCGACCATGGGGGGTCGCAGGGCAAAGGCGACACCCTCCCCCGGCCGTCCGATCCTGAGTTCCCATTCCTGATGGGCCGGCATCGTCAGGCCCGCAGGTTCCCCCGCCTCGACCCCCGAGATGCCGCTGACCGACCTGACGAGGGCGTTGCTGAACTCGACCTCCACGGTGCCGTCGGGTACGGGGCGGCGCGGCCCGGTCGGGGTCGGTCCGAGGGCGCGATTGTTCAGCATCTCGAGGAGTGACGCAACGATGGGACGTCCCGGCGGCAACCGCAGATAGGCGTAGCTGACCCCGTTCCGGTCGCCGACCCAGGGCAGTGCCTCCCACACGGCCAGGGTGGGCTGGACCAGGCGGGTCCACAGGTTCCGGTCCGGCCCCGGGGTGCTGATGCCGGCCTCGGTGAGACGGGTGGTCAGGTTTCGGTCCCGCACGTACCGCCACAGCGCCACCAGCTGGTCGGCGTCGAGTCGCATGCCCAGGGCCGGCGACAGGCGTTGCACCGCGGCCGTCAGGTCCGTTGTGTATGCGTCGTCGGGCGGAGCAGCCAGCATGGTGCTAGCCCCGGCCGAGGCGAGCACAACCGCGCCGACATCGTTGGCCGGCGGGTCCGCAGAGCGGTCCGCCCACTCCACCGGCTGTAGGGCCAGCCCTTCCGACTCGGACGAGGTGACCTCGCCCTGGCTCAGGCGGTGCAACACCTGGGTGAGCGAGGCAGATAGATCGACCACTGACGATGTCTGACCGGCCGGATACCACGTCCAGCCGGCGGCTGGACCGGCCGGTGCGGGCAGCATCCGGAGTCCGCCCGACGCGTTCGGTGTGACGGCGACGCCCCCGGCCACCACCGCACCGGTGGCCAGGGTCGTCACCTGCGTCTGCGCCGCGAGCACGCCGACTCCGAGGGCGGTACGTAACTGCTCGGCGAACGACGTACCGCTGGGCCTTCCGTCCGGCCCGCGTGGTGGGCGTCCCGCCCCGCAGGCCACCAGCAACACGTCCGGCCCACCCTGTGGTGGCCAGCCATGCTCCGTCCGTAGGTAGTCGGCGAACTCCAGCGCGGTCAGGCGTCGCTCGCCCACCTGGAGACGCTGGCTCGTCTCGTCGAAGTGCGTCACCACCGTCAGCAGGTTCGCTGCCCGGGGCGCTACCGCCGCAGCCGCCCGCTCCGCCACGACGGCAGCCGAATCCCCGTTGCCGAGCCAGAGCACACCACCGGTGCGAGACACCGTCGCGGCGGTGACCGGGGTGGGCAACTGCTGGGGACTCGGTTCGGTGTGGTTCGGGTTGACGTTCTGCGGGGTACCCAGGAAGGCGTTGCGGAAATCGTCCACCGTGTCCGCCGTCGACTCGACGGGATTCACGGTCGAGGGTGGGATGACCTGGTCCGGTGCCTGGTCGAGCGCGGCGAGCACCGCCTCGTACTGTGCGTCGACCTCTTCGGCGATGGGCGGGAGCAGTGCGATCGGGGTTGTCCTGGCCAACGGCTGGACCGGGGCCAGCCGGTCGGTACCGAACTCCTTGGTGCGCTGCTTGGCTGGCACGACGGACGTGAGGACGTCGAGGGCGATACCCAGTTGGAGGGCCCCCACCTGGTCGACGACCAGTTCGACACCACCGGTGGTGCGCACCACCGTCTGACCGGCGGCCTCAATCTCGTATTCCAGCGTGCTGTAGACGAAGTAGACCGAGGTGTCGTTCCGCAGCCAGGCCCGATGTTCGATCCAGTTGGTCTGGTCGATGCCGATGGTCTTGCCGCTCTCCTTGCTGGCGGCGAACCTCGGCCCGACCTTGTTCTGCGGTGCCACCTCGAACCCGAGAGTGAGCGAACCACTCACGCCCATCTGGACATTGCGATTGCGGTTGTGGATGGCCGAGTCGGTGCCGTGGTCGTAGTTCTCCAGTTCGGCCTTTTCCATGAAGTAGATCTGCCGCAGTTCACCGAAGCGCGCCCGCACCGTGAGGTACCCGTTCCGGGCCTGGAGCGCGCCGTCGGCGGTGACCACCCAGCGGAGCGGGGCACCGCCGGTGAGCATCAGCGGCAGGATGTTGCGCATGCTCTCGAACGTCAGCGGCTGGACCGTGCCGCGTGCCCCCTGCTCCGACAGGGGCGTGACGGTGGCCGGGTCGTGGTGTCGAACCAGCGGGGTGTCGGCGAGCGCGGCGTAGATGTCCTGAAGACCCCGGACCCCGAGGATGCGGTACGTGTCCGGCAATGCACCGTTGGCGAGCTGGAAGCCGAAGGCGAGAGCCGGAGTACCTCGTGGCACGGTTCCCTCAGTCGGCACGCTGACCACGTGTTCGGAGGTCACGTCGAATCGCCGGAGTGCTGGTCCCGCATGCCCCAGCAGGGTCTTGACCAGGGACTCGCTCCTGATCTCGCGGAGGACACCGCGATAGCGGATGGCCTGGGTGAAGTCGGTGAGCTTGTTGGCGCGTAATCCCTCCATGAACAGCAGAAGCGACCCCCGGCTGTCCGACTGGTCGGTGCGCGTGGTCGCGGAAAACGCGGCGCTGATCGCGGCCGGTCCACCAACGCCCAGCAGGTTTGCGGCTACACCGAGTGACGAGACGTTACGGCGGCTGGCGTCCCGGGCTTTGTTGCCCCGCTCGTAGAGCTTTCCGCCGGTGGCACCGGGGCGGCTGTCCCGTGCCGGGCCGACCAGTTCGGCGGTCAGTACCAGCTCGAAGCGCCGTGTGCCCACCGAGTACGTCCACGACGCGCCACCGTCGAACAACCGCGCCATGTACGCGCCCAGTCCACTCGGCAGCGACATGACCTGTAGGACCAGCTCCGGTCCGCCGACTTCTTTCGCCACCCTTTCCAGCTCGGCCAGTAGGGCACCGAAGCCGAAGCGGGTGTTGCCGCCGTTGAACAGGAGCGGCCACACGGCGGACCAGGAGTTGCCGTCCTGGAGGGCGACCGGTGGGTCGAGTTCCGTCGACAGGTCACGAGTCAACGCCGGTGCGGGCGGTGCGGCCGGTACGGGAGCGGTGATGTGCGCGTCGAGCAGGCGGTTGTTGTCGAACTCGTGCCGGTTGGCGACCACATCGCTCAACAGCACGTTGAGCAGGATCTCGCCCGGGCTGGAGATCATGCGGCCGTCCGCCGTGGCAATCCAGTTGATGACCGCCGTGCGGACGATCACCATCTTGGTGTCCTGGTAGATGGCCCGGTAGCTGCCGACGGTGGAGAGCGAGGAGACGCCTTCCCCCTCACCCCGATTCCTGGTGATCGAGACATCGCCGCTGATGTGGTCGGACCGGCCGCCGAACTGCCCCTGCCAACCCCGTTGCCGTAGCTTGTCGCTGCCCTGCTCGTGGCCGACCTGACTCTCGACGATCTGCTGCGTGTACGGGAACCAGACCTTGACGATCTGGGGTCGGCCGACCGGTTGGGTGACCAGCGCGACCCGCTGCTCGCCGAGGGGAATCATCGCGGCCCCGGACAGGCCACGCATCAGCGCGCTCTTGTAGGCGACGGTGCTCAGCCCCTGCCAGACGGCCTCCTTCGACAGACCTGGGATGGCCTGCTGGATGACCCGCTTCTGCAGCTCCCCCACACCCCTGGTGCCCATCGTCGTGTAGATGGCCGCCGCCATCCGTTCGAGTACCGAGGACGCCACGACCAGCGGTTTGAGCGGCGGTAGCGGGGCTTCCTCCTTCGTGCCGTGCAGCGCGTCCGGCTGGAGCAGGGTCACCGTCCCCGGCACCACGTCACCGGCCAACCGGGTGTCGTCACCACGCTCGGCGAACCAGTGCCAGCGGATCGGCAGGTGGTAGCGGGAGCTGGGCATCTTCTGACCGTCGGTGTCGGAGGTCAGCGCGGTCGACTGGGTCCGGCCGAGCTTGTCGGTCGACGATGCGGTGCCCTGCCGACCGTACTGACCGAGAACGTTGGCGTCGACCGGCAACAGGTCCACGGCCGCATACCCGGAGAGGTCCCGGGAACTACCGGAGACCTGCTTGGTCGTCATGGTGTCGACGCTGGTGTGGCCGTACTGGATCTGGTATTTGGTCACGCCCTGGTGCGTGCTGTCGCCAGCGATCTCAGCCCACAGCCCGACAGTGAGGCGCTGCTCCTGCACCTCGGGGTGGTCCGGGTGCGGAAAGGTCAGGGTCACGCCAGGCTGCTCTGCCTCGGCCCCCAGGACGTCATCGGAGAGGGTCCGCAACGCGTCCTCGGAGAGCTGGCTCAGGAGCATGCGCCAGTTGGTGTACGCCTGACCGGGCAGGTTGGTGTCCGCTCCGGTCCGGGAGAGGGTGTTCAGGTGCTCCCACGGCGTCATGCCGTCCACCACTGCCGTCGTTGGCAGGTAGCCCGCGTCGACCAGGGCCGGGACGATGCTGTCGTACAGCTGCGGCACCCCGTCGAGGCGCTCGACGAAGTCCATGGTGATCCCGAAGCCGTCGAGTTTCCACCAGGTCTTCGTGTCGTCCGGCGCGGCATCCTTGGCCAACTGTGCGTCCTCGGCGGCGTCGGCCTTCTGGTGCGCCGGCACGGTCGGCTCGGACCACTGCAGCGGCGTCGCGTTCCGCTCGTTGGGGCTCGCCAGCGCGCGCAGATCGGCCGAGTGCATCATCAGATGGGCGTAGCCGGTCAGCTCCACCGGCTCGCGGTCGACCTGCCCGTCACCGCCCCGATGGTCGACGTCCAACTGGACTGTGAAGTCGGCCAGGACAAACTGGAGCGTCCCACCGACCCGGCGGGCCCGGGTCAACCAGGCGCGGTGGTGCCGAATCTCCTGCAGTGCCCGGCGCCAGGTGTACCGCCCGGTGCCACCGAGCCTGAGCACCCGCTTCAGGGCCCGCAACCCGGCGCTACCGGTGATTCGCTTGCCGTCTGCCTGGTTGACGTTACGCAAGATCTTGCGGACGACGGCGATGACCCAGTCGAAGCGGGTCTCCCCGCTCCGGCTCACCTCGCTGATTTTCATGATCTTGTTGATCGGCTGTTCCTGAGCACCGCTGGTCAGGCTGAAGCTGAGGAACTTCCCGTCCCGCTCCAGCGTCTGCCGAAACACCTGCTGGTAGTTCTGCTCGCTGCCGGGCCGCAGGATGTTCTTCAGCCCCATCGTCAGCTGGTCGTTGGTCAGGTACGCCTCGACCACCGGTTTCCAGAAGGCGTAGTCCGCCGGGGAGAGCTTGGACCGAAGCCCGGCCAACACCTGGTCGGCCAGCTGCACCCGGGATGCGGCGAAGTCCATCCGCCACACCGGGAACTGCTCCGCGCTGGTTACCGGGATCTCCCGCAGGTAGTCCGGGTCGGTGCCCGGCTGCTGCTGCGCCTCCGCCGCCGAGTACGGCAACTGGAACTGCGCCACCGCGTACGTGACCGTGTCCCGCCGCAGGCCACCGGCCGGATTCTCGAAGAAGAACTCCTGCCACCGGAGGGTCTGCCGGTCCTCCACCCGGGCCACCCAGGTGACCGGCAACAGCACGTCGCCGACCGGCTCCTTGATCCGCAACTGCTGGTAGTCGGCGATTGCGGTCGCATCGAGGCGACGCCGGTCCGTCGCGGCCGACTGGCCGTACGAGACGGTAGCGTCCAGCCGCGTCGAGCTGATCGTCTCCGGCACCCCGAGTTCCGCCCGGTAGGCCAGGCCCAGGTCCCAGCTGAATCCACTCGTCGAAGTCTGGGAAATCGCCAGATCGCGGTACCGGTACACCCGGTTTTCCAGCTTGGCCGGACGCCGGGTGCTCCCCTCCTCCTTGGCACCCAACAAGCTGCCCGCGGCGACCTTGGGCGGGGCCGTCGGCACCGGCCACAGGCGAATGTCGTACCGCTTACCGCCGACCTCGACCGGAATGCTGAGACCGTCGTCGAGGCCCTGCCCGAAGAGGGAGACGAGCTTCTGCCGTACCTCGGTTGCGCCGATCGGGTGGTCTGCTTCGGGGATGATCCCGTTGAGCCAGTTGGTCAACTCCGGCACGAACGGCAACTCGCCGATGGCATGGAACGCACTGACCAACCGGCTGTGATCGACGTTGGGTGCCATCCCCGGTGGCGTGGGACGGTTCGAGGGATTGCCCTCGTGCCACTGCCTGACGACCGACGCCGCGAGCACCTCACGCAGGCTGCGCCGGTCGGTCAGGCTGCGCGGCTTGTTCCGGCTCTTCGCCAGCTCCGCCTCGGCGTCCCGGACCAGTTGCGCCATCTCGATCAGCTCAGCGGCGCCCACCGTGCGGCTACTACCGAGCAGTTCGAGCGCCATCGGCCGGTAGTCGGACAGGTCGGTGAACCGACGGTCACCCCGACCGGTGAAGAACTTGCGCCGGACCTGGACCAGCCGTTCGAAGTCCGCGAGGGTCGGCGGTGCCGCCGGGGCCGACGCTGGCGCCGACCCTGAGGGCGCCGATGCGCCGGTGGTCTCCGGCGTCGCACCGGGGTACGCCCTCCGCCACAGCAGATCCGCCTCCGCTCGGCGCGCGGCCGGCGAATCGGGTTGCCCCATCCGCTTGAGGCCGTGACGGCGTTGCCGCTCCAGCACCGACCGGAAGTGCTTGGAACCCTGCACTCCCGGGATCCGCACGACATGCGTACGGACCTGCCGGCCGGCCCAGGCCACCACCCGGTTACGGTCCCGCCACCGCTGCCGGGCCTGTGCCTCGGTCGCCACGGTCCTCAGCCGCTGCCAGGTGAGCGGTGTGCCGTCCCCGAGCAGCCGGTCCAGGTCACTCCACCGCACTGGCCGATCGAACGTGCGGCCATCGTTCTGCTTCGCGTACCGGCGGTAGGCCAACTCGATGGCGTGGCCGAGCACCGCCACATTGGCCGCGGTCGGGGCGAACATCATCCCCGTCGGCAACTCCCGGAGCAGGCCACGGATCTCCAGCTGCCGGTCCGGGGAGAAAGCTGTGGTGTCCCCGTTCAGCAGCTGTAGAGGTGTGCCCTCCGCCCCGCTGACGGTCGGCTGGTCGGCAGCCACGCTGTCCGAGCTGGGCTGGGTTGCCGGGTTTCCGTCGAGTTCCTGGCGGAGCACGGCGAACTGCTCGCGTCGTACCAACGCGGCGCGGGTCACCTCCGCGCCGGCTTCGAGCAGGTCATTGACGTGCTCCCGCAGCACCGTCAGATGCTGGTCGGTGACGGCCGCGACCGTCGGGCCGAAGACCGCGCGCACCAACGGCAGGTAGTCCTCTGGCCGCAACGCGTCCGGGGTACGCCCCAACGCACCGGTCCAGAGCGGGGACTCCCGGTACAACACTCGATTGAGCCACTGCTCGGCGCGATCCGTCCCGTGGGTGAGCGCCTGGTCGGCCTGCCTACCCGACCACGCCTGCCACTCCCGCTCCTGCTCGGGACGGGCGTTGAGCATCCGTACGACGACCGACTGCTCCGGAAGCCGCCCCTCGGTGAGTGCCTTCGCGACCGCGCTCCGATAGTCGCGGAGCGCCTCGGTCAACTGTTGGAACTCGGGAATGTCACGGGATAGACGCTGCTCGGCATGCGCCGCCCGCAGTTCGAGTACCGGCAGCATCTGGGCGGCCCAGACGCCGTCCCGTTGCCGGGCGTCGGCTGAGACGGCCTGCCCCGCTCCCGAGCTGGACCCCGAATCCGGGTTCGTGATGGTCGGGTTAGCGGCGAGCTGTGTCTCCGGCGACGTGGGAGGGGGCTGGGGCGGTTGCCAGGTCGTCGCGTCGTAGTGGTTGGTCCCGTTGTAGTAGACCCAGACCCTCGGATTCTCTTCCCGGCCGAAGGCACGATGGTAGGAAACCGGTGCCGGGTCGGCGGAGGGGATGGGGCTGGCCTGGATGAACAGGTCCAACGCGCCGGCCAGCAACGGACCGAACGCCTCCCCCTCGACCTGATACCACGACTCCTGCCAGCTCGCCACGCCGGCGACGATCAGCGCCATCTCCTCCGGCCGGACCGGAATCGCAAGGTCGGCACTGCCGATGCCGACCGCCGCCAGTTCGGTCCCGTACGCCCGCATCTGGAAGGCACCCTGCCGGAGCGCCTCGGTCAGCTCGCCGTTACCCAGACGGGTGCGCACGAGCGCGACCACGTGCTCGGCTATCGTCTGCGCCTCGACGGGAAACTCACGTGGTAGGCCGGATCGCGTCCACTCGTCCAACTGGCGCAGGCTCTGGTCCAGTTGCGCCGGCCGGTCGGCCACACCGTCCTGGAAGGTACGCCGCAACGCCGCGGCCACCAGGTTGGGCGCTGACATGATCAACGCGTACGCCAGGCAGAGTCCGTCACCCCGCACCGGATAACGCGCGGTCGGTCCGGTGTCCGGCGGAGTCGTCTCCCGCGCCCATTTGGCCCAACTCGGCGGGCTGTCCGTGGTGGACATCGACGGGATGGAGCCGGTCGTCGACTCCGGGCCGGTCGTCGTCTCTTCGGCCAGGACGACCGACTGTGCCCAGTGCATCGACGTGTCGAGGTTGCCGTGCAACGTGGTCGGCGACGCGTCGGACTCCCCGGGAAACAGTTGCCAGGCCGCCTGCCCGTCGGTGGTGATGAACGGCCGGCCGGTCGCGGAAACCGCGAACGTACCGGTGAAGGCGGCCCCGCTCGGCGAGGTCCAGACGTCCCCCGTCGCCGCCACGACCGGCAGCCCCAACTCGTCCCGCAGTCGCTGCGCGAACGACGTGCCGTCCGGGCCGGGCCGGGCGGCACCACACGCCACCAGCAGGATCGGGCGGCCGAACGCCCCCTCCGGCTGAGCCCGTATCCACGCGGCGAACTGTCGTGCGTCCAGTACCCGGTCGCCGACCTGGACGCCTCCCGGTACGCCGTGCGCGATGATCGTGAACCAGGCGGCCCCGTCGGTGGTGCGGTACAGCGGCAACGCTCGCGCGTTCGTGATCAGGTGCGCGCTGTCGCCAGAACCCGGGACGTACCGTCCGGCGGGAATTGCCACGCTGGCACCGCCAACCGACGACGACGGCGACGGCGACGGCGACGAGACCGGGGTCGGGGTCGTAGCTGCCGCCCCGGAAGTCTGCCCATTTTCCGCAATCGTCTGCTCGATTAGCGTGAGCTGTGTCCGTACCGTGCGCAGCAGGCCTGCCGCCGCCTCGGTCCCGCTGTCCTGTTCCACCTGACGCAAACTCGTACGGGCAGCGGCGAGCCAGGATCGGACCAGGCCCCGATGTGTCTCCGGCAGGGCCTCAACGTTTCTGGCCTCAAGGTCGGTGAGTTGCTGACGGAGTTCGGTGACCTGGTTGCCGAGCGAGGAAATGAGCGCGTCCGGTTTCCGCAGGTCACCCTGGTCCAGCCGGGTCGGGGCGGGAGCCGCGACCGGCACCACCCCTGATACAACCTGCTGCTGCGGTGCCGACGACCCGAGCGGATCCGTCTTCTTCACCGTCACCGTCGCAGTCGCAGTCGCAGTCGCAGTGGCAGTGGCGGTCGAGGCCGGCACCGCCGCCAGTTCCACTGTCGCCGAAGTCTCGGCCTCGACGGTGACCGGATCGACGTCCACCAGGACCGAATCGGCAGCAACGTCCACCAGGGCCGGATCGACCTCGACCGGTTCGACAGCTATCGACACCGATGCATCAACCGCCGCCGGCACCGCTGCCGCGAGCTGCGCCAACCGGGCCTCGACCTCGGCCTTGAACCCGTCGCTCTGCTTGATCGCCTGGACCGTCTCGACGACCCGACGCAACGAGACCGGTCCCGGGGCCGCCGTCAGCCGGGCGAGCAACTCGTCGCGGACGTGGGCGACGATGGTGTCCCGCAGCGCGATCCGGTCCAGCGCCGAGACGACGACAGTGGGATTCGCTGCCAGCCACTGGTCGGCAACCGCCTCCACCTCACTGCCGGTGAACGCGTGGGTGTACAGCAACCCGGCCCACGCCCCGGTACCCAGCCCCGCGACCTCGTGGACGTCGTCGACGAACTCCTGCCACCGCTGCTCCATCGCCCGCACCTCGTCCGGGGAGGTGGGGGTGATGGAGTCACCGGTGACCGGGTCGGTGGCGAAGACCAGCGGGCCGAACACGTCGTCGAAGTGCTTCTCCGCCTGCCGGAGCCACTCGTCGCGTAGCTCCGCCGGCAGCTCCGTACCGGTCTCCATGGTCGTCGTCGTTCCCGGCACGTCGAGGTCCGTACCCAACGACTCGTCCAGCAGTGTCGCCAGTCCGCCGATCTCCTCGGCCCGCCGCTGCTCGAAGAATTCGGTTCGCGCCTGCTCACCTGCGGTCTCGGTGAACAGCGTGGTGTAGTCCAGGGTCCCCGTCGACAGGCCACCACCGAATCCGGTGCCGGTCGGAACGCTGCCCGGGCCGGTCGCGGCGCTGGTGGGCTTCCCCGCGCCACCGGAGCCGGCGGCCGGGCTGGTCGCCGGGCTGGTCGTCTTCTCCGGTGTCGGCTGGGCCGTACCCGGGTTACCACCGGTGACGTACGGCGGCGGTGCCTCCCGGTCGTCCAGGACGAACTCATCCGCCTGGGGCAGTTGGGTGTAGGTGGGGACCGGATCGTAGTCGGCCGGATCGGCCTCCAGCTTGCTGCCGGTCTTCTCGTCGGTCTTGTCGTCGGCCTTCGGATCCTGCTTCGGGTCGGCCGGCAGGTCCTTGAGGATGTCCGGCGGCGGACCGAGCGTGATATTGGCACCGAAGAGTTTGCCCAGGGCGAACTGGAGAGTGCTGTTGGTGAAGATCGGCCGCCGGCTGCGGTTCTTCATCGGATGTTCGATCGCGCCCTCGACGGCCCCGGAGGAGAGACCACCCACGAAGCCACTCCGCGCCCCGATGTCATCCCCGCCGCTGTCCGCGATCTTGTCGGCGATCAACTCGGGCAGCCCTTCGGCCAGCGAGTTCTTGACCACGGTGCCGATGAAGCTCTTGCCCAACGGCAGGCGGCGCATCCAGCCCAGACCCCAGCCGATTGCCCCACCCAGTGCACCGATGCCGGCCATGAAGCCGGTCTTCTGCAGGTCCCAGTCCTTGATGTCGCGGGTCTTGAGGACGACCACCTGGAAGGTCTGCACCGCAGCGTCGAGCGCCACCATGAAGAGGGCACCCTGTAGCACGCTCATCGCCAGCCGCTTCAACAGGCGGATCGCCAGTTGCCGGAACGTCTCGATCAGCGGTGCCGTCGCCGTGGTCGTCGCCCCGAAGGTCACGATGGCCAGGTACAGCAGCTTCATGAGCATGTACAGGAGCATCGCCGCGAGACCGATGATCATCAGTTTCGCGTACTCGATCTCCAGCGCGACCTTGCGGGCGCCCGCCGACACTTCCTCGATCGCCTTGAGCAGGTTCGGCAGCACCGATTCGGTGCCACCGGCGATGCGGGACAGGAACTCCCGGGCCGCCTCCAGGGCCGGCCCCTCCCCGGCCGCCTCCAACCCGGCGATCACCGCCCGCAGTTGGTTCTCCAGCGGCGCGAGGTCGCTACCAAGGCGCTCCCACGCGTCGGCCAGGGCGCGCATCCCGTCCTCGTCGCCCTTGGGCCAGTTCTCCCCCACCAGCACAAAGGTGATCCACTGAAGTTCCTCGGGGGGTCCAGGAATGCTCATCGCGGTTACGTCCTCATCGGCTGCATCCGGCAGGGTGGTTGTCGCGGGTTGCGTCGGGTCGCGTCCGTGCCGAGGAGCGGCGACCCGGCACCACGCCTACTGGGCGTTTACCTCTTCGACCTGCGTGTAGCGGGTCGCCATCTGGTCGAAATCCGCCGACAGCTTGAGCAGCCCGTCGATGATCGCCTTGAATCCACCCTGCACGTTCTCCAGGCCCGGAACGTAGACGTCCGCCCACTGCTTGCCGATCTCATCGCCGCTACCGCCCCAGGGCTCGCCGAGGGTGAGGACGTTGTTGTTGAACGTCTGGACCGCCGCCCGCAGCGTGCCGGCCGGGACCTGCAACTCCCGGGCGATGAGTTCCAACGCTTCGGCGTCGATGGTGATCGTGTAGGCCATACCGTGGCTACGTACGCCAGGCCACGCCGGTTCAGCCCAGTCGCTGGTGCGTGCACCCCACCTGCACCTGGGCGGCGGCGTGCCGGGCTCCGGGTGCGCCAGTGCCCTGGTTGAGCAACCGGACGGCGATCTGCCCCCGCTCCAGCTGGTACGCCCCGGCCCGGACCCAACTCCCCCGGTTGGCGGTCTGGTCGATGGTGAACGTGCCGACCACCGTGGCGTCGGTCCGGCTGCGGAGCACCTGGTAGGCGGTCGGTTTTCCGGCCGCGTCCACCTCGCGTTGGGCATTGGGCACGTACACCCAGACCTCGCAGCTGCCCGTCGCCGACGTGCCGGTGCTGAACCACCACAGCACCTGGATGTCCGTATCGGACCGGTCAGCCTGACCGGACATCGGGACCGACCAGAACAGACTCCGAGAGCAGCCCGGGCCGGTCCAGCCCCCGGCCATGGCGACCAGGGGCGAGCTGGCCGGATAGCGGGCGACCGAGCCGGCGGTCGCCGTCTCGGCGCATCCGGCACCCGCTACCGCGGTGAACCCATAGGACCGAGAAGCCGTCGTACGCGGGGTTGGAGCCCCGGTGTGGCCCGGCGTGGCCGGCTCGTCGGGCGGCAGGATGGCCGCCGGGGTCTGCGTCGCCGCCACACCGGGGGTCAGCGTCAGCCAGTCCGGCGGGGGCATCGGTGGCTCGGTCCCGGTGTCGGCTGCCGGGGTCTGGCCCGGTGCTGTCCGCCCTGCCTCACCCGATGGTGACGACGTGCCCTGCCCCATGACGACCAGCAGCACGACGACCAGCACGATCGTCATGGTCAGTACGAGGATCGCCCCACCCGCGAAACTGTTGCGGGGCCGTGGCTGCGGCTCCACTGTCATGTCTCCTCGTTGGGCTGCCCGACCGGGTCGGCCTCCGCTGGCGGCGTGGCTGGACCCCGGGCGGGACGGGCTGCGGGTTCCGGACCGGCCTCAGCGTCCGATGAGGTCACCACGACCGGCACGGGCACCACCACGGGTACCTCCACCGGGACCGGCGGTGATGGTGCCGGCTCGGGCCGGTGGGCAGACGCCTCGACCGGCCTCGGCACGGATTCGGCCCGTCCAGGTGCTGGTTCGGCCGCCCGCTTCGTGAGTTCAACTGCCGGCTGCGTGGGTTCAGCCGCCCGCTGGGTGGGCAACTCGTCCCAGGCCGGTGCCCGCCGAATCTGGTCGACGTAGTGCAGCAGCCGGCCCACCTCGTCCACGGCGGCCCGGCCACGGCGGCTGCTGGCCGACGACCGGGTTTCGGTCGGCGAGGTGTGCTCGGCCGGGTCGACCACGGTCTGCCCGGAATGGTCGGTCGCCTGTGCCGCTCCTGGGCCCACCAGTCGGCCGCCGCCAGTCAGCACCAGCAGGGATACCCCCTGCAGGATCCGCCGGAGCCCCTTGACCAGCGCCTCGGCCAGCGCCTCGCCGGCCGCGGCGGGCACGGCCAACCGCAGCCGGGACTGTGCCTCCGGTGGGAGGCGACGCAACAGGCGGTCGATGGCGCGCCACGGCGGTTGTGCCTGGTCCTCGTCACCGACCCCGATCACCACCGTGCAGTGCTCTGCCAGCAGCGGAAGCTGGCGCACCGTGCTCGCCCCCTCGGTCCGGTTCATCTCCCGAATCCACAGCCCCGCCTCAATGATCTCCACCAGCCAACGCTCGTTCAGCATCAACTGGGCCGAGCCGGCGGGCAGCAACTGCTCGGCGGGCGCGGTCCAGGAAAGCACCCGCCCGCCACCGTGTGGCCGCCACGCGATCTCGCGAGCGAACGGCGTCCAGGTGGGCATCCCGTCCGCCCCGATCGCCGCCACCTGCTGTCCCCGCCCGGAGAGCCGGATCGGCAGACCGGTGCGGACCCGCAGGGTGCGGTTGGCCGCAACGGACGCCACCGCACCGAGTTCACCATCGGCTACCGGCGTATCTCCGTACGGCGTGACGACGATCCGCTCCAACAGCGAAGCCGGCATCACCTCGATCATCCGACGCAGGTCGGTGGCACGTAGCGGTGCGTCACCAGGGCGGGAGACCAGCATCGTGACGCTCTCCGACTGGATCGGAATGGCGTACGCCAGGTCAGCCGGCTCCACCGGCCCGGCCCGCCCTCGGGACCGGCGGACCCACAGCCCGGCCGGAATCTGCTCGACGGTCACCTCGGGGATGCCCGGTTCGGGCAGGTCGGCCAGGTCCCGTTCCCACTCCGGGGTGGGAAACCGCCGGCCGGCGACCAACGGGGTACGGCCGGGCCGGTACCGCCACCACTGACCGTCCGTCCGCGCAGCGCCGGTGGGCAGGACATACAGCGCCCCACCGGGTACGGCGATCAGTTCCCCGTCCGGCGCGACCACGTCGGCTTCGAGTAGTTCGCAGAGGGCCTGTGCGGGAATCCGGCCGGACGGGTCTGCGGTCGCCGCGCACGGGGCCACCAGCCGGACCGACTCGTAGCGCACCGGCACCCACCGGCACAGTCTGGGCACGAGGTCCGGGTGGTACGCCAGGTCCGCGTCCGGCATGACGACGCTGATCCGGCCGGCCTCGGCCGGCAGCGCCCGGGCCACCGCAGCCGTGGCAGGGTGGACCCCGCCCACCGAGACGAGCAACACGTCGCCGACCTCGTCCACCCGCAGTCGCTGCGGTCCAGTGGAACGCTGGTGCTGCACCGTCGTCACGGTCACCTCCGATCCCCGGCCCGATCCGGCTGTCACGACAGGTCCCCGACCACCGTCACTGCAGGTCCTCGGGCAACAAGAGGGTAAGTTCCACAGTGGTCGGTGCGGACATGCCCATGGTGCGACCTGCCTGCCTGGTGACCATACGATCGAGCACCTGTCGGGCGTACCGACCGTTGCCGAAGTCCCGGCCCCGCTCGACGCTGCCGAAGTGTCGGGCCAGGGTGGCCAGGGTGGCGGGTGGGCAGGTGTAGCCGGCCGCCTCCGCGTGTTGGTTGAAGATCACCACCAACTCGTCCGGGGTGTAGTTCTCGAACTCCAACGGCCGGGCGAACCGGGAGGCGAGGCCCGGGTTCGCCGCGAGGAAGCCGGTCATCTCCGACCGGTAGCCGGCGGCGATGACCACCACCTCCTCCCGGTGGTCCTCCATCAGCTTCACCAGGGTGTCGATGGCCTCCGCGCCGAAGTCGTTGCCCCCGGTCCCCCGGCTCAGGCTGTACGCCTCGTCGATGAAGAGCACGCCGCCCCGGGCCCGGTCGAAGGCGTCCTTCGTCCTGCGGGCGGTCTGTCCGACGTACTCGGCCACCAGGTCGCCCCGGGACACCTCGACGAGCTGCCCCGACGACAACACCCCGAGCGCGGCCAGCACCTGCCCGAAGAGACGGGCGACCGTGGTCTTCCCGGTCCCCGGTGGACCCGAAAAGATCAGGTGACGGGACAGGGTCGGCACCGGCAGCCCTGCCTGGCGTCGCCGTTCCGCGGTGCCGATGAGATTGATCAGATCGGTGACTTCCCGCTTCACCGAGGCCAGGCCGACCATGCCGGTGAGCTGTTCGAGCAGGGCCGGCAGCTCCTCGCGGGTGGCACCCGCCGCCGTGCCGATACCGGGCCCGGCGACCGGACCGAGATCCTCGGGTACGAGCCGGCTGAGCTCCTGCGGCGACATGTTGCCCTCGGCCGCCAGCCGTTGGGCCTGCCGGTCCACCATCTCCTCGAAGACCTTCCGGGCGGTACGCGCGTTGCCGAAGGTCTCGTCGCGGTGGATCCGGCCGAAGTAGCCCTCCAGCGCGGCCCGGGTGCCGTACTCCAGCGTGTACTGGTGCAGCCGGCAGAAGTTCTCCACGATGGTGACCAGCTCGTCCGGGGTGTAGCTGGCGAAGTCGACGGTGCGGGTGAACCGGGAGGCGAGGCCGGGGTTGGTCTGGAGGAACTGACGCATCTCGTGGGAGTAGCCGGCCGCGATCACCACCACGTCGTCCCGATGGTCCTCCATCAGCTTCACGATGGTGTCGATCGCCTCCCGACCGAAGTCCGCGCCGGACCCACCGCTGTCGGCGGCGAGCGTGTACGCCTCGTCGATGAAGAGCACGCCGCCGAGGGCCTCGGTGAACTTCTCGGTGGTCTTGATGGCGGTGGCACCGACGTACTGGGCCACCAGGTCCTGGCGGGCCACCTCCACCACGTGCCCCTTCGGCAGGGTGCCGAGCGAGGCGAGGATCTTGCCGTACAGACGGGCGATGCTGGTCTTGCCCGTACCGGGCGGCCCGGCAAAGATCAGGTGGCGGCTCATCGGCGGACTGGGTAGTCCGACGGCGGCCCGTTTGCGCGCCAACTGTTGCAGGTTGACCAGGGTGGCTACCTCCCGCTTGACCGAGGCCAAGCCCACGAACTCCTGCAACTCGGCCAGCAGATCCTCAGTGGAGGGCAGGTCGACGGGCACCGCGCGGGTCCGGGTCCGCCCAGAACTGCCGGGCCGGCCGCCCACGGTGGCCTGTACGCCGTACGAGTCGGCCTCGCCGTTGTCCGCGCTGGTCACCTTCTCGACGGTGAGCCGGGGACCCGGAGTGCTCTGCCGGAGCCCGGCCCCCTCGTTGCCGGAGAGGGTGCAGTCACGTACGACGATCGGCTGGTCGCTGTCGACGCAGATGCCGTCCCCCTCGTTGCCGGTGACCTCGCAGTCGGTGATCTCACCGCGCGCCCCGGCGGCGAGCCGCACGCCGTCTCCGCCACAGTCCCGCACGGTCGACTCGGTCAGCGTCGCCTCGCCGCCGTCCTCGACCGCCACCCCGCCGGTACGCGCCTGGACGATCTCGCAGCCGCGAAGTACGCAGCGGCCCTGGGCACCGACGAGCACCCCGACGTCGTCGCTGCCGCTGAAGCGGGACTCGGTGATCTCCGGGCTACCGCCGTCGAGGCTGCGTACCGAGGCGAACCGGGTGTCGGTGACCTCCGCGCCCTGGATCCGGCCCCGGCCGTTCTCCGCCACCACGATCCCGTGGCCGTGGCAGCCGGTGACGACGAGTTTGCGCAGTAGCGGATTGGCGCCGGTGGCGATCCGTACCCCGTGCTGGCGGGAGCGCAGGATTTCGACGCCGTCGAAGGTGCCCGCCGCCGAATCGCTGATCAACAGTGCCGCGTCCGCGCAGTCCCGTAGCCGCAGTCCGGTGAAGGTCGGGTCGCTGTGCCCACCGACCCAGGCACCGGAGGCGGAGACGTCGCTGACCTCGCACTCCTCGAACGTGCCCCGGGACCGGCCGACGATGCGGATGGCGTGGCCCCGGGTACGACTCACCCGGGCCCGTACCACCGACGGATCGGCACCGTCGGCGACGAGCAGACCGACCCCGGCGGTCTCGGTGATCTCGCAGTCCTCCACCGTCGCCCGGCCGTTGCCGGTGAGGTAGATACCGACGTCGGAGGTGTCCCGCACCGTGACCCCGCTGACCCGGGTGGTGGCCCCCTTCTCCAGCACCAGGGCGGGACCACCGATGCGGAAGATCTCGCACCGCTGCACGAGCCCCTTCGCACCCTCGGTGCTGCAGATCCCGTTCCCCTGGGCCTCGTTGATGACGCAGTCCCGCAGCGCCAGGTCCGCGCCGTTGCGCAGCACCACCCCCGAGGTGCCGATCCGCTCGATCCGGCACCGCTCCACCGAGCCGGCGGCATCGTCGGTCGCCACGATGCCGGCCCCGACCGAATTGGTGATCCCGCAGTCGGTCATCACGATCGCCGCCCCGGAGCGGACGAACACCGCGGCCGGGGCCTCGGCCTGTACGTCACAGCCGTCGAGCCGGAGCCGCCCCACGCCGACGTCGATCGAGGCCCGCTTGTCGTCCCGATGCTTCAGCACCAGCCCGGCCAGGGTCGCGGTCTCGGTGTGCATGAACACCGCGTGCCCGTCCGTCGGGGCGACGAGGACACTGCCCCGACCATCCCGCGCGGTGATGGTGACCGGGGTGGACAGGTGCAGCGTCTCGGCGTACTCCCCGGGCAGAACGTCGATGATGGCACCGCTCTCCGCCTTCGCCAGGGCGTCGGAGATCCTGCGGTAGCAGCCGGGCACCGTGGCCGAGACGGTGTACACCCGACGCGAGGTCATCGGTCCGCTCCCGGCTCCGGACGCCGTGCGAAGGCGTCCTCGTGGCCGTCCGGTCGTTCGGTGCGGTCCAGGTCGACGCCGTCGAGCAGGTCGGTCGGTGGTCGTTGCAGCATGTCCAGGAAGGGCTGCGGTACGGCCAGCGCGTCGGAGAACGCCCGTCCCCAGTCGACCTGCCCGTCGACGAGGTCGTGCAGGTCGGCACCATCGACGCCAACACTGCCCACCTGCTCGGCCAGTCGGACGCGGGCGTCCCGGCGGGCCTCCTGGATGGTGGTCACGATGAGGTTCGCCAACTCGGTCGCCGACATCGACCGGTAGCTTTGGTTGAGGAACTTGAGTTCGGTGATCTCACCGTGCGCGTCGACGACGACGGAGAGTTGCCGCTTCGGCGCGGTCGCCGAACCGGTGACGGCGGTCAGCCCCTGCTGCATCCGGGTCATGCTCTCCCGCTGCCGCTCCAGCTCGGCCAGCATCTCGTTGATGGCCGCCTCGAATCCCGACGCCATGCCGCTCAGTCCTCCCACTCGTCGTCATAGGCGGGGCGTCCCAGCGCCGAGTTCGCGCCGCGATCATCGCGCCAGGCATCGTCGTCCTCAGCCACCGACGTCCAACGCTGTGCCCTGCTGCTCCCGATGGGCGCACCGACGCCGGCACCGTACGGCATCGCCGGGGAACCGGCCCACGCCGGGTTGCCGCCGTACGTGACACCGTCCACTGCCGCCGCGCGGGGAGAGCTCGCCACCGCCGCGCTGAGGCTGGTGAGCACGGTCGGCGGGTCATCGTAGTCAGGGGCGTACGTGACGGTCTGGCCACCGAGGTTGGCGGAGGTGAGGCTGGTGACCGGTGTCTGGGTCTGCGTCGTCTGTGGGGTGACCGGAAGGTTCGGGCTGCCGAGGGCTTGGATGCCCCGCTCCACCGGCACGGTGATTCCGCCGAGCACCGCGATGTCGGGCTTGCCGTCGCCGTTGACGTCGACCCCGGCCATTCCGTCCGGAGTGGAGACCATGGGGGCGAAGTCGAGAATCTCCCCCTGCATCCCGATGTCGGGTTTCCCATCCCCGTCGACGTCGACTCCCCGCACGCCATCGACCTCGATGATCTTCGCATCGGGCAGCGGCTTACGGTCCATTCCGAGGTCCGGAATGCCGTCCCCGTCGACGTCGACGCCACGTACTCCGTCATAGGTCACGATCGGCGCGTCCGGCAGGATCTGCCCGCTGATGCCCACATCGGGTTCTCCGTCGCCGTTCACGTCGATACCGATCGTGCCATCCGGACCCTGGACGATCGGGGCGTGCGGCAGGATCTCGCCGTCCACCCCGATGTCCGGACGCCCGTCGCCGTCGACGTCGACGCCCTTCACGCCACCGAGCTCGACGAGTTTGACGTCGGGCAACGGCTTGCCGTCGAGGCCAAGGTCCGGTACCCCATCGCCGTCGACGTCTATGCCGGTCACGTTGCCGTTGCGGTCCTTGGTGCGGGGCGCGTTGGGTAGCGCGCGATTGGTGTCGCTGAGCCGACCCGGGACACCGGTGCCAGGCCCGCCACCACTGCCGTCGCCACCGGTACCTTCGCTGCCCTCGGTGCCTTCTCCACCGCTGTCCTCGCTGCCCTCTCCACCGGTGCCCTCACCACCACCGGGCCCGCTGCTATTGCCCTCGCCACTACCGTCACCGGCCGGGTCCTCGGTCCCGTCCTCCGTTCCGTCCTTCGTTCCGGACCCTCCGCCCTCTTCGTCCTTCTCGTCTTCGGATCCCGTGCCCTGATCGTCCTTGTTCTCTTCGTCTTCGTCGTCGTCGTTCGATCCGCTGCCGTTCTCGTTGCCGTTGGTGCTGGTCGACCGCACCTCCTGCGGACTGATCGGAACGGGCTTCAGACTTGAGATGACGGTCTCGTACCTACCCCCCAGGGTCTCCAGAATCTGCTGCGCCGACCGGTCGAACCTCGTGGTGTTCGGCGTGCGATTGGCTGCGAGCTCCGCTTCCACATACCGGTCACGATCCAGCTTGAGCTGATCGATCTTGCGCTTGGCGTCCAGCCACGCCTCTTTTCCGTCATCCAGAGCAGCCGCATAGCCCTTCATCGGCTCCCGTACGGCCACGACGAAGCTGGCCACCTCCCGCAGGACAGGAGTGAACGCTTCCGCCGCCGGCCCGGTCCAGAAGGTCGGAACGCCCTTCAGCTCGTCGATGAGGCCGTCCTTCGCCTTTTCGAGA
Source organism: Micromonospora sp. NPDC003197 (assembly GCF_053590565.1). NCBI lineage: Bacteria > Bacillati > Actinomycetota > Actinomycetes > Micromonosporales > Micromonosporaceae > Micromonospora > Micromonospora sp. NPDC003197. The sequence goes on along the minus strand of NZ_JBSFTE010000017.1, from coordinate 25,464 downwards.
GCGGAATACATCCTGGCGAAGTAGTCACCTCCCTCCGTGAACGGCGCTTCGGATCCCCGACCTATCGCCGACAGCACCCGGTTCAGGGTCCAGTCGTCGTACTTTCCCGCCATCGGGCGCCTCCCCTTCAGACCGACCATGGAACGCCACCAGCTGGCGGCATCGCTAGAGCTCGACGCCCGGAAGCTCCGCCTTGACCTTTGTGATCAACGCGTCCAACTCGGCCGCGGTGATCGTGTTGTCATCCTCGGTCTGCTCGTACTTCTGACTCACCGCATCCAACTGGGCCTGAATATCCATGGCAGCCTGGGTGATCGCCGCGAGCGCCTGTCTGGCCTCTTCCCGTCGCTTGTCGAAGGCCAGCTTGAGCGCATCGCCATCCGGGAAGTCGCCGGGGGCGAGACTCTTCAGCTGATCGATCTTCATGTACTCGGTGAACGCGTCGTTCAAGTGCTGGACGATGTTCTGGCCTAGGGTCTTTATTGCCGCGTGGTCCACCTGGGTCGCCACAACACACTCCTTTCAAGGGTCCTGATCTGCCGGCTAACGTCGGGAAGTGCCCGGTGGCCAGCTGCCCTGGGCCGGCCGCTGCGGTCGGGGCGCACCTCGGGGACGCCGAGTCGGAGCCGCCCACTCGTCGACGACCTCCTCGTCCTCGTCGTACCCGGGGCGTCCGAGCGCGGTCACCGGGACCACGTCATCGGTCCAGACCGCGTCGTCCTCCTGTAGCCAGGTCTGCCGCTCGCGCTCGTCGTTGTTTCCACTGCCGGCTCCCCCGCCCACCGCTGGCGGGATCGGTGGTGGATAGCCGAAGCCGCTCTGCCCACCGCCGCTGAACACACCGGCGGACCCGGAGCTGCCCTCGTCCTCTGGCACCAGTCGGACCTGATCGCCCGGTACCCGCCCACTCGGGTCAGGCGAACTATCCAGGTCGGGTGCGATCGGCCGACCGTCGATCCCTCGGTCCGGGACCCCGTCACCGTCCAGGTCGAAGCCGGTCTGGCCGTCCGGGCCGGTGACAAGGCGACCACCCGTTGGCGCACTGCCCCCGGGCAGGGCCCGACCGTCCAGCCCCACATCGGCGACACCATCGCCGTCCAGGTCGATTCCCTGGGCTCCGTCCGGGGTGGTGACCAGGCTGCTGCCAGCGGGCAGATCGCCGCCGGGGAGGGGCCGCAGATCCAGACCGAGATCGGGCACGTCGTTACCCGTGATGTCGTATCCCGTGGTCCCGTCCGGGCCGGTAACGAGGCGGCTCTCCTCCGGTGCGCTACCGCCGGGCAGGGCCCGACCGTTTCGGTCGACGTCGGCGACACCGTCGCCGTCGAGGTCTACTCCGACCGAACCGTCTGGCCGACGGACGAGGCGACTGCCGGCGGGCAGATCCCCGGTGGGCAGCCGGAGCCCACCAGGCCCAAAGTCCGACACGCCGTTGCCGGTCACGTCGTACCCGCCCAGGCCGTCTACGCCATCCGGGTCGCCCGCTGTCGGCCCCGTACCCCCGTCCAGGCCGCCGCCCAAGCCATCGAGGCCGCCGTCCAGACCTCCCCCTACGGCATCCGGACCGCCCAGCCCGTCCAGGCCGCCGCCGTCCAGACCGCCCAGACCACCGCCGGGTCCGTCCGAGCCACCGAGCAGGTTGGACAGGTCTCCACCGCCACCGAGCAGTGAATTCAGGTCGAACGGATCGTCCTTGTCATCCGTGGTGGAATCGCTCTCGTCGTCCGAGTCCTTCTTGACGGTGACGGTAGAGAAGTCCGGCCCGGGCGGCAACGGCCGATACTTCGGGGTGGCCTGCTCATAGCTGTCCGAGAGCTTCTTGACGATGCCATCCCGGGTGGCCTTCACGTCATCGAACAGCTTGTTGACCGCCTGCTGGTACTCCGGCAGCGCCTTGTTGAACCGCCTCTCCTCGTCGGAGCTGTTGGTGCTGTTCTTGTCCCGCCAGTACGCCGGGTGGTGCATCGCCGTCCAGAGACTGGAGTACTCGGTCGTACCCTTTCCGTCCAGGTTGATCCGGCTCCACTCCCGATAGAGGACGTCGTGGAGGTTCCTGGTGAAATCGTTCTGCGCAGTCTCGTGTGGCGTCGCCACCATGGTCCGGGTCGTGGTGACGTACTCATCGAGTCGTTTCGCGATCTCGTCGATGAGCGACAGGTACGCAGCGATCGTGTCGCCGAAGAGTTTCGCCGCCGGGCCGGTCCAGTAGCTGGCGCGGTCGATCTCCTCCAGATAGATCTCGCTACGCAACTCGTCGAGTCGGTCCTGGATCACGGTCAGTCGGTCTGCCGCCTGGTTTGTCAGGACAGGGCTGGACTGCTTGGCGCTCTCTCCGGCGCTTTCCTGGAAGAGCAGGGCGCGGTAGGTGATGGTCTGCTGCTCGATCCGCTCACCCGCGCTGTTCCGCTCCTTCCACGCCCTATCCGTCCACTCGCCCATGCTGCTTTCCTCCCCTCCGCTCGGCTGGCGGCGACACTCGCGCGAGCCGCGCGCTGACCGGTGGTATGGAACGCGGTGCGGGTGTGTCATCCAGCGGGGACGCCACCCAGGCGGTGGCCAGCTGGACATCCGATGCGGTGACTGTCATCGAGGGCGCACGCTGGAACTCGGTGATCGCATGCCGGTAGGCGGTGTCCAGCGACTGCAGGATCTTCTCCGCCTCGCGATCGATGGAGAAATAGTCACATGCCACGCCGATGGCACGCATGTGCACCTCGTAGCTGCTCACGTCCCGCTGGAACTCGGCCAGATCGCGCTGCGCCGTCGACAGTGCGTCCGCCGCCCGGTGCAGCGCCCGGCCCTGTCCCCGTAGCGGTACAGCCAACCGGTCCATCGCATCCGCCAGGCTAATGATCAACAACGAGACCTGCGCCGCTGCCGGGCCGGACCGGCGCAGCACCGGCAGGGCATCCCGGTTCGCCTCCCGAATCCGGTCAGCCACGCCACCCAACGTCGAGTCCATGTCGAGTAGTGCTTCACCAGCAGCGTGCAGCGTGCCCGGATCGCCGCTACGAATCGACCGCTCCACAGCATGGCGATCGACGACTGCCTCCGTACTCCGCATGGTTCCTCCCTTCCCCGCTGGCCGCCCGGTGATCAGAGTGCTGGCGGCGTCAGCGGGTCCTCAGCCAGTGGGCTGTACTCCGGGTAGGTCTTGCTAATTACCTTGATCATGCGATCCAGCCGCTGGATGTCCTCGTGGCTGAGGTCCTCCGTCGTCGCATAGACCTTGGCCACCCGGGTCAACTCGAGGCCGATGTCGTAAAACGACTTCTGGAAATCGGTCAGCAGTTTCACCAGATCGGTACCGACCCGCGCGCCGTACCGCTTCTTCAGCAGATCGGCACCCGGCTCCACATGCCCCGGTCGGATCTCCGCCGCCTCGGCCTGCAGCACGAGTTCGTCGAACTCCTCGGACCACGTCTGGTACTTGATTCCGAGTAGCCGGATTCGCTCGTCATCGGCGGTCACCGTCTCGTCAGGCATCCTGTCCTCCTTTCCGGCAGCGGGCGGCGGCCGGGCCAGCCGGTGGGCTGGCCCGGCCACCGGTCAGCCCTGCTGCCAGCCCGACGCGTTGATCCGCTCGGTGTGGTTGTAGTTGTCCAGAATCCGCTGTAGGGACGGGATGGCGCCGTTGACCATGATGTCCTTCATGTTGGTGACCGACTGGTCCCAGCGCAGCTTGTACTCGTTGTACTTCTGCCGGGTGTCACCGTCCCAGGTCTGCAACTGGGTGTCGGCGTAACGCTCCAGCGCGTCCAACGCGTCGTCGATCCGGTTGTGGGCGGCCTTGATCGCCGCCATGCCCTGGAGGATGGACTCCGGGTCGTACCGGTAGGTGGGCTGACTCATGGGAAACTCCTCAACCGAGTTCGGGTGCCGGTGTCATGGCCTACTTGAAGAAAGAGCCCTGCTGGATGGCGAAGTCCTCGGCGGCCTCGACGTGACCGGCGCCGCCGATCAACCGGTCGGCCATCGAATCGAGGTCACGGAGAATGCTGTCGAACTGGACACCCCACTGGGTCATGGTGTCCTCGAAGACCCGCGCGGCGCTGCCGTCCCAGCGGGACCGCAGGGCCTGCAACTCGCTCCGCAGGCTGTTCATGTGACCGGTGATCTCGTCGTACGTCGCGATGAACTGCTGGCCAGCGGCCTGCATGCCGCTACTGGTGTTTGACGTGGGAGACGTCATCGATTCGCCCCTTTCCTTTGCGTGCCGATTGGCTGACTGACGGTTTGTTGTCGGAGAAGGCGCCGGCGCCTCGACCCGGATCGGCTAATCGGTGGCACCACTCCCCCCGGCCGGGCGGGCTCCGTCCGTACTCGACGGACCGGGGGCTTCAAAGGGTGCGGTGGCCCGGGCCGCTGCGGGTTCCAGTGCCCGTCCCACCGGCAGTAGCGCCAGGATCGGAGCGGGCACCGGCAACGCGGGGACAGCACCGTAGCCGAGGGTCTTGACCACCTCGTCGCTCGGGATCGGATACCGCACCCCGCTGTCCACCACCAGATAGCGGGTGCCGCCCGGAACACCGGGACCGGGCAGATCCTGCAACAGCAGGCCGGACCCGGGGGCCACCATGATCTGGTCGGCGCCACCACCGAACGGGTCCTTCGCGACCTCGGGCGGCTCGCCCACTGTCAGCCGAACCTCAGGCCCATCCTTGGTCATCGAGATCGACAGACACGGCACGTGGCCCGGGTCGACCTGCATCAACCGGGGCGACTCGGCCGGCAACGCCTGGTTGACCGACGAGTACGCCGACAACCGTGACTGGGCCAACGTCGCCGGATTCAGCTCCAACATGGTGACGCGGGCCCCCGCATACGCCGCACGGGTAGCGGGATCGGCGAGCATGAGCGCCGCCCCGAGCGGCGTCAACGGCGACAGACCATCATCGAGCATGACGAAGAACTGGTCTGGTTCCCCCGTACCGACTCCGGACACCTTGAACATCTGGCCGACCACCGAGGCTCGACCGTCGAGTCGCGGACCCGCCGAACCTCGGGCGGTCACGTCCCCGGCTACCAGGTCCGGTCCGGCCGGTACCGCGTTGATCCAGGACCACCCGACCTGCCGTACGGTCGCCGCGGAGTAGCCGAGGGCACCGAGCATCGCCAGGTTCGGTACCCGTAGCCGCTGGTTGTTCCACACCAGGAAGACCTGGTTCGCCGGGGTCCGTACGACCACTGCCGCACCGTCGGCCGCACTCCCCGCCGTACGGGTGGTTCCAAGCTCCAAGGTGACATGCGGCTGCTCCTTGCCGGTGGCATCGGGTCGGGTCGTCGAACAGACCCGCCACTGGTTGGCGTCCATCCGGCTCGCATCCGGCAGGTGGTCCGGTGCGGCGAGGATGCCGACCGGCAGCCCGTGCGGCGCGTCGCGCAGCGAGTTACGGGAGACAGTCACCACCTTCGGTGCACCGCCGAGGATCAGCCGGGCCGAGGTGTGGTTGAGCACCGGACGCAGCACCCCGTCGACGACGACGTACCGGGTGCCGGTCTCCTTCTCCACCACCAGCACACCCGGCTTGCGCCAGGCCGTACTACCGCCCGGGGAGAAGAAGCCGTAGACCCCAAAGCCGACCAGGGCCAGCCCGCCCAGCAGCACCCCGCAGATCGTGCCGACCAGGAAGCGACGCAGCGGCGTCATCGGCGCGTCCGGCTCGGCGCGCAGCAACGCGGAGACGAGGCGGCCCATCACGAAGGCATGTGCCTGCGCCTGATCTCGGCGGTTCTGCACGGGCGGGTTCTCCTTCTCCTTCGATACGATGCGGGCGAGGTGGGCCGGTCGACACGGCGACGCGGGCTGGCTAACCGGCGATGGACCGGGCCCACTGGTAGGCGTCGAAGATGGCGAGCAGGGTGAGCACCATCGCGATGGCGAAGACGTACTCGGTGAAGTCGGCGACCCGCCCCCAGTAGGGCAGCAACCGGCGACCGGGCAGGCTCCGAGACATGGCCAGCAGGGCGGCCGCGATGACCAGTAGCAAGATGACGAGGAGCCCGGCGATCGCCGCGTCCCCCTGGCCGGCCAGCCGGATGGTCAGCAGCGAGCCGCCGGTGAGCACCGGCAGCAGGGTGGCCGCCCGTTGCCATCCCGAGCTGAGGCTGCGGGACCGGATGGCCAGGACACCGAGCACCGCGACGACGAAGAGCGTCGGCGACCAGCCCCGGGCGGGTGCCAGCACCCAGAGGCCGGCCGTGCAGATCAGGCCGGCAGCGGCCAGCAGCCACGTGAGGTAGGTGTCCGCGACCACCGCCCCGGAGATCAGTTTGGTGCCCGGGTACGGGTCGATGTCCTCGGCGAGATCGGTCGCGCTGGTCGGCAGTTGCGGCAACCGCAGCAGCGCCAGCCGGAATGCCAGGGAAGGGGCGGCGGCGGTGGCGAGCAGAGCCACCGCGACGGTGGCCGCCGCCGCCTGGGCGGTGCTCAGTCCGAGCACCACCAGCAGGGCCTGGGCGGCACCGGCCAGGCTGGTCAGCCAGCCGGCGAGGAAGAAAGCTCGGTAATGGCCGACCGCGAAGGTGACCAGCAGGGCGGTGACGCTCGCAGCGACGGCCGCGCACAGCAGTTGCGGCGCGGTGCTCCCGGCGATGGCCGGTGCTGGTATCAGGCTGTAGCCGGCGAGTCCCGCGAAGGGCACGGCGGCCACCCCCAGCGTGACGGCGGCCCACCCGTCGGCGAGAGCGCGCGAGCACATCATCGCCCCGAACGCGAGCGCCGCCGCGCAGCCGGTGGCCAGGGCACCCCGGCGTGGGACCGCATCGTCGAGCAGGATCACGAAGCAGGTCAGCAACGTGACAGCGCAGACGACGAGGAACAGCACCCGGGTCAGACTGTCCCGCCACCGGTCGGGACGGTTCCGTACGCCGGCGGCGAGGCCGTCGATGAGATCGTCGAAGTGCACCGGCGGCAGTTGCGCGTCCCGTGGCCGCAGGTAGAGGGTCTCGCCGTCGCGGATCTGCAGCGACGCCGGGGTGAGTTCCTCGTCGAGCGGCCCACTGCCGAGACGTTGCAGCACCCAGTCGCCCTCGCCGGTGAACGCACGGTGCTGACCCGGCTGCTCCAGCGCACCGGACATCGTGGCGCGCTGCACGAGCACCGGCATCAGGTCCGCCAGCGGCACCATGGACGGCAGGGCCACCTCGACGCTCCGTTGGGGGGTGACCAGGACGACGCGGCTCAGGTCGGTCATCGGGTGGCCTCTCGTGCGTTGTCGCCGGCCGGGCCGGCGACCAGCGGCGTCTGGAACTGGATCGGGTCGGCGCGGCGCCGGACCAACTGCGCCCGCCCGGCGGGCAACGTCAACGGCTTGACCTGGCCGAGGAACCCGCTCTCGTCGCGGGGGCAGGAGAAGAGAACCGCGCTGCTGCCGAGGTCCCAGAGGCGACGCAGCAGGGGATCGGTCATCCCCCGGGCCGCACCGGCCGTGCTCCGGGCGACGATGACGTGCAGGCCGATCTCCGCGCCGTGTGCCAGCAGGTCGACCAGGGTCTCGGCGGGGTAGTCCATCATCCCGGAAACCATGTCGTAGTCGTCCAACAGCACGAACAGCCGAGGCCCCGACCACCAGTCCCGGGTGGAGAGCCGGTCCGGGGCGATGTCCGGGCCGGGAACACGGCTCTTGAGCAGCGGCACCCCTCGGGCCAGTACCTCACGCAACGCCTTGCCGTTCAACGCGTACCCGACGGTCTGGTTCGCGGCGAAGGCGGTGGCGAGGTTCCGCCTCGGGTCGGCGACCAGCACCTGCGCCTCCTGCGCCGGGAACCGCTCGACGATGGCCTGCGCGAGGTGGCGCAGCAGGTTCGTCTTGCCGGTCTCGGTGTCGCCGAAGACCATGAGATGCGGGTTGGTGCCGAAGTCGTGCCAGACCGGTTGCAGCCGCTGGTCGTCCAGCCCCAGCGCCACCCGCAGCTCGCCGTCGGTGGGGGTCGCCGGTAGTACCTGTCGGTCGAGCACCTTGGGCAACAGGCGTACGGCCGGGGCCGGCGGCGCGGACCAGCCGGACCGTACCGCCTCCACCAGGGTGGCCAACGCCGTCCCCGCCTCGCTGGCCGACTCTGCCTCGGCACCGGTGGCGTCGATCCCGGCCGACGGCGCCCCGATCGCGGGCACCGCCGACAGGAAGTGGAACTTGTCCACAGTGAGCCCGCGTCCCGGTGCCTCCGGCACCGTCTTGGCCTTCCGAAAGTCGATCTCGGACTCCATCGAGTCACCAAGGCGAAGCTCGAAACGGGTCTGTAGCACATCGCGCAGCCACGGTCTGATCTCCGACCAGCGCCCAGCGCTGATCACCAGGTGTACGCCGTAGCTGAGGCCCCGGGTGGCGATTTCCTGGATCGTCGGCTCCAGTCCCTCGAACTCCTGGTGCAGGGTGAACCAGCCGTCGATGACGAGGAAGACGTCGCCGAACGGGTCGTCGGTGTGCTGTCCCGCCGCCCGGGCCCGCCGGTAGGCCGCCATCGACTCGACGTCGTGTCGGCCGAAGAACTCCTCGCGCTGGTCGAGGATGTCGTACACCTCGGCGACGGTGCGGGTCACCCGTTCCCGGTCCCGCCGGTTGGCCACCCCACCGACGTGTGGCAGCCCGGCCAGCGCGGCCATCGCGCCACCGCCGAAGTCGAGGATGTAGCACTGGACCTCGCGGGGTGTGTGGCTCAACGCGAGCCCGGCGACCAGGGTGCGCAGCAGGGTGCTCTTGCCGCTGCGTGGCGCGCCGACGACGGCCGCGTGCCCCTTGGCGCCTTCGAGGTCGGCTACCAGCAGATCCCGGCGCTGTTCGAAGGGCCGGTCCACCAGACCGACCGGGACCCGCAGTCCGCCGTACGGCGCGCCGTAGCCGCGCTGCGGATCGAGGGTGAGTGGCGGCAGTACCTCGTCCAACCGGGCCGGATCGGCCAGCGGCGGCAACCATACCGGGTGTGCCGGTGGGCCGGCGTCGCGTAGTCGGTCGACGATCACCGCCAGGGTGGTCTCCGTGCTCGGAGTCTCCTCGGTGGTCGAGGGGTCCCGGGGCGGGGGCTCGATCGGGCGCGTCGGCACCACGAATCCCGACTCGAAGTTGACCACCTGCGAGTTGCTGACCGGTTGGGTCACCCGCTTGCCACGCACCGGGCACGGTCCGGAAACGTACGCGCCCCGGAACTTCACCAGCGTGGTGGTGTCGGTACGCAGATATCCCGAGCCGGGCATGAGTGGCTTGTCGTACGCGTCGCTGACGCCGATGACGCTGCGCGACTCCATCGCCGAGAACATCTTCAGCCCCATCCGATAGGACAGGTGCGTCTCCAGGGTATGGACCCGCCCCTCCTCGAATCGCTGCGAGGCCAGCAGCAGGTGCACCCCGAGCGAGCGCCCGAGGCGACCGATCATCATGAACAGGTCGGTGAACTCGGACTTGACGCTGAGCAGTTCCCCGAACTCGTCGACGATCAGCACCAGCGTGGGCAGCGGGTCCAGTTCGGCACCGGCAGCGCGGGCCCGCTCGTACTCCAGCACCGACGTGTGGCTGTGCCTGCGCAGCAGCTCCTGCCGCCGGACCAGTTCGCCCTGCAGGGCGTCCTGCATCCGGTCGACCAGTGGCAGTTCGTCGACCAGGTTGGTGATCAGTGCCGACACGTGCGGCAGACCGTCCAGACCAAGGAAGGTCGCTCCGCCCTTGAAGTCGACCAGCACCATGTTGAGCTTCTCTGACGAGTGCGTCAACGCCAGTGACAGCACCAGTGTGCGGATCAGCTCGGACTTTCCGGAGCCGGTGGCCCCGATCAGGATGCCGTGTGGCCCCATGCCACCCTGGGCCGACTCCTTCAGGTCGAGTTCGACCGTCTGTCCTCGATCGGTGATGCCGATCGGCACCCGCAGGTGGTCCCAGGCCGTTCTGGCCTGCCACAGCAGCTGCGGATCCATCAAGCGCAGGTCGGCTATCCCGAGCAGGGCGGGCAGGTCGGCGGTGACGGCCGCGGCGTCGGTCACCGTCCCGCTACCCCCCAACCGGTACGGCGCGACCTGCCGGGCCAACGCCCGGACCCGCACCAGGCTCAACGCGTCGGCCCGCCCGATCGGGGTGACCTTCTCATCGCCCGACCGGGTCATGTCGACCTTGTCGATGTGCCCCTCGCTGATCCGCAGCCGCAGGGCGGTGGCGGCACCGTCCCAGGGCAGGGTGGCGTCGACGTCGATCGCGACCAGGTTGCGATAGCCGGCCCCGCCGAGTCGATGGTTGCCCGAGACGGGCGGATCGTCGAGGATCACCACGACGAACGGCTCGTCGGGGGTTGGTGACGTGCCTGGCTCGTACCGGCCCCGGTCGTCCAGCGCCTTTCCGCCGAGCAGTTTCTCCAGGTCCACCCAGGAGTCGCAGACCAGTCGTACCGCCCCGGCCGCATCGGTCTGCTCGGCATGCTGGGCGTGTGGCAGCCACTTGACCCAGTCCCAGTACCTCAGCCGGTCGGTGCTGGCCAGCACGGCGATGTGCAGATCCTCCGGGGTGTGGAAGGTGACGAGCTGCGCCACCATCGCCCGGACCAACGCCCGGTTGACCTCGTCGTCGCCGTCCAGGCTGACCCGGGCGAAGCCGCGCAGGTACACCGCCACCGGCATGTCCTCGATCACCGTGTACGCGCGCAGAAACCGACGTAACGCGCTGGCGCAGAGCGGTTCGAGGTCCTCCACGGGTTTGGTCTGGGGTGCCTGCAACGTCAGCGCCAGGCGTTGCTGACCGAGACCGATGCGTACCTCGGCGAAGTCGGCATGGTTGGTACGCCGCTCCCACAGCCGGTCGGTGGGGACCAGTGCCCAGAGCCGGGCCGGATCGGGGTGGGTGAACAGCACCGAACGACGCTGCCGGTCGACGCTGCGTCGTACCTGCTTGCGGGCCTGTCCGAGGTAGCGCAGATAGTCCCGCCGCTCGCCCTTGAGCTTGGCTTTGCGTTCCGAGCCGGCCCGCATCAGCAGGGCGAACGCCATGATGATGGCTGACAGGCCCATCAGCCCCGAGGTCAGGTAGAGCATCACCCGGCTCTCGCCGGACTGCAGGTAGAACAGCGCCAGCGCACCGGTGCCCATCATCATGGGCAGGTAGGTCAGCAGGTTGGTGAGCTGTCCGCCAGCGGCCTCCGGCAGTCCCGGCGGCTCCTGTAGGGCGAACTCCCCTTTGTCGATCGCCGGGGCGGAGCGGCGGGGCGACCGGGTTACGGGAATCGTGCTCATCCGGTGCTCCATCGTCTGTTCCGGCCCGAATCGGGGGTGTCCGGGTGCCGGTTCTCCCGGTGCGAAACCTGATCTGGCTCGGATTCCGGTGCCGGCTCCGCAGCAGGCTCGCCGACGCTGCGCCAGCCGCGGCGAATGCCGCGCGGTACCAGGTAGGCCACCAGCCCGAGGAGGGCGGCCACGACGACAGCGGCCAAAGTGAACTCGATCGCGGTGTCACGGCCGCTGGCCGACTCCGTCGCGGTCCCGGCGACCGGGCCCATCGGGGGCTGGTCGATCGAGGCGGTGCGGTGGCCGTGTTCCTCCGGCAGGATCGCGGTGACCGCCTGGTACGGGTTCACCACCCCCCAGCCGAGCTGCGGATTCGGCAGCGTCGTACCCGGGTGGTCGGCCGTTGCTTCCAGCCGATGCTTCACCTGCGCCGCGGTGAGCTTCGGGTGGTAGGCCCGGACCAACGCGGCGGTGGCGGTCACGAACGGCGTCGCGTAGCTGGTGCCACTGTCGACGAGGTGCCCGGAACCGGCCCGGCTCAGACTCACCACGTCCACCCCCGGGGCCACCAGGTCCAGGTAGGTGCCCACCTCGGAGAATTCGCTGCGCCGACCATCCGGGCCGACCGAACCGACCGCGACGACCTGCGGATAGGCCGCCGGGTAGGCGATTGGATTGCCCTGTTGCGCCTCGTTCGCGACCGCCGCGACCAACAGCACGTCCCGCTGCGCGGCGTACTCCACGGCCCGCCGTAACTCCTCGTTGGGGAAGAAGGAACTGGCCGAGACGTTGATGACGGAGGCGTTCGCGTCGACAGCCGCCCGGATCGACCGGGCCAGGGTCGACGCGGTGCCGTCGCTGGGGCCGTTGGCCTGCCGGACAGGCAGAATCGTCACGCCCGGCGCCAGCCCCACCATGCCGGTGCCGGCGGCCGGCTGGGCGGCGATGATGCCGGCGACGAAGGTGCCGTGACCGTAGCAGTCGTCGTCGGCGCGGCCCGTTCGGTTGACCACATCGCTGCCCTTGCGGACTCGCCCCGCGAGCTGCGGCACCGTCCCGTCCACCCCGGTGTCGATGACCGCCACCAGCACGCCCTCGCCCCGGGTCAGCGGCCACACCCGCTGCGGCGTCAGCCGCTGGTGCGTCCAGGGCACCTCCGGCAGCAGTTTCTCCGATGGCGATGTGCAGCGCATCGTGGGCGCGGCGCCTGCTGACGCAGCGCCGACCGATAACGATGTGGCCAGCAGCATCATCCCGGCGAGCAGACGCGCAAGCATCCGGACCCGCTGCCGCATTCCTGCCTCCCGCCGGCGTCACCGCCACGACCTCTCGTCGCGGTGACTACGGCCCGGTCGACCAGATGGTTCATCACGATCGGTGAAGATTCTCGGCGCTGCTCAACGGAACGATCCACGCGACAGCATGGGCAATCGGCACGATGACGTGGGTGATCTCATGACGTCAACGCGCGGACCAGTTCGACCCGGGACCGGATGCGGAACCGGCGGTAGATCTGGGTGAGGGAACCCTCCACCGTGGTCACTCCGATGGCCAGGCTCTGCGCGATCTCCCGGTTGGTAGCCCCCTGTACGACCAGCGCCGCGATCCGCTCCTCCATCGGAGTGAGCTGGTTACCGGCGCGCCCCCCGGGGGTGAGCCGGGCGAGTTCGGCCTCGACCCGGTCCCGCCAGACCGTCGCGCCGGCCGCCTCGCATCGTCGGGCTGCCTCGTCGAGCAGGGTACGCGCCGCCGCCCGCCGCCGCTGCCGGCGTGCGACGTTGGCCCAGACGGTCAGCGTACGGGCGAGTTCAAGCGGGGTGTCCAACGCGCGGTACGCCTCCGCCGCCCGGCTGAGCAGGTCGATGGCGGCGTCGGCCCGCCCCTCGGCGAAGGCGAACACCGCCTCGGCCCGCTGAGCGGCTGCGGCGGCGAAGGTGGATGTTCCCGCGTCGCCGTCGCCGCAGGTCTCGTTGCCCCGGCCGAATCGCGCGGCAAGGTCGCGTAGCTCGGTGAGCAGCTGGCGTGCCTGCTCCCGGTCGCCCACGCCGACCCGCACCTCCACGAGTTCGGCCAGCAACAGCACGCTCTGGTTGCCCGGTGCGAAGTTGGCGGCGTGCTCCCGGGCCTGGTCGAGCATGGCCAGTGCTCCGGTGTCGTCCCCGGCGAAGTGTCGCCAGCTACCGAGGAAGTGGCAGAACTGGATCAGTTTCTCGACGTCGCCGATCCGTTCCGTCTCCGTGACCACCTGCTCGGCCAGTTCGATGGCCCGGCCCAGGCTGCCGGTAACCGCCTCTGCCTCGGCCGAGGCCCACCGCACCAGATTGCCGTACGCCGGCTCGACGTCGATCGCCAACTGCTGGAACCGGGATACCGTGGCCAGTGCTGCCGTGCACCGCCCCCGCCGCCAGTCGACCCGGGCCAGCAGGTGCAGCACCCACTCCAGCCCGCCGAAGACACCTGCCTCCTCGGCCCGGCGTACGGCTGAGCGCAGCAACTCGTGCGCCTCGTCGTACCGATCGTCGTCGAAGTGTGCGCGGGCCAGGTCGTAGCAGATCAGGTGGGCGGCCTCCCCCAGGTCGCGCCGCTGGGCCAGCAGCCGGCCGACCCGGGCCAACTCCACGTCGCGGGACTGGCCCAACTGTGCCTTCACGGTCAGTAGCACGTGCAGTGCCCACGCCTCGGTCCGGCCGTCCCCCACCACGGCCGCCGCCTCAGCCGCCCAGCCCGCATCGGCCAGGGCAGGTTCGGCGCGTAGGGCGGCCGCATGGTGGATGGCGCAGTAGAGGCGTACCCGGGGTTCCAGGTCTGCCTCGCCCGCAGCGGCTTCGCGGGCCGCCGACACCTGCTGGCCCATCCCCCCGATCGCATCCCCGCTGGCCTCGAAGACGGCCAGCCAGGCGCGTATCCGCAGCCGGCGCGGTACCTCGGCGGCGAGCACCTGCCCGGCCACCTCGCGCGCCTCGCTGAGCAGCCCCGCCTGGTGGGCGTAGTGGGCCTCGGCGAGTTTCCGCTCGGCCCACCCGACCTGGTCGGCTGTGGGCGTACGCAGCGCGGCCAGGCCGATCAGCTCCCGGGCGACGCCGGTGGCCCCACGCCGGCTGGCCAGGTCCGCGGCGGTGGTCAACGCGGCCGCCACGGTCTCGTCCTCCAGGCCGGTCGCCAGGGCTAGATGCCGGGCCCGCTCGATGGGGTCGGTGGTGACCTCGACGAGCCGGGCGTGCAGTGACATCCGGACGATGACCGGGGCCTCGGCGTACACCGCAGCCCGCAGCAGCGGATGTCCGAACGAGACGGTGCCACTGGCGTCGAGGTCGCAGATGCCCGCCACGGAGGCATCGGTCAGGTCGGTCACCGCTGCGTCGCAGCCGGCCCGGCTGAGCAGCGCCAGGGTGGGGCGGTACGCGGTGGCGGCGAGCCGGACGGTGTCTCGGGCGCGGGGCGACAACGTGGCCAGGCGTTGCCGCATCAGGGTGTCGAGGTGTACGGGCACCGGCAGCGGCGCGCCCGGTTCGGGTCGTACCCCGCTGCGCCGTACCGCATCGGAGATCTCCAGCGCGAAGAGCGGGTTGCCGGCGGAGAGTGCCCAGATCTGCTGGGCGATCGGACGGCTGACCAGCCCGCCGGCCCGTGCGGTGATCACCGGGACCAGCACCTCCGCGGGCAGTGGGCCGACCGCCAGGGTGACCACACCTGGGGGGACTACCGGCCCAGCCGGGGGTTGCTGGGCTGCGGTGTCGGAGCGTTGGGCGGCAAGGATCGTCATCCGCCCGAGTGGTAGGCGTCGGGCAGCGAAGCTGAGCACCTCCGCACTGGCCGGGTCGACCCACTGGAGATCGTCCAGCAGCAGGGTGATCGGCATCGCCGACGTGATCGTCCGCAGTAGGTCGAGAATGCCGAGGCAGACGGCCAACGTGTCGACCTCGCCGCCGCCGGGATCGCGACGACGTAGGGCAAGCTCGACGATCCGTAGCGTCGCCGGGGACAGTCGGTCGAAGTGTTCACCGGGTACGGCACCGAAGAGGTCGATCAGGGTCACGAAGGGCATCCGGGCGTCCGCCTCGGCCGGGCTGGCCACCAGCACCAGGCCGGGCCGCTGCCCGGCGGCCCGGCCCAGCGCGGCGAGCACGGTGGACTTGCCCATGCCCGCACCGCCGACGAGGACGACGCTTCGTCCGTCCGCCCAGTGGTGCAGTGCCTGGTCAACCAGATCTTGGCGGCCGGCCAAGATGCCCGAGGTCACGGCGCCAACAATCTCAAAGTGATCAACTCGGATCGGTCAACGTATGCGCCAAAACGTAGCTGCCAGCAATGAGAAGCCAGTGAACGATGGGCGACCCGCCGGGGTACGGGGAAGAGAATCACGGCGAGCCGCCCATCGGCGGTTCATTCGCGGGTGAGCAGGTAGGCCCGCTCCGGGTCGAAGGTCACGTCGACCTTGGTGCCCTCGGTCAACGCGTCCCGCGGGTCCTTACCCGGTTCGGTCACCGTGATGGTGCCGCCGGTCGTCTCCACCTCGTAGTCGATGGACGGTCCGTGGAAGGTGGAACGCAATACCACGCCCATCCCGTTGCCGCCGTCGGTGACCGGGGTGAGCCCCGCTGTCTCCGGCCGCACCATCAGGTACGCATCACCCGCACCGGCCGCCACCTTGGGGTGGGCCGGAACAGTGATCTGCCGGCCGAGCACGTTGACGGTGGCCCGGCCTTCGGTGATGTTCTCCGGAACCGTCTCGATGAAGTTGGCCCGGCCGATGAAGTCAGCGACGAAGACGCTGGCCGGCCGGGCATAGATCTCGCCCGGGGTGGCCACCTGCTCGACCATGCCCTTGTTCATCACCACGATCCGGTCGGACATGCTCATCGCCTCGTCCTGGTCGTGGGTGACGTAGATGCTGGTGATGCCGAACATCTTCTGGATGCGGCGGATCTCGGCCCGCATCGCGTCCCGCAGCTTGGCATCGAGGTTGGACAACGGCTCGTCGAAGAGCAGCACCTTCGGCTGCACCACCAGGGCACGCGCCAACGCGACCCGCTGTTGCTGGCCGCCGGAGAGTTCGTGTGGGCTGCGTTCCTCCAGGCCGACCAGGTTCATGCTGGTGATGGCCATCCGCATGCTGGAGGCGATCTCCTCCTTCGTCCGCTTCTGGAGGCGCAGCCCGTACGAGATGTTCTCCGCCACGGTCATGTGCGGAAACAACGCATAGCTCTGGAACACCATCGCCATCGGCCGCCGCTGGGGCGGGATGTCGTCGATGACCTTGTCATCGAGCAGGATCCGGCCGCCGGTGGCGTCCTCGAACCCGGCCACCATCCGCAGGGTCGTGGTCTTGCCACAGCCGGAGGGACCCAGCAGGGTGATGAACTCTCCCGGCTTGACGTCGAGGGTGACGGCGTCGACTGCGGTCACCGTGCCGGAACGGCTGGTGAACTGCTTGGTGAGCGCATCGAGCTGCAGGTGCCCGGTGCTGGCCTCGGCCGGCATGTCCGGCAGGGTCGCGGCAGGCGCGGCGGTCATCGTTTCTGCCTTTCAGACTTGGCGGTACGTTGCAGCGCGACGCCCCCACCGACGATCAGACGGATGAGCCCGAAGGCGGCCAACACGAGTGCCGTGAGCACGGTGCAGTAGGCGAACGCCACCCCGTACCGGCCGGTGTTGGCGGCGCTGAGCACCTGCGATGTGATGATCTTCGTTTCCGGGGTGACCAGCAGGACGATGGTCGAGACCGATGTCATGCTGCGGGCAAAGCTGTAACTCAGACCGGTGAGCAGCGCCGGTCGGATCAGCGGCAGGGTCACCCAGCGGAACGTCTGCAACGGGCTGGCCCCGAGGTCCGTCGACGCCTGCTCGATGTAGGGGTGCATCTGGGAAAGCGCCCCGACCGCGATGCGTTGGCCGGCCGGGACGCTCCGGACGACGTACGCCAGGACGATGGCTACCGCGCCGCTGGCAATGGCGCTGCCGCCGACCAGGCTGGGGAAGGCCACGAAGTCACCGATGTAGCGGTCCGGCCGGTAGGCCAGCACGAAACCGATGCCGAGCACCGTACCGGGCACCGCGACACCGAGGGTGCCGCCGAGGTCGAGCAGCCAGGCGGTGTAGCGCAGGTGGCGCACCACCAGCCAGGCGATGACCAGACCGATGATGCCGGCGATCGGCGTGGCGATGATCGCGAACATCAGCGTGTCGAGGACCGCCTCGACCCCCACCCCGAGGATGACCTCTTCGAGGTATTGCAGGGTGAAGGTGTTGTCGACGCCGAACACCTTGGTCACCGAGCCAATGATCACCGTGCCGTACAGGCTGACGATGATCAGGGCGGCGAAGACCGCCAGTCCGTAGATCGGCCAGCGGCTCCAGCCGGTGATCAGGTGGACGCTGCCGGACGGACGGCCGGTGATGGTGGTACGCACCTTGCGGTTGAGCCACCAGCGCTGTCCGAAGTACATGGCCAGCGACGGCACCAAAAGGATCACGCAGTAGACCGCGGCGCTGGTGGTGTCGTACTCGCCAGTGATCGAGAGGTAGGCGCGGCTGGCCAGCACGGTGTAGTCGCCACCGAGCACCAGCGGGTTGGCCAGGTCGGCGATGGCCTCGACGAAGAGCAGCAGGAACGGGGCGACCAGGCCCGGTGCCAGCAGCGGCAGAATCACCTTGCGCATGATCTGCCAGCGACTGGCGCCCATGTTCATCGCGGCTTCTTCCAGCGCCGGGTCCAACGCCCGCATCATGCCGAGCAGACCCTGGTAGGCCACGGGGAACAGCGACAGGGACAGTACGAACACCAGGCCGTCGAGGCCGTAGATGTCGTACTCGAGGCCGAAGAGACCGTTGCTGATGACGCCGCGGCGGCCGTACAGCACGACGGTGGCGGTGGCCACCGCGAAGGGCGGGCTGACGATCGGCATCATCGCGATGATGTGCAGGATCTTCTTCCCGGGTACGTCCAGACGGGCCTGGACGAACGCGAAGAGGAAGCCCAACGCGGTGCCGCCGAGACCGACGAGCAGGCCAAGCACCAGCGTGTTGCGCAGAATACCGAGATCGACGGAGGAGGTGAAGAACTCCGCGTAGCGGGGCAGCGCGTCCGGCGAGAACGCCGTCGCGAGCACCGCGATCAGCGGGACGACCGCCCCGATCGCCACCAGCACGACGCTGATGGCGATCAGGACACGGATGCCCACGTCACGGTGCCGACGCCGCCGCCGCCGCGGAGGGGCCACCTCAGGTGCGGTGGCCACCTCGCGTTCGGACAGCAGGGTCGTCATGACTTCGGCGCCTGCGCAACTTCAGCGTCAAACCGCTTGTTCAGCGCCGACTTGGCGCTACCGGCCGCGACAGCGTCGTACTGCACCATCGTCAACTCGGAGAGCTTGACGACCTTGTCCGACACCTTGGCGTTCGGGTTGGTCGGGAACTGGTATGCCTTGACCGTGGGGCCGATCTCCTGCGCCTCGGTGGTCAGCGCCCAGTCGATGAACTTCTTGCCGCTGGTCGGGTTCTTGGCACCCTTGACCAGGGCGATGCCACCCGTCTCGTAACCGGTGCCCTCCGACGGGAAGCTCACCTTCAGGTCGGGGAAGCCCTCTTCCATGGTGGCGACGCAGTCGTGGGAGAAGATGACCCCGACGGTCACCTCGCCCCGGGCGGTCATCTGCCCCGGCGCCGAGCCGGACTTGGTGTACTGCAGCACGTTCGGGTGCAGCTTGCGCATGTATTCCAGCGCCTTGGTCTGGTCACCGCCGGCCAACTGCACCTGCGTCCAGAGCGCCGTGTAGGCCGTGCCCGAGGTGGACGGGTGGGCGATGCCGATTTCCCGGTTGAGCTTCGGGTTGAGCAGGTCCGCCCAGGACTTCGGGACTTCGAGCCCCTTCTCGGCCAGCAGCTTGCCGTTGCTGCAGAAGCCCAGCGCTCCGACGTACACGCCGGTCCACGAGCCGGCCGGATCCTTGTACTTGTCCGGAATCACCGCCGCGTTCGGCGATACGTACGAGTCGAGCATGCCGTCCACGTTGGCGGCGGCGTAGCCGTCGGCCGGGCCGCCGTACCAGACGTCGAACTCGGCGTTGCCCTTACCGGCCTTGATCCGGGCGAGGGCTTCACCGCTGGAGAGCCGGACGAAGTCCGCCTTGATGCCGGTCGACTCGGTGAACTTCTTGGTGGTCGCGGCGCACCAGTCCTCGGTCGCACCACACACCACGTGCACGACGCCACTGTCCTTGGCCGGGTCTCCCCCGACGTCTTCGCGGGCACAACCGGCGGCAGTCAGAGCGACCGCAGCGGCCAGCGCCATCGTAGTTGTCGCGCGTCGGCGCGACCGCCCCTTCAGCAACACGTCTACCTCCGAATGCTTGATCTGCGAGGACTGCTGAATGAAATTTCGGTCAGGTTAGAGGCGTGTAAACGATGGTTTGGTAACGGTGGCGTGAGTCCCGGTGACACCGCCGTCACCTATGTCCGCGGGCAGCAACGGGTCGCGTCCTCGGTGGGTGGCCCCGCGACGGTGGGTGGGGCGATTCGGGCCGCTAGGCCGGCGTTCCGGGGGCCACGTCGGGCATCAGGTAGCCCACGCTGCGCAGCGTACGGATGTACCCGGTGCCGCCGGGCACGGCAGCGAGCCGGGATCGCAGCCGGTAGACGGTGGACTTCACCACGTCCCGGCCACCGATCAGATCAGTGGTTCCCCACACCTCACGCAGCAGGTCCTGCCAGGACTGTGGTACGCCCCTCCGCGTGGCCAGGTGGGTGAGCAGCTTGAACTCGGTGAACGGCAGGTCCAGCCGATGCTGGGCCAGGGTGGCGGTCTGTGCCGCCGGGTCGATGACCAGTTGCCCTACCCGGATGGTGGTGGTGCTGTCCCGCCGACGGCGGACCAACGCCTGCGCCCGCAGCGCCACCTCGCGCGGGTGGAACGGTTTGGTGACATAGTCGTCCGCACCATGCTCCAATCCGATAATTACGTCTTCGTGCTGCGCCAACGCGGTGAGCAGCATGATCGGCACCTCGGAGCGGGCCCGGATCCGCTGGCACAGGGTCAGCCCGTCCATCGTCGGCATCATCACGTCCAGTACGACCAGGTCGATCGCGTGCGATCGGAGTAGGTGCAGTGCGGTCGCACCGTCGTGCGCGGTCAGCACCGTGAACCCCTGGGTCTGCAGGGCGAACTCGACGATGATCGTCATCTGCGGCTCGTCGTCCACCACCAGGGCGGTCGGACCGCCTGTCCTCCCCTCGACTACCGGCCCGGTCATGAGCCGCTCGGCAGGGTGAGGAGGAACGTGGTCCCCCGGGTGGACGCGGTATGCACCATGATCTCGCCTCCGTGCAGCTCGATGATGGTCTTCGTGATCACCAACCCGAGGCCGGTGCCGTCCGCCAGCGGCCGACCGGTCGCGAACCGGTGGAACAGCCGGTGCCGCTCGGCTCGGGTCATCCCGGCGCCGTCGTCGGTGACGTAGATGGCCACTCCGGTGTCGATCAGCATGACCCGTACGTCCATGTTGCCGCCGGTGGTGGTGAACCGGCTCGCGTTCGACAGCAGGTTCGTCAACGCCTGGGTCAGCAGCATCGGGTCGGCGGCGATGCGCGGCATCACCTGCGGCACGTCGAGGGTGATGCGCTGGTGGCGTTGGCCGGCCAATGGCCGCATCGCGGTGACCACATCGCGTACCACCACGGAGACGTCCACCTTCTCCAGCTGCGGGGTGAACAACCCGGCCTCGATCTTTGCCTGGATCAGCAGGCTCTCACACAGCCCGATCACCTGTGTGGACTGATGATCGGCGACCTGTAGAAATCTCTGCTGAGCTGGGGTAAGGGGGCCGGGAGTCCCCTCTCTGAGCAGGTCGACCGCACCTTTGATCATGCTCAGTGGGGTACGTAGTTCGTGGCTGAGGGCATTGACCTGGTCCGCCCGCCGCTGCACCAACTGTTCCAACTGGGCCAGTTCGGCGATCCGTGCGGCAGCCGCCCGGCGCATCCGCCACGCCACCAGTCCGGCCCCGACAAGGGCACCACCGAGCGCCGCTGCCAAGGACCACCAGGCGGCCTCCATTGCCCGTCCTCCTCAGACGCTGCCGCCCACCGGCGGGCCGACGCTGGCTGCCGCTGTGGTTACCTCGCATCGGCAATATCACGGGCTTCGGCGAGGTGATGGTCTGCATTCTGCATGTCAGGGGCGGGTGCCACAACGGCCGAACGATCCTCGATGATCTTTCGTAACCGTTCCGCACCTGACCGGTGACGACCGAAGCTCCCGTCATCAACGGTTCCCACACCCTCAGTGATTCATAAATCACGACCTTCGAATGTCAACAGGCTTGGTAGCCCTGCGGGAACATCACCCTGTCGGCACTGTGCCGGGGCCAAACCGGCGCCGGTACTGCGACGGGCTCAGCCCGGTCTCGCGGCGCATCAGGGCGCGCAGGTTGGCAGCGGTGCCAATCCCGCTGCGCCGCGCGACCACCTCGAAGCGCGCCTCTCCGCGCTCAATCAATCGACATGCCAGATTGAGGCGCTCCCGGGTGAGCCAGGCCAGTGGCGTCGTACCCAGTTGCGCTCGAAAGCGACGGTGCAGCGTCGCCGGGCTGACCGAAGCTCGCCTCGCCAGGGCGGCCACGGTCAGCGGTGCGTCAAGTCGATCCTGGGCCCAGGCCAGGGTGGGCGCGAGGGACTCGTCGGGGATGTCGAGCACGGCTGGCCGACGCGGCACGTCGGTGTCTGGCCGATTAGGAACGATCAAGGTGTCCGCCCTCTCGGCCGCTGCCAGCCCGGAAACCCCGGTCAGGGTGAAGAAGCCGTCCCGCATCAGTGTGCTCGGCTCGGGCGAGCAGAGGCGGAAGTCGTACAGATCGCGGCCGACCTCGGGCCTACGCAGCCCAAAAACCTCGGTTGCGCAGCCAAGCTCGAAGGGGTTCGAGTTCTCGTCCACGATCACCACGACCCGGTGGAGGCGCGCCGAAGAAACTGAGTGCGAGGAATCTTGCGGCATGTGCGATTTCTAGCACTCACCCAGACCATGGTCAACGGGCGAGGATCTATTCATGAGCCACGAACCAATCGCCCTCAGCGAGGCCCTGGCCTCCTTCAATGCGCTGTGGAGCCCCCGTATCGTCACCCGGGTCAACGACTATGACGTACGCGTCGCCAAGGTCGCCGGGGAGCACGTCTGGCATACCCACGACGACACCGATGAGTTCTTCCTGGTGCTCGGCGGGGAGTTGTTCATCGTCCTACGGGAGCCGACCGGGGAACGGACGGTACGGCTTGGGCAGGGTGCGGTCTTCACCGTCCCGCGCGGCACGCAGCACAAGCCGTACGCCCCCACCGGCGCGACGATCCTGTTGTTCGAGCCCACGGGGACATCGTCCGTTGGCGACCGCCACGATGAGGTTCCCGACCACGTCGACGCGACGACCGGACACACGCTCGATTCCTGAACGGCGCTGCCCACGAAAGCGGTGAGCTGAGGGCGGAAGCCCGACGAGTACCCTGTCGCGACACCGCCGCCGAATGATCACCATTCGGATCGTGAACAGGAGATTCGCCGCCATGATGCCTCCGCCTCGTTCGCTCGAGCAGCGCAAGCAGGACACCCTGCACCGGCTCGAACATGACATCGACACCTGGGTGGCCACCGCCGACTCGACCGGCGTGCCGTACCTGGTGCCCCTGTCGTTCCTCTGGGACGGCGAGACGATCCTGCTCTCGACGGCAGCCACCAACCCCACGGCCCAGAACCTTCGCGGCAGCGGGCGAGTCCGCCTCACGATCGGACCCACCCGCGACGTGGTACTCATCGAGGGCTCCGCGGTGGTCGTAACCGAGGTCACGGATGAAGTCGGCGACGCGTTCGCCGCGAAGACCGGGTTCGACCCCCGGAAGCTGCGGAACCACCTGTACTTCCGGATCCGGCCGGAACTCATCCAGGCCTGGCGCGAGGTCAACGAGATGGTCGGCCGGGATCTGATGCTCGCCGATGAGTGGCAGGTGTAGTTCTCCTCGGCGCACGATCACACGTCGTTATCCGGCCCCTTGGGTGTCGTGCGTGACGACTATCAGAGGCCAGCCAGGGAAAGAAGCCGCTCCATGTCGGCGGCTGGTAGGGATGGCGACGCGGCAGCGGCGCGCGCCACCCATTCGTTCGGATCCGCCACCAGGGTGAGCAACGCGCGGGTCGGCAGACGCGGATGGGTGGCGACGGCCCGCCGCACTGAACTCTCGGGGTCAGCGGCCAACTGCTCAGCCAGGTCGGCGGGAAGGTCGGGATTCCGGGGCGCCAGGCAGCGCATCCTCGGATCGGCATCGGTCGCAAACCGGCAAAGGCTCTCTGCCGGGAAGGGGAAGTCGTCGGCCGGACGCCAGTTTGTCCTTTTGTCCGGCCGGAACTCGCGATCGATACGCTCCGCAGTGGCTAGGTCGACCAGGTGGGGAGCATGCCTGGCCATCGTGGTGCGGACGATGCTCTCGTCATCGTCGAGCAGTCGCAGCACGGCATCCGACGGCAGCGCTCGGCTGCGCGCCGCCGAGCGACGGAAGCAGACGTACGGCGAGTTCACGTAGGGCACCGGGTCGGCGGTCACCCAGTCCAGACGCAGATGCTTCAGCTCGGTGACGGCAATATGGTTCCCGATGCTCCGGAGCAGGGCCTCGTCATCACGATCGCCAGCCAACTCGTCGATCAGTCGTCCGGGGCGGGGCTGGGTCCCGTGATAGATCCGCTGTCGAATCGGCTCGGGGGTGTCTGGCCGGGCGAAGATGCCGACTCGTACGGAGGCGCTCGAATCCTCAGCGAGCCGGTCCCGCAGGTCCGGAGGGAGCTGTGGATGTTCCGCCACCTGCCGGCGTACCTCTTCGTCCGGGTCGTTGGCCAACCGCAGGGCCGTATCGACGGTGAGGGGCACATGTCGCACCACACCAGCCCGGGTCGCTGGGTCATCGAGCAGGCCGGGTACCAGGTCAGCTGGCGGGATTGGGTGGGGTAGACGCGCGTAGTAGGTGGAGCAGGCAGCTGCCCGGACCGTATCGACGGGATCGGTCAGCAGAATCCGGCGTACCTCCTCTGGGGCCTGTGGCCACCAACGCGCGAGCGTGGCCCGGATTTCGGGATCCGGGTCCCGTACCAGGTGGGCACGAAGGTCAGCGGGGACAGTATCGCCCTGTGCCAGATACTCACGTACTCGTTTGTCCGGGTCGTCGATAAGTCGTTCGAACAGGTCTCGAGGGGCGTGGCGGCCGCCGATGACCAGCGCGGCCCGGACGGCGGGATCTTCATGCCCGGCAAGCTGAAGCCGTACGGCGTGCGGCAGATGCGAGTTGAGCGCAAGCGAATGCAGCAGCCAGTGATGGTCCGTGGCAATGATCTCGGCAATGAGGTCAGCGGTCAGATCCGCCCGCTTGGCCACGTGCCCAAAGCCGCGCCGGCAGGCCAGCAACCGACGGGTCAACCGCGCTGGCAGCGCTGGGTTTTCGGCAAGACCCTCCAGCGTCGCGGCTTGATGGATAGGTGTGGGAGCTGCGTCAGTCACCCCTGGTGCCTCTCAACCAAAATCGACTCACCGTGGCTGGTGCCGAGTCTCGCATGCTGAGTCGCGCGGCAATCAAAGTTCGCCTCAGCCGTCGAACCAGCTGGGTCGCTCGCTCGTTACCCGTGCGGTTCCTGATGGCGGGATGCTCCGGTGGCAGCAAGCAGACTGACTGTTTCCTCGTGGCTACCTCGGATGGCCCAGTCGAGCGGCGACAGGCCCCTGCCGTGATCTTCGCGGAGGTTCGGCTCCGCGCCCTGCGCAAGAAGCTCGCGTACGACGTCCGTGTGCCCCCACGCTGCAGCGCCCGTCAGCGGTGTGCCCTCCTCGCCGTGCCCGCTCTCGACGTTCGGGTCCGCACCGGCGTTCAGGAGAATCCGCACCATCAAGGGCCTGTTCTGCACTGATGCCAGATAGAGGGGTGTTGTACCGTCACGATCTGCCGCATTCGGGTCCGCCCCCGCGCGCAAAACCGTAAGCAGGGCCGGGAGATCGTCGCGCAGCAACGAGGCCATCAATTGGGAGGTGAGCCTCTTACGCTGCCGGACGTTCACCTTCGTCAGGGTAGGCGTTGGTCAGAATAAACGGTTTGCCGGACGGGCAGCACAGGCCGACACTCTGACTTTCGTCCACGCTAGCTGGGAGAGTCTTAACGATCCCCACGGATTAATCCGGGGGATTTTCCCTCCCGGGCAAGCCCGGGATTCCCAGCTCGGACCGCACCTGATCCACCGTCCCGGAAGG
>NZ_JBSFTE010000016.1:0-167919 GCF_053590565.1 Micromonospora sp. NPDC003197 | reverse complement strand
GACGGCGAATCGGCTACCCCTGACCTGCTCCGCAGGAGTCCGCTTCCTCTCCGGCCTGAAGGCCGCAGTATCCACGGAGGAATCTGATGACGCTGAGCGTGTCCACATAGTCGAAGAGCGGTCCGGTTAACCGGCGGCAGTCCTGGATGTACGCCCGGTTGAACGTCTTCAGGGCCGCGAAGGTCTCCGGGGTGGTCGGGAACTCGGCCGGTGCCGGCAGCGACGGTACGGCCGGGCAGAGGATCGGATTGCTCGCGCCGACGCCACGCGGGTCGAACCCGACGATGTCGAACTGCCGCTGCACGTCGGCGGAGAGCAACGAGTCCTGCTTGATGACGTTCACCCCGGAGCCGCCCGGCCCACCCGGGTTGATCAGCAACGCGCCGATCCGACGGGCCGGGTCGGTGGCTGGCCGGCGGGCCAGCGCGATGTCCACGCTGCCCTTGCCCGGATCGGTCCAGTCGATCGGTACGGTGATCGATCCACACTGCACCCCGGGCGCATCGGCGCAGGGCTGCCAGTCCACCCGGGATGCGGTCCGCTCGTCCAGACCCGGCTCGGTGCGGGCGGCAGCCAGTTCCGGTTCGGTGCGGGCGGCGGAGGCGGCCGGTGCACCGCCCAGCACCGCCCCCACCCCCAGTACGGTCGCACTGGCGAGCGCTGCCAGTCGCGTACGACGTGGTATCGCCAACAGAAGCTCCCTTCGGGTCACGGTCAGCTACCTGACCGTGACCCAAACCTTGCCATCCATCGGCGATGATCACATCGCGCTCGGGTCTCAACCGCCCCCGATATCTTCACTTCGGAGCAGGCCGGCGCAATAGGGGAAGACCCCTACGCCTCCCGTCCGATTCGGACACCTCGGTGGCGGGGCGGCCGGGAAGCCGCGACCGCACCGCCAGGTAGAGGAACGGCAGCAACAGCAGTACGTCCGCCACGTGTGCGATGGTCGGCTCCCGGGTGATCCGACTCAACGGGAACGCCAGCGCCCCCAGCATGATCAGCACACTGACCGGTAGCGGTGCGGCCCGCAGCTTGAGCAACATCGCCCCCAGCAGGAACAGCGTCAGCGGAAACATCGGACCGGCCAGCCAGTACAGCGAGTTGGCAGTGAACGGATAGTGGTTGAGTTGCTCGACCGCCTCGGCGTGCGAAACGTCGAACATCCCCTCGTAGATGCTCTGGAACCCGAAGGCGAGCCCGCCGACGGTGGCGAAGACCGCCAGCGGCACCGCCACCGCCACGAACCTTGGCGCGAGCGGGCGTAGCCGGTCGTAGAGCCCGAGCAGGCCGATGAGCCAGAGACCGGTGGAGAGCACGATGAGCGTACCGGCGGTAACCCCTTGCCGGTCGCTCTCCCAGAAGAAGCCGGCGAGCAGATTGAGCGCCGGACCCAAGATGAGAAACATGTGCTCGACGCTACGAATCCAACGACGTCGACCAATCCGTCGATCGCGGATGACGCACTACCGTGGACGCGGTAGCCGGGCCAGCCCGCTGCGGTAGGCGAAGACCACGAGTTGCGCCCGATCCCGGGCACCGAGCTTGACCATCGCCCGGTTCGTATGGGTCTTGGCGGTCGCCGGGCTCATCCGCAGTCTCAGCCCCACTTCGGCGTTGGACAGCCCATCGGCGACCAGCGCCACCACCTCCCGCTCCCGGGCGGTCAACGTGTGCACCCCGGGTACGGCCGGACCACCCGCGTATGCGGCGATGAGCCGTCTGGTCACCGCCGGGGCCAGCAACGCGTCTCCGGCGGCCACCACCCGGACCGCCCGCCGTAACTCCTCCGGCTCCAGGTCCTTGAGCAGGAATCCGCTCGCGCCCGCGTGCAGCGCGGCGTAGACGTACTCGTCCAGCTCGAAGGTGGTCAGCATGACGACCCGTACCCCGGGCAGCCGTTCGTCGGCGAGGATCCGCCGCGCGGCGGTCAGCCCGTCGGTGCCGGGCATCCGTACGTCCATCAACACCACGTCCGGCCGGTGCGCCCGAGTCGCGGCGATCGCCTCGTCACCGTCGGCCGCCTCGGCGACGACCTCGATGTCCGGGGCCCGCTCCAGCAGCACCCGGAAACCGGCCCGGACCAGCGTCTGGTCGTCAGCCAGCAGCACTCGTACCGTCATCCTGGCAGCCACCCCCGTACCTGGAACCCTCCGCCGTCGGCCGGACCGGCCCGCAGCCAGCCACCCAGGCCGGCGGCCCGTTCCGCCATGCCACGCAGCCCGTTGCCCGGCGGTCCGGTCGCGCCCCGGCCGTCGTCGGAGACCAGCAACGAAAGACCGTCCGGCAGAAACCCCAGGTGTACGTCGATCCGCTGCGCATCGGCGTGCCGCAGCGCGTTGGCCACCGCCTCCTGCACAATCCGGTACGCCGTCAACTCCACCGCTCGGGACAGCGGGCGTGCTTCCCCCTCGTAGACGACCACCGCCCCGGTCGAGGCGGCCAACGCGGGCAGCCGGTCCAGGGTGGGCCCGGGCGGCTCGACCTCGGTTCTGTCGCCTGCGGTCTCGGTTGGGCGCGGCCCGTCGCGGATCGTTCCCACCGCCGCCCGCAGTTCGTCCAGTGCCTCCCGGGCAGCACGCCGTACGTTCTCCAGCGCCGCCCGAGCCTGCGCCGGATCGTCGTCCAGCACCTCGGCCGCCACCCCGGCCTGCACGTTCACCACCGCCAGGGTGTGCGCAGTCACGTCGTGCAACTCCCGGGCGATGCGTATCCGCTCCTCGGTGACCCGTAGCGCGGCCACCCGCTCGCGGTCGGCGGCCAACAGCGCCAACCTTGCCCGCCGACCGCGTACCACCTCGCCAAGGAGCAGCATCGACACGAACACCACCGTCGAGCTGTCCAAGGTGGCATCCAGCAGGCCAACCTGATTGATCACCATGCGGCTGTACGCGTCGATCGCGATGAGGACTCCGGCCAGCACCAGTCCGGCTCGGCGTCGGGTGGCCACCGTCACCGAGTACAGCGCCACCCACAGTGGCACTGCCGGCGCACCGCCTGGGTACTCCATCACGTGGTAGAGCAGGAACAGGCCGCCCACCACGGCCAGGACCACCGCCGGCCATCGTCGCCGCGCCAACAGCGCCACCGCCATCGCCACGCTGAGGACGTACGCCCACTCGTCGGGTGAACGGTCCGCCGGTGCCACCGTCGCGACGGCGACCCGGTACACCGTGGCACCACCCGCACCGACCACCAGCGCCGCGTCCACCAGCCACCGCCGCATACCGGCACTGTACGAACGGACCGCTTCCGGTACGTACAACGAACGCGGTATACCTGCTCGGCCCGGCGTCCGAGCATGTGAACGGGCCACGCCGGACTCGCTGAGCTCGGCGTGGCCCGGTTCGCTTGTGAGTTTGCGGGCCCGGTTCGTTCGTCAGGCTGCGGCCTACTCGCCGCAGAACACCGCCTTGAGGAGGTTGTCCAACGCCGTCGGATACGCCCCTACCAGGTCGACTTCGGCGTCTCCGCCGGTCGCCGAGGCAGTCAGGGTCTTGCTGCCGTCGGGCGTGCTGTACATCAGCGCTCCGGAGCCGATGGTGCTGCCGTTGTGGAAGAAGATGATGCCGTCGCAGTCCGGGCTCACGTCCTGCACGCGCAGCCCCAGGCCAAAGCCGTTGCCGCTCGGATGTGCCGTGCGCATCTCGGCCAGCAGCGAGGCCGGCAGAAGCTTGCCACTCTGCAGCGCGGAGAAGAACGTATGGAGATCCTCGGTGGTCGAGATCATGTCACCGGCACCGAACAGCAAGGAGGGACTCTGGCGGGTGACGTCGACCGTCTGCCACTGGCCGGCGTCCTGATAGTGGTAGTAGCTGTGGGCGTGCGGCCCGGGGATTTCCGACCGGGCACCCGGCACCACAGTGCCCGAGAGCCCGAGTGGCCGCAGGATCCGCCGCTGCATCTCCTCGGCGTACGAGCGGCCGGTGACCTGCTCGATCAGCAGTCCGGCCAGGGTGTAGTTGGTGTTGGAGTAGTTCCAGCTCGTCCCTGGCGCGAACAGTGGCGGCTTGGACAGGGCGAACCGCACCAGTTCCTCCGGCTGGTAGGTGTGGAACCGGGTGTCCACCCATTCCTGGCCCGTCGAGGGGATCCCCGGCATGGCCGTCCCGTCGTAGTAGTCGCCGGTGTGGTTGAACACCCCGCTGGTGTGCTGCAACAGCATCCGTACGGTGATCCGCCGGTCCAGCCCGAACTGCGGCAGGTAGTCGGCCGCCGGGGTGTCCAGCCGGACCTTGCCCTCAGCCACCAGTTGCAGCACCACGGTCGCGGTGAAGGTCTTGGTGTTGCTGCCGATCCGGAACCGCCCGTTCGTCGGCGGCTTCGCGTCTTCGCCCAGCCTGCGCACCCCGGCGCTGCCCACCCACTCGCCCTGCTGATCGTGCACACGCAACTGCATCCCGGCGAAACCGATATCGACGAACGCCTGCATGGCCGCCTGCAACTCCGGGCGCTCCTGCGCGGAGGCGACCTTCGACGCGGCCACGCTGGCCGGGGCCGCCATCCCGGGTGTGGCCGCCCCGGACAGCAGCGTGGCAGCCAGCGCCGTGACAGCCAGCGCCATGACCCCCACTCGCCGGTAAATCCGCAGCACCTTGTTCTCGTTGACGTTCATGGTGTCATGATGGCACATTTTTGGCACCACGTGAAGCCACAATGACTCCAACCCTGCATCCGATGGCACCACGCCCACGAACAGGACAGCTACGTCGACCATCGCGTTCGATCGATTGAGCTGGTTAGAGTGGAACACATGGGACCGGTGGCGGCGTACGACGAGATCGCGGACTGGTACGAAGAGGAGTTCGTCGGGCGACAAGCCGACGGCGATCCGCTCGGCATCGACCAGGCGCTGCGCCTTCTGTTGGGTACGGGCAGTGGTACCTGCCTGGAGATCGGCTGTGGCACCGGCGCATACGCCCGCCCAGTCCGCGCATTGGGCTGGCATCCCATCGGAGTGGACATCTCCGCCGGGATGCTGAGACACGCTGCCGGCCGCCTACCGATCGCCCGAGCCGACGTCGGACGACTCCCGTTCCCCGATGGCTGCCTGCCCGCCGTCGTCGCCGTGATGGTCCACACCGACATGCCGGCCTATCCCCAGGCGCTCCGCGAGGTCGCCCGAGTACTACGGCCCGGCGGCAAGTTCGTCCACATCGGAGTTCACCCCTGTTTCTGCGCCGGGTTCGCCGACCGAACCGACCCGGACGCCGTCGTGATTCGTCCCGGCTACCTCGACAGCCACTGGACCCGCGACTCCTGGACCGACCAGGGAATTCGCGACAAGGTCGGGGCCATCCACCGTCCCCTGCCGGAACTGCTGCACGCCTTCCTCGACGCCGGGTTGGAATTGGACCGCTTCACCGAAGGCGGAGCGCCCACACCGGTCATGCTCGCCATCCAGGCCCACCCGCGCAGCGGCAAGTAGCGACGGCTGATTACCCACTTCCCCAAAAATGTATGCGGTTCGCATACAATCTGCGGATGGGCATAACCACGGACACCGAAGCAGCTATCGCTCGCTGGCATGAGATCGTCAACACCGGCGACCTAACCCGGGTGCAGGAGATCGTCGCCGATCCGATCGTGGTCAACGGTCCCAAGGGCGCGGGGCCGATCAACCCCGACGAGTTCGCGAAGTGGATCGAACGCTCCGGCATCACCCTGCGACCGACGTCCTTCCATCCCATCAGCGACCGGGTGCTCGTCGTGGAACAGGACGCACGCTGGCCCGAGGACACCGCGCCGACCCGGGTCGCGACGATGTTCCGTACCACCGATGGCGTCGTCTCCGCCGCCCTCCGGTTCCCGGCGCTGCGGCCGGCGCTGGAGTTCGCATACCTCTACCGTGAGTTGGCGGCTACCGAGGCACGCGCATGACCACGGATCCGTCACCCGGGCCAGGGCAGACCCTCTTCCGGTTCGTACGGCACTGGGCACGCCGAGCCGACGCGAGCGACATCAGCGCTGCTCGTGGCCGCGATGTGCTGGTCACCGAGGCGGTGTACGCCCTCAGTGGCCGGGGTGAGGTAAGCATCAACGATGTCTCGGCCGAGCTTGGAATCGACCAATCTGGCGCGAGCCGCATGGTCAGCGACGCTGTCGGGCGACACCTCCTCACCGTCACGGCTTCGACGGCGGACGCCCGACGCCGTGTCGTGGCCGTGACGCCCCAGGGCGAGGCCATGCTTCGAGACGCCCACCGGTGGCAGGAGCAGGCGTTCGCACGCCTCACCGAAGACTGGACGGACACGGAACGCGTCGACTTCCAACGCGCCATGCAACGGCTGGTAGCTGCCTCGGCAGACCTGCACAACCCCTCGTCCTCGATCCCAGGCGGCGTGGCAGGCTGACCGCATGGACGCATCACCACGGGTACGCGCACCCGAGTTCCAGGGCCGCGCGTGGCTGAACACCGGCGGGCAGGACCTCAAACTGGCAGATCTCCGAGGACGCTTCGTGATCCTCGACTTCTGGACCTTCTGCTGCGTCAACTGTCTGCACGTACTCGACGAGTTGCGTCCGTTGGAGGAGAAGTACGGCGACGTACTCGTCGTCATCGGCGTGCACTCGCCCAAATTCGAACACGAACGGGACCCGGATGCCGTGGTCGCCGCCGTCGAGCGGTACGGCGTGTCGCACCCCGTGCTGGACGATCCAGAGCTGAAGACCTGGCAGCAGTACGCGGCCCGGGCCTGGCCGACCCTGTCGGTGATCGACCCGGAAGGCTACGTCGTCGCCACCATGGCTGGTGAGGGGCACGTGGAGGGGATCGGTCGACTCCTCGACGAGCTGATCGAGGTACACGAGGCCAAGGGCACCCTGCACCGGGGCGTCGGCCCGTACGTCCCGCCGGCCGAACCGACGACCAGCCTGCGCTTCCCCGGCAAGGCCGTGGCGCTCGACGGCGGGAACCTGCTGGTCTCCGACTCGGCCCGGCACTCGCTGGTCGAACTGGCCCCCGACGGGGAGACCGCCCTGCGGCGAATCGGCTCCGGCGAGCGCGGACGGGCCGACGGCGCGGCCGACCAGGCGAGCTTCTCCGAGCCACAGGGGATGTGTCGGCTGCCCGAGCACACCGCCGGGATCGCCGGTTACGACCTGGTCGTCGCCGACACCGTCAACCACCTGCTGCGTGGGGTCAACCTGGCGACCGGTGAGGTGACCACGGTCGCCGGCACCGGCCGCCAGTGGCGCTCGACGGTCGACGACCACGCGCACGACGCGCTCTCCATCGACCTCTCCTCCCCCTGGGACCTCGCCTGGTACGACAACAAGGTCATCATCGCGATGGCCGGCATCCACCAGCTCTGGTGGTTCGACCCGGTAAAGCGGACCGCCGGAATCTACGCAGGCACCACGGTCGAGGCGCTGCGCGACGGGCCGCTGCCCGACGTGTGGATGGCCCAGCCGTCCGGGCTGGCCGTCTCGGCGGACGGCTCCCGCCTGTGGATCGCCGACAGCGAGACCAGCGCCCTGCGGTACGTCGAAGACGGTGCGATGCACACGGCGGTGGGGCAGGGCCTGTTCGACTTCGGTCACGTCGACGGGCCCGCCGACCAGGCGTTGTTCCAGCATCCGCTGGGGGTGTGCGCGCTGCCCGACGGCTCGGTGCTGGTGGCCGACACGTACAACGGGGCGGTCCGCCGTTACGACCCGGCAGCCGGGGTCGTCGCCACCGTCGCCGGTGACCTGGCCGAGCCGAGTGACGTCGTGCTGGCCGCTGACGACGTGGTGTTGGTGGTCGAGTCGGCGGCGCACCGGCTGACCCGGCTGGCGCCGGGTGCGCTTTCCGCAGCCGGGGCAACGACGGTGGCGGGTGACCGGCACCGGGCGGAACGTCCGCCGACCGACCTCGCCCCCGGTGAGGTGACCCTGGACATCGTCTTCACGCCGCCGCCCGGCCAGAAAATGGACGAGACGTTCGGGCCGTCGACTCGGCTGGAGGTGTCGGCGTCCCCACCGGAGCTGCTGCTCGACGGCCTCGGGATCACCACCGACCTGTCCCGTCGGCTGGTCGTCAACCCCGAGGTGGCCAGTGGCGTGCTTCAGGTGACCGCCCAGGCGGCGACCTGTGACGCCGACGAGGAGCACGCGGCCTGCCACCTGACCCGGCAGGACTGGGGAGTGCCGGTACGCATCACGCCCGACGGCCCGAACCGCCTCCCGCTGATCCTGCGCGGCCTCGACACCTGATCTGCTGTGGTGTTAGGAAGGGCCCCTTCCTATCGTTTTTTGTATAGGAAGGGGCCCTTCCTAACACCAAACCCCTAACACCAAACCCCTAACACCAAACCCCTAACACCCAACACCCAACTCCCACACCATCTAAGCCACGAACGAAGCCAGGTTCACCGCAGCGCGGTTGAGGGCGGCGCGGACCCGACTGGCGGCCGTCACCGCACCCGGGGTGTCCCCGTGCAGGCAGATCGACTCCACCGGGGCCGGTACGGAGGTGCCGTCCACCGCCACGACCCGCTGCTCGACGGCCATCAGTACCGCCCGATCGGCTGCCTGATCCGGATCGATGACCAGCGCGCCCGGGGCGGTACGCGGCACCAGCGCACCGTTGGCCTGGTAGCCCCGGTCGGCGAACCCTTCGGCGACGGCCCGCAGTCCGGCCCCGGTGGCCAGCTGGGCGAGCACCGATCCGGGCTGGCAGAGCACCGGCAGCCCCGGGTTGTAGCCGGCCACCGCGGCCACCACTGCCGCCGCCTGGGATTCGTCCCGGGCAGCGGTGTTGTAGAGCGCGCCGTGTGGCTTGACGTACCGCACCGAGGTTCCGGCGAGCCGGCAGAAGGCGTCCAGCGCCCCGATCTGGTAGACGATCTCGTCGCGCAGCTCGTCGAAGGCGTACTCGATCCGCCGCCGGCCGAATCCGGCGAGGTCGCGGTAGCCGACCTGGGCTCCGATGGCGACCCCGCGTTCGGCGGCCGCCGCGCAGATCCGGCGCATGGTGCTGGCGTCCCCGGCGTGGAAGCCGCAGGCGACGTTGGCCGAGGTGATCAGGTCGAGTAGTGCCTCGTCGTCACCGAGCCGCCAGATGCCGAAGCCTTCACCGAGGTCAGCGTTGAGGTCCATGAAATCGCACGGTAGTACCCGGGCGGGCCTGGGCCAGCCGCGCCACGTCGGTGACCACGGCGATCACCGGGTAGCCGCCGGTGGTGGGATGGTCGGCGAGGAAGATCAGCGGCTGCCCGTCGGCGGGTACCTGTACCGCCCCGAGCACGAGCCCTTCGCTGGGCAGTTCGCCGGCCTTCGCGCGGGGCAGGGCCGCGCCGGCCAGCCGCGCACCGACCCGGTTGCTCACCGGAGTGACCGTGTACGCCGTACCGAGCAGTTGGTCGATGGCCTCGTCGGTGAACCAGTCGTCCCGGGGGCCGAGGCGGATCAGCAGGTCGACCACGGTGGACGGGGCTGGCCAGGGCACGAAGTCGACCGGGGCGGGGGCGCTGGTGACCGGGCCGGTCGGCAGGGTGTCGCCGTCGCGCAGCGGTGCCGGGCCGAGCCCGGAGAGGGTGTCGGTGGAGCGACTGCCGAGCACCGGCTCGACGGTGATGCCTCCGGCGACGGCCAGGTACGACCGCACCCCGGTCCGGGCCGGCCCGACCTCGACCAGTCCACCCGCCGGTACGGCCAACGGCCGCCCCGGGTCGGCTGGCCGCCCGGCGGCCCGTACCAGGGCGTCGGCTCCGGTCACCGCGACCGTCCCGGCGACGGTCAGCCGGATCGTGCAGCCGGTTAGCGTGGTTTCCAGCCCGGCACCCTGTTCCGGGTTGCCGACCAGCCGGTTGGCCAGCCGTAACGCCGGGATGTCCAGCGCGCCCGAGTGGGGCACCCCGAGGTACGCGTATCCGGGCCGGCCGAGGTCCTGGACGGTGGTGAGGGCCCCGGCCCGGACAACTTCGATCACGATGCCCGCACCAGCCGGACCCGCGTGCCGGGTACGAGCCGCGCCGGCGGGTCACGGTGTACGTCGAAGAGCGTGACCTCGGTACGACCGACCAGTCGCCAACCGCCCGGTGAGGCGTTCGGATAGATCCCGGTGTACGCCCCGGCGAGCGCGACCGACCCGGCCGGCACCGTCGTACGCGGGGTGGCCAGTCGGGGCACCGCCCATTGTTCGGGTAGCCCGGTCAGGTAGGCGAATCCGGGGGCGAAGCCGCAGAACGCCACCCGAAATTCGGTGCTGGTCAACCGCTCGACCGCCGCCTCGACGGTGACGTCCCACAGCGCGGCGACTTCGGGCAGGTCCTCCCCGTCGTAGACGGTGGGGATCGTCACCTCGGGTCCGTTTCCGGTAGTGCTGTCGGCGACCGGTTTCGGCAGCCAGCGGGCGATCAGCTCGGCTGTCGCGGCGGGATCGGGCACCCCGTCGAGCAGCACCGTTCGTGCTGCCGGGACGATCTCGACGGCCGCCAGTTCGCCAGCGGCGCGTCGCCGCCAGAGTTCGGCTCGCCACGCCTCGACCTGGCCTGCGTCGGTGCAGTCGAGGAGCAATCCGTGCTCTCCCACCCGCCGTACCCGCATGGCTCAGCATCCTGCCCGACGGCCAAGACCCACGTCAGCCCAGGCGTCCAAGCGACAGGATCGTCGGCGGAGGTAAAACCGAATGCTGGACCACCGGCCGGTCCATAGGCTCCCCGGCATGTCACATCCATTGGAGGCCGACCGGTTTCTCAACGTCGTGGACGTCGAGGCGACCTGCTGGCGGGGCCCGTCACCACGGGACCAGACCAACGAGATCATCGAAATCGGACTCTGCGTGGTCGATCTGGTTGACCGGCGGCGGGTGGCCCGCGACCGGATTCTGGTCCGACCGGCGCGGTCGCGGGTGAGCGCGTTCTGTACGGAACTCACCGGCCTCACCCAGGCAGAGGTCGACGCGGGCGTGAGCTTTGCGGAGGCGTGCACGCTCTTGGCCAAGCAGCATCAGGCCGGTCCCCGGGTCTGGGCGAGTTGGGGCGACTACGACCGGTTGCAGTTCCAACGCCAGTGCGCGGCCACTCAGGTGCCGTACCCGTTCGGCGTCCGGCACATCAACGCCAAGGCCGTGTTCGCGCAGGCGTACGGCCTCCAGCGGAAAATGGGGATGGCCGGGGCGCTTCGGCATGTCGATCTTCCGTTGGAGGGTCGCCATCACAACGGTGCCGACGATGCGTGGAACATCGGCGCGCTCGTGCTGCACACCCTGGCTGCCGGAGCCTGGCCGGTGATCCCGACTCGGGACACGTGACGCGTTCCACTACTCAGAAGTAACCTACGGTGCCGTAACCTAGTGGCGTGACCACCTCGGCCCCGTTACGGATGAAGCCGGTCGACATCGGTAAGCCACGGATGCGCGGCTGGCTGCACGCCTACGCCTTCTTCGTCGCAGCCGTCTGCGGCATCGTGCTCTGCTCACTCGCCGCTGCCCGACCCGGCTGGGCTCCGCTGATCAGTTGCGCTATCTACAGCCTCACCGTCTGTGGCCTGTTCGGCACCAGCGCCCTCTATCACCGGCGGGTCTGGTCCGAGCGCGGCTACCAGGTGATGCGAAGACTCGACCATTCGATGATCTTCATATTCATCGCCGGTACGTACACCCCGTTCTGCCTGCTGCTGCTCTCCAACCGGAGCGCGGCGATCATGCTCTCAGTGGTCTGGGGCGGTGCCCTGGCCGGCGTTGCGCTGAAGCTCGTCTGGCCGCACGTACCGCGCTGGGTTTCCGCGCCGCTCTATCTGGCTCTCGGCTGGGTGGCGGTCGCGATCCTGCCGGACATCCTGCGCGAGGGTGGCGTCACCGCGCTGGTCCTGTTGATCGTCGGCGGAGCGGTCTACAGCGTCGGTGCCGTCTTCTACGCGCTACGCCGACCCAACCCCTGGCCCACCGTCTTCGGCCACCACGAGTTCTTCCACGCCTGCACCCTGGTGGCCGCGATCTGCCACCACATCGCCATCTACTTCGCCCTCTTCGCCTGAACGCTTCGCCTGCACGCACAGGTGGGGTGAGTGATCGCGACTCAC
The DNA here is from genome assembly GCF_053590565.1 of Micromonospora sp. NPDC003197. Lineage (NCBI taxonomy): Bacteria > Bacillati > Actinomycetota > Actinomycetes > Micromonosporales > Micromonosporaceae > Micromonospora > Micromonospora sp. NPDC003197. Next base: position 155,913 of record NZ_JBSFTE010000016.1, on the reverse strand, counting down.
GACATGGATGGGGTGGACGCCTGGGCGTTCACCCCATCCATGTGCTGTAGAGCCTGACCGGGCTGAAGAATTCGCGGTGCCGTCAACGCGGCTGGCCGGGACGGCGCACCTCGCGGTACTCCTCGACGACCCGGGCATCCTGGCTGGGTACGACCCGACGCTCTGCCACGGGGGCGGTGACGACGGTGCGACGCCGGTTCCAGAACCAGCTGGTCATGATGAGACCGACCACACCGGCGATCATCAGCACCCAGCCGACGACGCTGATGTCGAGCCAGCCCAGCTCGAACTCGACCGCGAACGCGAAGATCGCGCCCAGGGCGATAAGGAAGATGCTTCCACCAATGCCCACTTTGCTGCCTCCTTGGCTATCAGCTGGCATTCGCTACCCGCCGCTTGCCACCTGTGAGGTTGCGGCATTCATCGACTTACCCACGTGGTTCCGCCGCCAATCAGGCAAGCTGGGCGGATGACCGAACGGCGCATCGTCCTACTTCGCCACGCTCAGGCCGGACAGTCACCGGGCCTGCCGGACTTCGACCGGCCGCTCACCGCCCTCGGTGCCGCCGATGCGGCAGCCGCCGGGCAATGGCTGGCCGAACACGACTACCGGCCGGACACGGTCATCTGCTCCCCGGCTCAACGCACCCGCCAGACCTGGCACGGCGTCGCGCTGGGCCTGACCGAGTTGGCTGAGCGGCCGAGCAGGCTCAGTGATCCGCTGACGTCCCCGAACGCGCCGGTGGTCCACTACGACGCCGCCGTCTACCAGCACGGTGCCGAGGAGCTGCTCGACCTGCTTCGCGACCTGGACCTCTCGCGGAGCGTGGTGCTACTGATCGGGCACAACCCGAGCATCTCCCAGTTGTCGTACCTGCTGGATCCCACCCATCCGATCTCCGGGGGTCTGGGTACGAGCGACATGGCGGTGCACCAGGTGACCGGCGACTGGGCGAGCGTCGACCCGGGCGAGGCACCGGTCACGGACCGGTTCACCGCGCACGCCTGAACCCTTTTTCGGAACGGGCGAAAATACCCCGCCCCCAAATAATTTCGAGACCCGAAATCGGCGACGTTTCCGCAGCTCACCAAGGAAATGCGAACACGTTGTTCGCATTTGCCAACCTGACTTGGCCGGGCCAGAATCGACTTCCTTCAGAAGCGGCAACAATGGACGGGGGAAGTCACGTGACGATTCTGGTGACCGGCGCTACGGGCAACGTTGGCCGGTTGGTGGTCGGGCAACTCGTCGCCGCCGGCGCACAGGTACGGGCGCTGACCCGTACTCCCGCAACGGCGGCCTTCCCCGACGGGGTGGAGGTGGTACGTGGAGATCTGGCCCAACCGGAGACCCTGACCGCCGCGTTGGCCGGTGTGGAACGTATGTACCTGTTTCCGCTGGCCGCGACCGCACGGGAGGTGGTCGCCCGAGCGGAAAAGGCCGGCGTACGACGCATCGTCGTGCTCTCGTCCGGCGCCGTTACCGACGGGTACGACGCCGATTTCCATCTGCCCGTGGAGCGGGCGGTGGAGGCGTCCGGGTTGGAGTGGACGCACGTACGCCCCGGCGAGTTCATGCTCAACAAGCTGTGGCTGTGGGGGCCGAGCATCCGGGCTGAAGGAGTGGTTCGGGACCCCAATCCCGACCTCGGCTGGTGTCCGGTGCACGAACGGGACATCGCCGACGTCGCCACCCTCGCGCTGCTGGCGGAGGGTCACACCGGCAGGGCGTACACGTTGAACGGGCCGGACATGATCACCCACCGCGACCAGGTCCGGGCCATCGCCGCCGCACTCGGACGGGAGATCCGCTTCGAGGTGGTCACGCCGGCGGAGGCCCGGGAGCAGTATCTACAGCAGGGCGGTTTCGCCTCGGACAACGCCGACTTCCTCCTCGGCTTCGAGGACTATTCGGGTTCGGAGACGGATCCGGAGTCGATCGCCGAGTTCGACGCTTCGACGTCCGAGCCAACGACAACGGCGGAGCAGACCACCACCCCACCGACGACGGCGGAGCAGGCCACAGGTCGACCTGCTCGCACCTTCGCCGAATGGGCCCGCGACCACGTCGCCGACTTCCGCTGATCGTTCTGTTCTGCGGGTTGATCGTCGGCACGTCTCGCCGAACCGTCGTCAACACGTTCCACCGGCCATGGTCAGCTCGGTGGCGCGTTCGGTGGGGGCGGATCCGGTGGTGGTGGCATCATCGCCGTGGGATGGGACAACCGGTTCTCTTCGACGATCAATGTACGAGCACGCCGTCGCCGGTCCTGCCAGAACCAGAAGGTCGTCAAGAGTACGGCCAGCCCAGCCAGGATGAACACCCAGCCCACTGCGCGTAGGTCAATCCACCAGACGTTCGCTCTGATGGCAAATGTCAGGATCGCGCCTATTGTGATAAGGAAGATACCGCTACCGATGCCCATGTGCGCTGCACTCCCCCTGTGCGATGGCTTCTGGGCTTCCTATTACAAATCGGGCGAACTACTCCTCCCTCAAGAATAGCGCGGCGGCCGTCGAGCAACTGCTCGCGGCCGCCGCGCATTCGGGGGATTTCCTTTGGTCAGAGAAGCAAACCCCTGACGTACCGTTTTCTCGGATCGGTCAGAAGGCGTCTTCCGGCAGGTCCATCACGTCGAGGCTGGTCGACTGGATGATCCGGCGGTCGGAACCGATACGCGGCAGCACCTCGTGGGCGAAGAACCGGGCCGCGGCCACCTTTCCGGCGTAGAACGACTTGTCCGCGTCCGAAACCTCGCCGGCCAGAGCGGTCAGCGCGATCTCGGCCTGACGCTGGAGCAGCCAGGCGACGACCAGGTCACCGACGGCGAGCAGCAGCCGACGGCTGGCCAGGCCCACCTTGTAGAGCGCCCGCGGCTCGCCGCCCTGCACCTCACCGAGCCAGGTGGTCATGGTGCCGAGAATGGTCTGCACCTCGACCAGCGCCTTGCCCAGCGCCTGCCGCTCCTCCTTGAGCTGCCCGTTGCCGGCCTCCGACTCGACGAACGCCTGGATCTCGGCGGCCACCGACATCAGGGCCTTACCGCCATCCTTGACGATCTTCCGGAAGAAGAGGTCGAGGCTCTGGATCGCGGTCGTACCCTCGTAAAGGGTGTCGATCTTCGCATCCCGGACGTACTGCTCAAGCGGGTAGTCCTGGAGGAAACCGGAGCCGCCGAACGTCTGCAGGGCCTCGTGACCGAGCAGCTCGTAGGCCCGCTCCGAACCGACGCCCTTGACCAGCGGCAGCAGCAGGTCGTTGACCTTCTTGGCGATCTTGGCGGCCTTCTCGTCCCCGGCGGCCTCGGCCAGGTGCGCCTTGTCCTGCCAGGAGGCGGTGTAGCAGACCAGCGCCCGCAGACCCTCGGCGTACGACTTCTGCAGCATCAGCGACCGGCGTACGTCCGGGTGGTGGGTGATGGTGACCCGGGGAGCCGACTTGTCCGTCTGGAGCATGTCGGCGCCCTGCACCCGGTTCTTCGCGTACTCCAGGGCGTTCAGGTAACCGGTGGAGAGCGTGGCGATGGCCTTGGTACCGACCAGCATCCGGGCGTACTCGATGATCAGGAACATCTGCCGGATGCCCTCGTGTACGTCACCCAGCAGCCAGCCCTTGGCCGGTACGCCGTGCTCGCCGAAGGTCAGCTCGCAGGTGTTGGAGACCTTCAGGCCCATCTTGTGCTCGACGTTGGTGGCGTAGACGCCGTTGCGGTCGAGCAGCTCGCCGGTCTCCTCGTCGAAGTGGAACTTCGGAACGACGAAGAGGGACAGGCCCTTGGTGCCCGGGCCACCAACCCCCTCGACGCCGACGGGACGAGCGAGGACGTAGTGAATGATGTTGTCACTGAGGTCGTGCTCACCCGAGGTGATGAAGCGCTTCACGCCCTCGATGTGCCACGAACCGTCCGGCTGCGGGATGGCCCTGGTACGACCGGCGCCGACGTCGGAACCGGCGTCCGGCTCGGTCAGCACCATCGAGGAGCCCCACTGCTTCTCCACGAAGAGTTCGGCCCAGCGCTTCTGCCGCTCGGTGCCCTCCACGCTCAGGGTGCGCGCGAAGGACGGGCCGGAGGCGTACATCCAGATCGGGGCGTTGGAGCCGAGCACCAGCTCGGCCAGCGACCACCAGAAGGCGCGCGGAGCGTTGGTGCCGCCCAGCTCGGCCGGCAGGTCCAGCCGCCAGAACTCGGAGTCCATGAACGCCTGGTACGACTTCTTGAACGACTCGGGCAGCGGCGCCGAGTGGGTCTCCGGGTCGAACTTCGGCGGGTTGCGGTCGCCCTCGACGTAGCTGGCCGCCAGGTCCTCGCGGGCGAGCCGGTCCATCTCGGCAAGGATGCTCCGGGCCGTGTCGCTGTCCAGCTCGGTGTACGGCTCCTGCCCCAACGCACGGTCCACACCGAAGACCTCGAAGAGGTTGAACTCGATATCCCGAAGGTTGCTCTTGTAGTGGGTCATGCTCGCCGGCCCCGCTTCCACGCACCAGTTACCGATCAGTAACTCCGAACTATATTACTCACCGGTAAGCAGCGACAAGCCGTCCGGCGAAACTACTGCTGACGGGTCGCGGACAGCTGGCCACCGGCACCCACATCCCAGCCTCAAACGTCGGCCGCGCCGACCTCCCAACTTGGCACCGCCGCAGTGGTGATCGCCTGCGGACCGGAGTACTCCATCAGCACCAGGGCGATGTCGTCGTCGAGCTGCCCCTGCACCCACTCGACCAGGGCGGTCTCCAGGGAAGCCAACCCGTCGGCGACCGTACCGTGCCCCAACAGCTGCCAGGCCCGATCGGCGGTCGGGAAGAACTCGCCATCCCGGCGGGCCTCACCGAGCCCGTCGGTGAACAGCAGCAGTCGGTCGCCCGGTTCGAGCCGCTCCACGCGCGGCGAGACGACCGGCATGAACCCCAGCGGCGGTGCCGGAGCCGGCGGCTCCAGCGGGATCACCTTGCCCCGGCGCAGCAGTAGCGGTGCCGGATGGCCGCAGTTGACGATCGTCAGGGTGCCACCCCGCTCCTCGACCAGGGCTGCGGTGACGAAGTCCTCGTCACCGACGCTTCGGGCCACCGCCCGGTCCAGGTCCGCGACGATGGCCCGCAGGTCGGCCCGCTCATAGGCGACATGCCGATAGGAGCCCAACACGATGCTGGCCAGCCGTACCGCGTCCAACCCCTTGCCACGTACGTCGCCGATGATCAGCCGGGTGCCGTACGGGGTGTCGATCGCCTCGTAGAGATCACCGCCGATGTCCGCGGCAGCGGTGGAGGAAATATAGTGTCCGGCTACCGCCAACGCACCCACCTGTGGACCGAGCGGACGCAGTACCGCCTGCTGGGCCACCGAGGCAAGCTTGGACAACTCCGCGATCCGCTCGGCCTGCCGCTGCCGGATCATCGCCACCGCAGCGGCGATGGCCATGGCCAGGGCGATCCCCACCACGTTGACCGCCATGGCCAGCGTGATCTCCTCGCTGCTCAGCGCGAAGGTGGCCGCAAGCCCGGTGGCCACCGCCCCGATCCCCAGCACGATCCGCCACGGTGCGAACGTGGCCACCAGGAAGGGTGCCGCCGCCATCAGCCCCAGGTAGTTCGCGCCACCACCGTCGGCAAGTTCCACTGCGGACACGAACGCGAGCAGCACAAGGGCCGCGCCGAGACCGGCGCGGGATCCAGGGCTCAGCGGGCGGCGGCCCGACGACAAAAGTTGCATGGGTACGCCGAACAGCATGCATGATTGAGCGCGGCGATTGAATGAAGTTGACCCCTCGTCCGATGCGGTTCTGTCCACCTGGCGCATCGGCCATCGGGCACCCGCCGAACGGTCACGGGACATGCGGTCGGACAGTTACCCGAGGATCTCGTACTTGACGTTGACCTCACCGAGATCGAGGGAGGCAATCGTCCGAAATGCCGCCCGGGACAGGTCGATGCACCGACCGTCGATGTACGGGCCCCGGTCGTTGATACGCACCACGACGGACTTGCCGTTGGCGGGGTTGGTCACCCGTACCTTGGTGTTGAAGGCCAGGGTCTTGTGGGCGGCGGTCAACGCCTCGGGGTCGAAGGTCTCCCCGTTGGCGGTCATCTGCCCCTCGGCGTAGAAGGACGCGCCGCAGGTGCCGCTGCCGACCACCTTGCTTCCCGCCGCACTCCGGCTGGCGGTGGCGCTCGGCGTGGCGGCCCGGGTCTTGCGCGATGCCCGCTCGGGCGACCTGGTCGCCGTGGGGCTGGCCGTGGTCGGCTCACCGGTAGGGGTGGCCGACGGGCTCTGCGACGGCTCGCCGGAGGCGCTCGGCACCAACGACGGGTACGCCGTCGCGGCCGTCGGCACCGATGTTCCGTCCGTCCCGCCGGAGGTGAGCTGGACCGCGCCCACCGTGCCACCGGCGACGACCGCCACGCCCACCGCCGCACCGACGACGACGCCGACGCCGACGCGCGACCTGAATGCCCGTACCCGGAAGTGCTTGCCCGCCACTGAACTGGCCCTTCGATCGACTAGGAGACCGTGCGGACGCTAGCCAGAGAAGCACTTCGAAGGTCAACGTGATCAATCTGATTTGCCCGTATTTGCGGTGAAACGTGTAGCCGATCATCCGACCCGTGCTGGGTCGGAAGGGCCCGGGTGCCGCACCATGGTCAGGTGCCCGACGAGTTGAGGAAACTCCTGGTAGAACACTTCCGCTGGGTCGACCCCGGGCCGGCGGCGAGCCACCTGGTCAGCGACGTCTCCGGCTGGTGGCGAGACCCGACGATCCTGGCCCGACTCGGTCCAGCCCTGGCCGACCTGTTCCGGGCCGACCAACCCACCGTCGTGGTCAGCCCCGAGGTGACCGGGCTGATGCTCGGCCCGCTGGTGGCGACCGCGCTCGGCGTCGGTCTTGTGCCCGCATACAAGGAACGTCCCGATAGCCGGCTGATCGCCGAACCGACCACCTGGGCCACCACGACAGCGGACTACCGGGGTCGAACCCTCACCCTCGGCGTACGCGACCGGCACCTGCGCCCCGGCGACCGAGTACTGCTGGTGGACGACTGGGTGGCCACCGGTGCCCAACTCCGCGCGCTCTACCAGGTGATCACCGCCCGGTCCGCCGAGCCGATCGGCACCGCCGCCGTGATCGCCGACTGCCCCACCGGACTCGCGGCCGAGCTGCGGGTGCGCGCCCTGCTCACGGGCGCGGACCTCTGAGGTTGCACGGTGGCCTTGCCACCCAACTCAGTCGCCACTGGCGGTACGCAACTGCGGTAGCAGGGTCGTCGCTACTTCTTGCAGCACCGCCTCGTCCCCCGCGTACCAGCTCGACTCGCGGGGCCAATGGGTGATCACGTCGGTGAAGCCGAGGTCGGCGGCCCGGCCGACCGCGTCCGCGAAGTACGACGCGCTGGAGAGTGAGAAGACCGGTGCCGAGTCCAGGGACAGATAGCGGTCGAGGCTGGCCGGGTCGCGTCCGGCCGTGTCCAGGGTCCGGTCCATCTGCTCCGACAGCCGAGCCACCGACCGCCACCACTCCTCGATGTCGTCACAGGTGTCGCCGATGGTCACCCAGCCCTGCCCGAACCGGGCGGCCAGCCGCATCGAACGCTGCCCGTTGGCCGCCATCACGAAGGGCACTCGGGGCTGCTGCACACAGCCGGGATTACTTCGGGCATCGACGGCGGCGTAGTAGTCACCGCGCCAGGTGACCCGGTCATCGCACAGGATCCGATCGAGCAGTTCCGTGAACTCGGCGAGCCGGTCGACCCGTTGCCGAGGAGTCAGCGGCTCCGCCCCGAGTACGGCGGCATCGAAGCCGAGTCCACCGACCCCGATCCCGAGCAGCACCCGGCCGTTGGAGACGTCGTCGAGCGTGGTCACCTGCCGGGCGAAGGAGACCGGGTGCCGGAAGTTCGGTGAGGCAACCAGCGTGCCGAGTTTGATCCGTGAAGTAACCATGGCGGCGGCTGTGAGCGTCGGCATCGAGTCGAACCAGGGACCATCGACCAGGTCCCGCCAGCCGAGATGGTCGTACGTCCAGGCGTGGTCGAATCCCCACTCCTCGACCTGACGCCACCGGCGCTGTGCCTCGGTCCACCGCTGGTCCGCCAGAATCACGATGCCTATCCGCATGCCAAAAGCCTATTACGGCCGCGAGTAACAAATCCGACAGCCGAAACTCAAATGATCGACAGGGGTTGCACGTCCCGACGAGCGCTGCAAACATCCTCCGGCATGGGGGAAGCGGGCACGGCCTGGGACGAGTACGTCCAGCGCCAGCGAGCCGAAATGGCGGCAATGGAAAGTCAGCTCGGACAGTGGCGCACCGGGGTGCTGACCAGAATTGAGGAGTTCGAGGCTCGCGAGGCGGCAGAACGGGAGGCTGCCCGGCGTGCCGGCGGTGATACCGCACCAGACGTACCCGATGGCGCGCCGCCTGCCTACCTTCGGGTGCAGGCGCGGATCGAAGACGGCGACCTCGACTGGGTCGACGTCGCTCGCGGCGACAGCGAGGATCCCGACATACGATCCGCCCACATCTGGCTGTCGGATCGATTGGCTGCGGTACGGCGCGCGTTCGAGATGGTCACCGAGGACATGACGGACGAGCAGGCAGAGGCCGCGATCCAGGCCGCCCTGCCCGGACCGACACCAGCGGACCAGCCATCGCCGCCCGGGGCGGCATCGTCGGACCAGGCGGCGGGACGGTCGGGCCGATGACGCTGATCGTCAAGACCGGCCACCTGCGTGGATACGCCGACCAGCTCGAGCAGAACCGCGGTGGAGCGGTGGCGAGCATGCGGACCTACTGCGCGCAGTACTGCGCCGACACCACCGGCCTGACCGGCCTACTGACCCCGGCCCGCTGGGCAGTCGAGAGCAGTTCGGAAGCGCTGCTGACGTTCCTCCGTGGTGCCGACCGAGCCCTTTGGTCGACCGCGCACGACCTGCGGCTGACCGCCGACAACTACGACCGGGCCGACACCGCGGCAGCCGACCGGTTGTGGACCGCCGGCCGCACCTGGAACCTGCCGGCGGACCACCGCGAACAGGATGTCGTGGTGATGAGCAACGGCTTCTCCGCTGGCGCGGCCGTGCGGCTGGTCGTACCGGCCGAACGCCGCGACGCCGAAACCGCCAGGGAATCGGTGTACAGCCTGCTCGGCCACATCAACGACGGGGTCAAGTGGGTCACCGGATACGACCTGCTGGCAAAGGCGCTGCCCCTCGTGCTCGGCGAATGGGGGACGCTGCGTCGCATAGCCGAGGCCATGGGTGAGTTGGAGCGAGGTGCCGAGCAGGTCGCGGACAACCTCGAGCACGGCATGGACCTGCTCTCCGCACACTGGACCGGCGACGCCGGCAGCGCGTCGACGGCTTTCGACTACCACATGCGGGACCGCTTGATTCGGGGCTTCGGGGCGCTCGCGAACGTCTTCAGGGCGTATCAGCAGACGTACGAATGGATCGCGAACGCCTACGAATACATCATCAACAGCTTTCTGTTGGCGCTGAACTTCTACACAGCGCGGATCAAGAAGGCCATCACGACCCTGGCCACCACCGACAACCTCGGGAAGGCGGCATGGAGCCTGCTCCAGCTGGTGCTCGCCGTGGTCGATCTGATCGGAGACACCATCCGGATGATCGAGCTTCAGACGAAGACGTTCGCCTCCTCCGTCGAGATGATGGTGGCGAACCTGCACAGCATGTACGAGATCTTCAGCGGTGATCTCACCGTGTTCACTCGGGGCTGACCGATGGCGCGACTGACCAGCCGGGACGGACGCCGGTGGCGAGTGGGAAGACGCTGGCTGCCCTGGGCCCCGAAACAACCCTGGGGATTCCGGTTGATGGAGGTTGGCCTGCACCTCAGCGGCGCCATCATGATAGTCGGGATGCTGGTGGTGGCTCTGTCACTGCCATTCGTTGTGGCATATCTGATCCACCTGATGCTGAACCTGTTACTCACCCCGTTCACCCTGATCGGCCGGGCATGGTTCGGTCGACCATGGACGGTCGTGGCGTACCCGGTGGGAGACGGTCCCGAATACCGAGGTCAGGCAGCGGACGGCGACAGCGCCGACCAGCTTGTCACCCGGGTTCGGGCCGAGATCACCGAGTACGGCACCCCGAAGTCGCTGACCGCCCGACCGATGCGCTCCAAGTGGGGTTGGTGACGAGGGCCGAACGGTACGGCAGGTGCGGCTAGCTCTGGCCGTACCACTGGGTGGTCTCCAGGGTCCTGGCGATCCTCGCGGCCATGGCCCGCGCCTCCAGGTGCAGCCGCGCGATGTTCAATCCTTCGGTGGCCCGTACGGCGAGCACCGCCCACTCACCGACGCTGTACACGGCGAAGTGTCCCTGCGTGCTCCGGACGGTGCACTCCTGAAACACCCCCTGGTCCAGTGCCCGGCTGAACTGCCGACTGAGGCCGACGGTGGCCGCAGCCATCGCCGCGATGTCGTGCGGCTCGATACCTGGGCCGGCATCGTTGAGGATGAGGAGACCGTCGACCCCGGCGAGTACGCAGCCGAGCACACCCGCCACGTGGTCACGTAGTGCGGCCAACTCCGCCTGTATGGCTCTGCCGCTCTCGTCGTCCAGATACACGCCACTTCCCTGTGCATGCCCGCCTCGACGGGACGATCGAACCTTCAGTTACGTCCACTACAGCTGGCGCAAGGCTTCCAGCAGTCGGCGGAGCGTCCGCTCATCTGACACGAACGGGCCCGCTGCCTGGTTCAACCACCGGGTGTGTTCGCCGAACGTTCCGTCCTCAGGCAATGCTCCCGGCTCGATCGGGACCGTCGCTACCCGCCGCGGGAAGGCGGGACGCTCGGCGGCCTTGGATACCGCGACCGGTGTTGTCGCCGCCTCTGTTCCTGCTGCTTCTGTTGTTGCTGCTTCTGTTGTCGCTGCTTCTGTTGTCGCTGCCTCGCTCGACGGCGCTGAACTGTCCTGCGTTGCCGGCACCGCCTGGACCAAGGTCCGGAACTCACGGCGGGCCGCCGCGAGATTCGCCACGTTCCGTTCGAGCAGCAGGTATGCGACCTGCGACCCGGTCTCCTGGCTGTCGAGGGGGTACAGCACATGAAACCAGACCTCATCCAGCGCGACTACCTCGTCCAGCGGACCATCTGGGTCGGCGACCGTCGCCAGACGGCGGGCTGCCGCAACCATGCCGGCCATGACAGCCACCAAGCCAGCGTCGATCGCCACCGTGGTCCCGGTCTTCGACCAGACCTCGGATCCGGACGAGACCGAGAACACCGTGACCGAACGCGCCCCGAGAATCTGCATGGCCTGGTGGAGGAGAGCAAAGCGCCCGGACATGTGTGTACGCCTTTCGAGCTACCCGTCGCCCCACAGCGGCGACGCACAGGCACCGGGATGCTCGCCGTCGACCCAGCTCAGCCCGTGGCCTCGTGGACTATCTCAACCCCCATGGCAGCCCGTGCCAGAGCGGTCACACGCCCTCGGATTCCATCTGTCGCATCACCATTCGCGCCTGGGCGAACATCATGCCGATGTTGACCGCGCGCCGGCAGACAACCACGGCGACGATGTTGGGGCTGACCGCGCTGCGAATGAAGAGGTGGGTCAGATTCTGGCTGTTCACCAGGATTTCCTGGAAGTAGTGGCCACCACCGCTGACGCCCCGCCGGGCCTTGAAGATGTCCTCGATCATCGTGACGTTTCGACCCTGGAAGATGTCGAAGGTAGCCGCCGCGAGCAGATCCAGCACTTCCTGCGGGTGGTTGTCCGTCGTGTCGACCGACAGGAGCATGCCGGTCGACATGTCGACGACTCCAGCGGCAACACACTCGGGGACCGAGCTGCGGAAGCTCTTGACCGCGTTCATGACAACCTGCGACAAGCTCGACTCAGACATTGATCCCTCACTAATCATGATAATTTCGCTGGTTGGTTGATCGTCCCAGTCGACCCGCGATTGTTCAGCCGGCTCATCGGCACCGCGAAACAGCTTGAAGGCAGCGCTGGACAACGCGCGGATACGGCCGGGTCTAGCCACGGCCGACACCCTGCGGTCCTGCTCGGCGCGCCGCGACTGGCCAGCCACGAGCAGCCCGATGCCCGAGCCCGGCAGATGACAGACACCTGAAGTGGTATCCTGCGGACGGGTTTCCCTCCACTATGGAGGCAAATACGCCGCAGACAGGTACGCCAGCGACATCCATCGCTAAGCGGAGCAGGGGGCGTGGCTCCCCAAACATTGACGCTCCTCCTAGCGATGGCTACGCGTTTACTCCGACAGGGCGGCCATGCCTTGCGCATCGCTGCCCTGGCACTTGACTGGCCGTCGCCGAAGAGTGCCATCCAGAGGGGCGAACCGCATCTTTCGCAACCGGGTTCCGCCCGGTCGGTCCTTATCAGAAACTTGGCGGACAAGGATCGTGCCGAAAGACATCTTCTGTCATTGCGGGTTGGTGTGCTAGGGGTCCCGCGGATGCTCTGCCACGGTGCTCACCGAAACTCGCGTACCACCTCGATCAGCCCGACGATGTGCCTGTTGAACTCGGTTAACTCCGCAGCGGGCACCCACAGCTCAAGGATGGTCTTGCCGCCGGCCTGCCGTACGGGGTAGCGGCGCAGGAACTCCGACTCGACGCGGAACCGGGTTACGTAACCGACACCGGAGGCGGGGACGTTCCAGTCCCGGGCAATCATGATCGCGTAGTCCTCGTTGAGGACCGGATAGAAAATCGGCTGATCCGGCAGGCGAGGTGGCCAATGCCGCCAGCCTGATTCACGTACGAGTTCCAGCTCCTTAGGTCCGGTCGGCCGCCACAGCACCCTCGTCCCGTCGTCGTCACTCATGCTGCCCTCGCTACCTTGGCTGATCGTGGCCAGGACCGTACCGGCCATCGAACAAACCGCACCACCCGTTTCGCCCTGTCCCCGCCCGAGCACGCCCGAAAGCCCGCCAGCAGGACCGGCCCAAAGCGGAGAGTGCCAGCAGGGGGTCACCGGTCCATGATTGGCGGATGGGCTGCTGCCGGGCTCCTTCTCCGGAACTGCCCTGACCGGCGTTGCCATCGCCGGTCAGGACTTTCGTTCACGAGTTGTGGTGCGGTTCGGTTACGCCTGACTGCACAGAGCGTTCTGGATCAGCGTGTCGGCACCGCGTTGCTGCTGGAGTTGGCTCTCCATCGAATCGCTGAGCGAGGCAGACATGGACACCACCGCACTGCGCCGGCCGTCGTCGGTAACGCCGGTGACCGTGATGTAACCACCGTCGCCACCGTCGTGGCCCCAGTAGATGCCGCCACAAGGCAGCGGGCGGCTGACCAGGCCGAGCCCGTAGAGGCCGCCCGGCCAGATCACACTAATGTCCTCGTTGATCTCGACCGTTCGCTTCATCTCGGCCAGTTGCGCGGGGCGTAGCAGCCGGCCGTCCAGCAAGGCACGGAAGAACCGGTCAAGGTCCCGGGTGCTGGAGACGATCGAGTCCGGATCCACCAGAACCTGCTCGGTGACGTCCACCAGCTCACCCGTCTCGAACCGTTGGTACGCCCGAGCGTGCGGCTGGGGTAGGAGCGGCGAGGTCCCCGGCCAGGTGGTGTGGTCCAGCCCGAGCGGACCGACGATCCGGTCGGTGATCTCCTGTTGCAACGACCGGCCGGTAACCCGCTCGATGATCATGCCGGCCAGGACGAAACCGGTGTTGGAGTACGCCCAGCCCTCTCCAGGTTCGAAGTCCGGCCGGTGGCTCATCGCCCGCGCCACGAGTTGCTCGCGGGTATACACCTCGTATCGCTGCTGGAGATACTCCTCGGGCGTGGTGTAGCCGGGCAGGTCGTCGTGGATACCACTGGTGTTCTGCAGCAGGTGACGCACGGTAATCCGACGGCCGTCGTTGCCGTGGCCGCGGATCATCCCAGGTAGCCACCGCTCAACGGTGTCGTCGAGCGACAGTCTGTGTTCCTCGACCAGTTGCAGGATGACGGTCGCTTCGAACGCCTTGCGGGTACTCGCGATCCGGAGGCGTCCGTTGGGTGGTACGGGGCGCCCGGTGCCACGATCGGCGACACCGCTGGTGGCGACGAGTTGCCGGCCGTTCGAGGTGGTCACCCGAGCTTGAACGCCGGTCACCCCGAGGGCATGAATCGCGTCGGTGTCCCGCTGCAACCGGGCACCAACGTGGCCGGAACCGGTCACCGATCCGTCTGCTGGGTCAAGCGCGGTAATCGCGAACGTGAGGGCGACAAGTCCCGCCGCCGCACCCAGCGCGACCCGCCGTCTCGATAGGTTTCTGCTGTTCAATCTCATGCCATTGAAGTTAGAAACCGCAGCGACGTGGACCAATACCTCGTACCACCGGATATGTGGTACAGCTGGCTGTAGTGCCCGAAGTTTGGCCATATCGCAGACTTGATCTCGTGTCGGGACATGTAGAGGGCCACGTGAAGGGCCACGTGAAGGGCAACACCGCAACGGGTACGCAAAGAGTCGCGCTATGACGTCGGGTCGGCGGTGGTCACAGGCCTGGCGCGGCGCGGTCTACCTGCTGGGGTCGCTGGGCACCGGGATTGTCACGGTGCTCGCGCTGCCGCTGTTGTGCCATCCCAAGCTTGCCTGGTCGTGGGCGGACCGGCACCGCAACCGTGCCGGACGGCTACTCGGCGAGCCCATCGCACCACGTCCTGCCCCGCCCGCCACGGCACGCCAGGCCTGGACCGATCCGGCCACCCGCCGAAACCTGCTATGGCTACCGGTGAACGCGGCAACCGGCGTGACGCTCGGCCTCGCCACGCTGCTGTGCGTGGGCAACCTGCTGCCCGCTGCGGTCGCCACGCCGTTGTGGTGGGCGTTCGATCCGGAGGATCGGCCACGGCTGTTCATCGACATCCCGGTAACCGACTGGGCTGGCGCCCTCACCCTCGGTCCGCTACAGATCCTTCTCCTCACCGCACTGGCATACCTTCTCCTTCCGCCGATGGCTCGCGCCCACGCCCGGATCTGCCTGGCGGTGCTGTCGCCCTCAGCAGCTGAGCAGCTCACCGACCGGGTCGCCGTGTTGACCCGCACCCGGGCGGAGGTACTCGACGCACACGGTGCGGAGCTGCGCCGGATCGAGCGCGATCTGCACGACGGCACCCAGGCCCGGATGGTGGCCATCGCCATGCGGCTGGCCGTGGCCCGGCAAGCGCTATCCGACAATCCGCGAAACGAGCAGTTCCTGGAAGGACTTCTTCGGGATGCACACGAAGGAACCGAAGAGGCGATGACCGAACTACGGGATGTGATCCGTACGGTCTATCCGCCGATTCTCGCCGACCGGGGCCTCACCGGCGCCCTGACCGCAGTGACTGCCCGCTGCGGGGTGCCGACCCGACTGGACATCGGCGACATCGGACGGGTACCGGCGGCCGTGGAGGCCGTCGTCTACTTCGCCGTCGCCGAGGCACTGACCAACGTAGCCCGGCACAGCCGCGCGACTGCGGCATCGGCTCAGCTGAGCCGTACGGCGGACCGGCTGTCGGTGGTGATCACGGACAATGGCGTTGGCGGCGCCGACCATCGGCGAGGCACCGGGTTGGCCGGGATCCGTCGCCGGGTGCTCGCACTCGACGGCACCGTCGACGTCGACAGCCCGGCCGGCGGGCCGACGATCATCACCATGGAGTTGCCGTGCGGGTAGTGATCGCCGAAGACAACGTGCTGCTGTCCACCGGGCTGGAACTGCTGCTCAACCGCGTAGGCTGCCAAGTCGCCGCCATCGCTGAGGATGCGGCGGGCTTCCTCACCGCCGTACGGGACCATCGGCCCGACGTCACCATCGTCGACGTCCGGCTACCGCCGTCGTTTCGCGACGAGGGCATCCGAGCAGCCCTGCAGGCCCGGCGAGAACACCCCGGCCTACCGGTCCTGGTCCTGTCGCAGTACGTCGAGCAGCAGTACGCCGCCGAGCTACTCTCCACCACCGGCGGCGGCGTCGGCTACCTCCTCAAGGACCGCGTCAGCCGGGTGGACGAGTTCGTCGACGCGCTGCGCCGCGTGGCCGCCGGTGGCACCGCCATGGACACGGATGTCATCGCCCAACTCCTCGCCCATCGCAGGGACCCGATCGCGGTCCTCACCCCCCGCGAACGCGAGGTACTCGCGCTGATGGCACAGGGACACGACAACAACACCATCGCTGACCGGCTGTTCATCACCGACAACGCCGTGCACAAGCACATCGGCAACATTTTCAACAAGCTCGGCCTCGCCGTCACCGACAGCGGCCATCGCCGCGTCCGCGCCGTTCTCACCTACCTCAACGGCGCAGGCCTGCACGAGGCGTCCTGATACCTCACCGAAACCCGAGTGGGCCATCACCAGCGCAACGCCGGGGCTCGGCACGTCTCGGGATGGCACGGTACGAGACCGATCATGGTCCCGCACACAGCTGCCGACAAAGGTGATCTGAACGCTATGGGCGCTACGAGCCCGTTGTAGCGCCCATAGCGTTCAGATCACCAAGGTCCCCGGGGATGTCGCCAACCGTTCGGGCTACTTATGCCCGAAATGCGAAGGCGACGCGCCGGACGTCATCGAGAGCAGCCCTTCAGCCCGACGACGACGGGTCACATGACTTCGAAATTCCGGCATGACGCGGGCACGATGACGACCATCGCCTAGGTTATGGACGATTTGCGAGGACAATCGAAGATCGTGCGAGTGGCCGTGGGCTATAACGTGGATCCTGCCGAGTGGCGGGTCCTCCTGGACGAGCCGAAGGCGCGGGTCGCGGGCCGGTTCGTGCGAGCGTAGCCACGCGCAACCGCCGGGCAGTTCGTGGGAACGTAAGGCCTGCTGGTCGTTGGCGGAACGGCTGCTGACCACAGGCCAAGCCCCTACAGGGCAGGTCATGACGTTCCGCCGCGCGGGCGTCCGGCCACCCCTGATCCACGATCAGAAGCGCCAGGCAGAGACGTGTACGAGGAGTCAGAGCGGCGTTTGCCTGAGACACGAAGGCCTCCTGGTTGCCGGAGCGGTTCCTAGACAGCTCCACTCCACAACCGGAGGCCTTCGTCATCACGTTTATCTACATCGTGTCGTCACACGACCTCAACCAACCTCCCTAGGCAATACACCTAGGACTGGGATGGGACGAGGGCGCGCAGGGCGACATCGACGGAGGCCTGGAGGTCTTCACGACTGGTGCCGGCCGCAGCGTGGACGGCAAGCCCCTCGCTGAGCGCCATCAAGAGCCGTGCCAGTGCCCGATGATCCACACCGGGCGAAAGATCTCCTTCGCTCGCTGCGCGAGACATCCGTTCTTCGATGGCGGCCTCATTGGCAGCCCGGCCGGCGGCCAGGACCTCGGAGATGCGGGCGTTCTCGGGCGAGCAGGCCAGGCCTCCCTGGATGGAGAGGCAGCCCAGGGGGTGATCGCTGGCGGTGAGGCCATCGACGCTGGAGCGCAGAAATGCTTCGATGGCGGCGTACGCGGTGGGTTGTTCGAGGACGGCGCGAACCTTGGCCACCTGGATATCGCGGTAGCGCGCGAAGGCACGCTCGAACAGTTGCTCCTTGTTGCCGAAGGTGGCGTACAGGCTCGGCCGGTTGATGCCCATGGCGCTGGTGAGGGTGGCCATTGACGCGCCCTCGTAGCCGTGTAGCCAGAAAACCTCAGTGGCCCGGTCGAGGACCGTCTCCTCGTCGAACGCTCGCGGCCGTCCGATGGTCGACCTCTCGGTGCTCATGAGCCCATCCTACCGCTCGGTTCGAAAGTGACCCAGGACACCAACCGATCGGTACAGAAGCCTGCTATGGTTACTTCACAACCGAGCGGTACAAAACTTCGACGTGTGGCCGCTCCAACCAAACAGCCAACCTGTGTCCACTGGTCGGCATCAATAGAATGGGAAGATCGATCATGAGCATCACCGAGACGATCAGTTCGGGCATGTCGACCGAAGAGCTGCGCGATTTCTACCTGCGGTACGTCGATCTGGCGAACAAGCGCGAGTTCGACCGCATGGTCGATTTTGCCCACGAAGAGGTAATCATGAACGGCACCCCGGTCAAGATGGCCGACATGGTGGCCGAGTTCTACAAGCACATCGACGCGGTGCCGGATCTTCACTGGGAGCTCCAGGATCTCGTCGTCGAGGGTGACCAGGTGGCCGCCCGCCTGATCGACACGGGAACGCCGGTCCAGGAGTGGAACGGCCTCACCCCCACCGGAGCGTCGGTGTCAATTACCGAGACCGCCTTCTACCGGGTCGAGAACGGCCGGTTCAAGTACATGTCGTACCTGATGGACATCGACACCGCGCGGCGCCAGCTCGCCGCCTGACCCGCCCAACCGAGCGGTGCGGCAAGTCGTCGCCGGCTGACTCGCCAACCTGGCAATGCGTCCGATGCCGCCGCTGACCTTCGTTTATCGAGGTCAGCGGCGGATCCGCAGTCCACCATGAAGCGCAGCACGCAGGATTTGACCAGTTAGGCCCCTGCCCTGCAGAGGTCTTGACCTGTGGTCAGCAATCACCTCGACTTGGTAGGGCCTGGCGGATTGACCGGCAAGGCGTGGGCGCGGATCGAGCCGCCGCTTCCACCCATCACGACGTCGCTGGTACTGCGAGTCGACTTCACCGAAGACGCCGAGTGGGACGTGTTGAAGGCTGCCCTCATCGCCGAAGACCTTCACACCGCAACTTTCGTCAGTGATCCGCAGTACGACGGAGTGAGCATTCAGGATCTGGTCCAAGCGGATGCCGGCGCGGCCGATAACGACAAACTGACCTACGTGTTCCTCGCCGACACCACGACCATGGCTGACGAGGAACATCCGCTGCTCGCCGTTGACCTATACGACCAGCCGGGCCGCACCTTCCGGACACCGCCCCGCTGGTACGCCGACATCTCAGCCAACCTCTCCATCGCAAACATGAATTTCGCCGAATTCGCAGACCGAGCCGACACCTCCGGCACCTTTCGGGGCTTTGATCAGACCTGACTGTCCCGTGAGGCTATGGCACCTCACGAGATCACAAATCTTGGAATACCGAAGACCCTAGTTTGGATTTACATCCTGGCCAGGGCTTTTCAGTTGGAGCGGGTGACGAGAATCGAACTCGCACTGTCAGATTGGGAACTGGCGACGCAGGGCCGATCAACGGCAAACACCCCGGTCACGGCGGTCCCGGATGGCCTGGGATGACCCCCGTTTGCCTCAGCTAATGGCAGGGCTAATGGAACGGCGCAAGGTACTAATACTTCCGAAGCAGGGCACCAAGATCGGAGGCGAGATGGGTCATCTCTTCACCCGCTTCCAGCACGAAAACAGCCCTGGCGGACCAAGCCGTGCCATCGAGGTCAAGTCCGGGCGGACGGAGGGTCACGCCGAGCGAGACATGCCCCCGCCCATCGTGACGCGCGTCGAGAGCAAGCTCATCCTCCAGCGAACTCCACTCACGGACGCCCTGTCATCCCTCCCAACCCGCCGCCAGAATGTCGAGGAAAGCGGGCAACGCCGTGTCAGTCCGTCCATCAAGTTCGAGGACAATATGGCTCGAGGCCCTGGCGGGACGCCGATCCTGACCAGGCTCCGCATCTGGTGCTTCTCTGACCGACAGTTGGGCGTCAGGTGTGGCCCCGAAAAAACCGATGCTGTCTACTCCTCGGTTATGGGTGGAACAGCGTTGAGCATCTTGAGTCCGTACGCTCCTGAACGCATCGCGCCGATCGTGGTAGGGGCAATGATCACCGAGGGGTTGGCCCCGCATGAAGCCGACCCGACTTCCTGGTACTCCGCCGCCGGCCTGCCCTACGGCTACTCCATCTACGAAGCGGGCTTTGAGACCGATCCCGAGGAGCTACAGCTTGTCGAGCGGGCTACTGGGGTGACGATGCGTTGCGGTATCGGGCTACACATCTTCGTCAGCGACCTCACTGGCCGCCCGGGCTTGGGACGGATGGCTCAACAAGTGGCGCGGCAGACTGACGGCTGGGTGTTCGTGGAGTTCCACACCCCACCTACCGCAGACCTGCTCGACCACCTAAGCAACGCGGGCCGCAGCATCCGCGCCAGCGATGCTGTCTACCTCGATGCGGCGGCGATGCGCGCCTGGAATGCTCACCCGGACTTCCACGTCGTCAAATGAGCACGTTCCAGGCCGCCTAGTGGCCTGTGGATGGCCCGACGTATAAGCACGGCTCTACAAAACATCGAAAGCCCTGGTTCGGACTCGCGTCCTGGCCAGGGCTTTCCGTTTGGAGCGGGTGACGAGAATCGAACTCGCACTGTCAGCTTGGGAATTGCCGATGGGCGGCAGGTCGTGGTGCCGGCGGCCTGGTCACGGCGGTCCCTGGTGGCCTGGGTTGACCTTGGTTGTCCTGGCCTAATGGCACGCTAGTGGCACGGCCGCGCGGCGCTCAGTACGGTGACAAGTCGTGGATGTACAGGTCCTAGACGTAGGCGACCAGGTGCCGCTACAGGTCACCTTCGCTTGTGCTGTCGGCGTCGCGGCCGGTGTGTGGCGGGATGCCGAAGCGCCTGCCGCGGGACAGTTGATTGACGTCGAGTGGGACATTTCAGATGCGCTGCGTTGGGGGAAATCCGCCAGGCTCGCTACCGAGGACAGCGACTTCGTTGGCATCGTCGGCGACGCGGTGATGGTGCGCGGACGAATCGAGCAGTCAGCGGACGGGGACGAGGTTGTGATCATGAGAATTGGCCGTGGTCTGGTAGCCGTAAAAATCGTCGGCGTTCTTCCTCACCTTGCCGGATGTTGGATCGAGCTTCGAGCGACGGGATTGGAGCTGTATCCGACCGCCATCTAGGGCCTTGCCCTCAGCTCTCCTGGAACTACAGCTTGGGAACTCGTGCGGGCGTCCGCTCCTGACCAGTTCAGGCGGTCGCGCTCCTGGTGGCGGTGCCCGTGCTTGGTCGCGGTTGCCCGGGGCTTCCCCGTGTTACGGGCACGTAGGGGGCATGCGCGGTGGCCGGGCACACCTGGACGACCACGACGGACGGCGACAGGGCAGCTCGGTGGCAAGCCAGTGCGGGGTTTGCACTGGCGCGGCAGACGGAAGCCCCGACCACGACGGCGACCAGCCCCGACGGCTTCCGTACCGCAGCAACATTTGGTGCACCTCTTCATCCGCCGGCGGGCGAGACGAGGCCGACTGACTGTGCAACCATGGCGGCATGTCGACTCCGCGAAAGGGCCATGCCGCGTAGGCGCCCCGCACAACTCCGCGCCGACTCGATCTACCGGCGGCCACTCGACGGAACTACCTCCGTCATACCTGAACTCTCGCCCTTGGGCTTGAAAGCCATCGCCTACCTGGAACGCACCCGGTTATGGGACCAAGCCATTTCAGATGCGCTGAAGACCTGGTCATGGTTCGTCCGGCATCCCTGGCGACGCCTGTGGGATCCGACCTCCGGGTGCGGCGTAATGAGGTGTTGCCCGAACCCGGCGGAGGTGCGTTGGATCCTGGATGTCGCCGTCGCCGCCCTGCCCCGCAGCGATGCTCGCCGCTTACGCGGACAGATCGCTGCCCTCGATGACCTATGGTGACCAGCGCCGCGCGGAGGACTCTCAGCACGGCGCGGGGGCGGCTACCCGGCGGCTGTCGGTGGCTTTCCGCCCCGGCCGCGCAGCGGTCCGGGGCGGTTCACCGCCGGGCGGTCTACCGCCCACGCGCCGCGCTCCGCGCGGCGTCTTGATCCACTACAGAACTATTCGGCAGCGTCTTACCGCGCCGCTTTGTCATGTCCCGGTAGATGCTTTACACCTGCGTCCCAGTTGATGCTTGACATGATCCGTAGTTGGTTCGTTGATCGCGTGTTGTTTGCGGGCACTGCGTGGTCAGGGGGCCGGGATTGGCGCTGGTTGGGTTGTCCGTGGTGGAGCAGCGGTATCAGGCGGTTCTCGCGGTGTTGGCCGGGGATCGGGTGACCGAGGTCGCGGTGAGGTTCGGGGTGTCGCGGCAGAGTGTGCATTCGTGGCTGGGCCGGTATGCGCAGGCGGGTCTTGCCGGGTTGCAGGATCGGTCGCATCGGCCGGAGTCGTGTCCGCATCAGGCGTCGCCGGAGGTGGAAGCGGCGGTGTGTGAGTTACGGCGGGCGCATCCGCGGTGGGGTGCGCGGCGGATCGTGTTCGAGTTGGGTCGGGCTGGTTGCCCGGATCTGCCGTCGCGGATGAGTGTGTATCGGATTCTGGCTCGTCATGGGTTGATCGAGCCGGTGAAGCGGGGGCGGGGTCGGAAGGATTATCGGCGGTGGCAGCGGGCTGCGCCGATGGAGTTGTGGCAGATGGACATCGTCGGTGGGGTGTTCCTGGCTGACGGCAGTGAGGCGAAGGTCGTCACCGGGGTGGATGACCATTCCCGGTATTGCGTGATCGCGCGGGTGGTGCGGCGGGCGACTGGTCGGGCGGTGTGTGAGGCCCTGGCCCAGGGGTTGGTGCGGTTCGGGGTGCCGCAGGAGATGCTGACCGATAACGGCAAGCAGTTCACCGACCGGTTCGGCAAGGGTGGTGAAGTGCTGTTCGACCGGATCTGCCGAGAGAACGGGATCGTGCACCGGTTGACGCAGCCAGCGTCGCCGACCACCACCGGGAAGGTCGAGCGGTTCCACCAGACCCTGCGTCGGGAACTACTCGACGACGCTGGGGTGTTCCCGGATCTAGAGACAGCACAGGCCGCAGTCGACAGCTTCCGGGACCAGTACAACACCCGCCGGCCGCATCAGGCCCTGGACATGGCGTTTCCCGCCGACCGGTTCACTGCGGGCAAGGAGGGTGAGGGGCAGCGGCTGTTGCCGGTGAGACTGCCGTCCGGCTTCACTACGGCCGTCGAGGAACCGCACCAGCCGCCAGCGGTGACCCCGGTCGACCTGACTCCCATCACCCTGGCCCCGATCGTGCCGACACCAGAGCGGCAGGGGTGGGCTGGTGACGCGGTCGAGTTCGACCGGGTCGTACCACCAAGCGGAAACATGCAGGTCAGCGGCAAACAGTTCTGGCTCGGACCACACCGGTCCGGGGTCACGGTCACGTTCTGGGCCGACACCGACGTCATCCACCTCATGATCGCCGGAACCCGCCTCAAATCCGTGCGGTCACACCTGTCCGTCAACGACCTCGCCGCACTACACCGTGCCGGCGGTCGACCAGCGGGGCCGCCACCGTTGCCGCCAGCACCCGTTGGGCAGGTGGCCGGGCCGGTGGAGGTCGACCGGACCGTCGGCACCAGCGGCTGCGTCTCCCTCGGCCAGCATCTGGTCCTGGCCGCCGAGATCCTCGCCGGCCGCCGCGTCGGGGTCCGCGTCGACACCCACACCCTGGCCTTCTTCGACCTGGAAACCCGCGAGCTGCTGCGCACCAGACCCAACCCGCTGACCCCGGCCGAGACGGCCCGGCTACGCAGCGCCCGGCCTGCTGGCCCGCCACCACAACCCTCCACCGACCCGGTCCGGGTCCAGCGGCGAGCCTCCAACAGCGGCGGTGTCATGGTCGCCGGCCAGAAGATCGCCCTCGGCCGCATCCACGCCCGCAAAACCGTGACTATCGACGTCACCGACACCGAACTGGCCATCCACTGCGACGACGGCACCCGCACCATCCGCCGCACCACCGACCAGCCCATCACCCAAATCAAAGCCCAACGACCCCGCAAGGTCGACCTCAATGTCTAGATCCACTGTCAAGCAACAGGTGGGACGGATCCGTCAAGCATCAACTGGGACTAGACACTTACCGCGCCGCTTGCCGCGCCACTTAGTCGGGATCTCAAGGTTCAGACGGTATTCAAAAGAGACATCATCCGCCAGGCTGAAAGCTCCTGTGAGCAGCACAAAACCGCCGCTGCTTGCCAACGTTCGCCGCCGTTGACTGCTCCCAATTGCTGTGGAGCTGAGCCAAATGGTTATCGACTACTTCCAACCGATCTCACCGACGGTGACCATCACACTCGCCAAGCCACCTCCTTACGGATTGGCCGCGCCGTACGCGATCGACACCCTCAATCAGGAGCGACACGATAGACATTGCCTCAAGGTGACCAGCGCCGTACCATCAATGAGTTCAATCCAAGCTCGACTGAAGAGGACGTATGCGCGCACTGGAGGACCTACAGGCGGCAGTAAGAGATCCGGGTTCTAGGCGCTACTTAACCGAAGCGGTACGGGCATACCAGGCCGGCGCTTTCCGCCCAGCAATTGTAGGTATATGGGTAGCTGTCGCACTCGACCTTGTTAACAAGATTCGCGAGATTGCAGCATCCGGCGAGGGTGAGGCGCGAAGTTTTGTTGAGGGACTAGATCGCGCAGTCATCAGCGGCAACGTAGAGCACGTCGCAAAACTGGAACGCGATCTACTGGAAGTTTGCCGTGACAAGTTTGAACTGCTTATTGATCGCGAAGTCGACGAGTTAGAGCGGCTTCGTAGAGACAGACACGTTTGCGCACATCCAGCATTCGTGAGACCGGATGAAGTCTTCGAACCAACCCCCGAACTTGTCCGGGTTCACCTAGGCACAGCCGTTGATGCGGTACTTTCGAAAGGACCAACCCCCGGCAAGAAGGCCATCGAAAGATTCCGTCATGAGATTGATGGGACAGCATTTCCAAACAATTTGGACGACCTCTGCGAATATCTCCGGGAACGATATTTCGAACGTGGCAAAAGCAGCCTTCGGAGAGGCTTAGCCGAGTTAATTGTCAAAGTAGCCATCAATCCGCCCGACGGAGATCTGAGACGAGGGGATCGCTGCGCGCTTGCCGCCCATGCGCTGGAGCGCATCCAGCCTGAGTTGCTGAGCCATGCCTTGAACAAGGTCGTCAAGAACAAGGAGGAGGGACTAGGGCTTACCGCCACTGAGCTGATCCGATTTGCCGGCGCTCTCGGCGACTTAGACTTGGCTTGGCTCGCGCTGCCTGCATCTTCTCATTCCCGAGTGAGGGCGGCCGTAGAGGCAGCCGATCTTGGATCGTTGCTTGATCATGGGCTCTTCACTCGACAGCTACCAGAGGGCATCGCAGCCGTCGTAAATAGTCGACGCGAGCACCTCAACGTTGGAAATCTCATGGATGTAGTAACGCAAAACCCAGAGCTGAGCTTCACGCAAGCGGCGATCAAGGTCTTCGCGGACTCGGGAAGCTTTAGGGCCGCAGAGGCAAATATGGCTAGGCTGATTCTTCCCATCGCGAAGGAGATGAGCGCATCTGACATCAAGTCAATCATAGCGATTTTCGTCCACAACAATCAGATTCACTTCGCCTCCGGAATGCCCGACTTGATGCTAAAGTTCTTCCATTCAACAGTGGGTCACTTCACTGAATGCGCCACCGATTGGTACACACTTAGCGCAGCCATGCAATCATTCGACCAGGCAGGCGGATATTATTCATACCCAGACCTTCGGGAAGCCATCGATTCGGAACCACCGTTCTAAGGCGACGGAACGAAGGCTCGACGAAAAGAAGATCACACATCTTCGGCAACCTAATACAGCCGTGCACCGACAACTACGTATTAGCAATTTTATGCAAATACGACGACTACCGCAGCCGATGCGGCTTACACATCTCATAACAGCAAACCTAGAACAACTACTCGGAGCGGTCGTCTAATGCTCCTGCTGCGACAACTCGTACTCAAGTTCGGTTCGGTCGGCGGGTAGTACGAGGTTGGTAGCGGCTTCGACGACGCGTTCACGCACATAGGTCTTCCGGCTCACGGCGAGTACGGGTACGCCGGCTGGTAGGCGTAGGGCGTTGGTTTCGTCGG
Source organism: Micromonospora sp. NPDC003197 (assembly GCF_053590565.1). NCBI lineage: Bacteria > Bacillati > Actinomycetota > Actinomycetes > Micromonosporales > Micromonosporaceae > Micromonospora > Micromonospora sp. NPDC003197. The sequence goes on along the minus strand of NZ_JBSFTE010000016.1, from coordinate 130,181 downwards.
TAGTGGGCATGCGGGCGCGTACAACTTCGCGGATCTTGGTGACGGTGATGCCGAGGGATGCGAGTTGGGCGACGTGGCCGCCGGGCCAGGATTCGCGGCTGGGGTCGGCTACTGGCGTGCCGGCGACCATGTCGAGCAGGTAGTACGAGGTGGTTAGTTGCTGGGGCACGCCGTGGCTGCGGGTGAGTAGACGGCGTTCGAGCAGCATGGTGCCGGGCTGGACGTCGAACATCTGGGCGAGTTCAACCGTTGCGGGCACTTCGCGGTAGTCGGCGTCGACCTGGTCGACGGGTTGCGGCCTGGTGTTGTCGCTCGGCTCTGCTGACGCCTGGTCGGCGGTCGGATGCTGGGGCCAGTAGCGATCGGGACCGAGTCGCCGTACCGGATAGTTGGGGCGTACGTAGGTGCCCCTGCCGTGTTCGGTGACCACCAGGCCCTCGGCCCGGAGTACGTCGAGTGCGGCGCGGATGGTTCCTAGGGCGACGTCGAACTCTGTCTTGAGTGTGCTCTCCGGTGGGAGGAGGGCACCGGGGGGTATCGCGCCTGCGGTGATGCGGCGGCGTAGCTCGTCGGCGATCGAGCGGTAGCGAGGCTGACCGTAGTGCGGGGTTGGCACTGGGTCACCGTACCTGTCTGTCAGGTTCTCAACCGACAACCAATCTGACTCCTTCAGACATCTAGACAAGTCTTCTAGTTGTAGATACGTTTCTCGGTGTGCGGCCGGGATAGCGGTGCGTGACAAGGGGTTGGCACCCCGCTGGTCCCGGTCGCACACCGACAGTCCCGCGTGCCCTCGGTCCGGCATGCCTGAGGTGATCCGACGCGCGGGGCTGGCGCGGCACGGCGTACCCGGTTCTCCCCAGGGATTTCGTCGTGTCGTCGCTGGATCGGTGGTCGGCCTTCCGCTTGAGGGGACGGAGGGCCGACCACCGGTTCCCACCGTCCGGCGTGGAGGTTGCGATGGTCCGGTTCTTTTTCCGATCGGTTCTGGCGTGGCTGTGGCGTCGCCGTGGCCGTACTCCTGTATGTGGGTTTTCTCTGGCGCGCGGTTGTGTGGCGCGGGCTGACGTCGGTACGTCGTCTTGGGCGCTCTCACCGACCCTGGCCTATCCGCTGGTGCAGAAGGCTCCGCTGCTGACACTGGGGCAGGAACGCCGCTGCGCCGCTGGCCGGTGGTGGCGGTGACTAATGCTGGACGCTGGCCGAAGGCTGTGGATCATCCTTCGTGGTGTGTGCACGAGCGGTGCGGCTACATCGTGCCGCCACTGCTAACAGGCATGTTGGGGTGGCACCGTGGGGCGCTGCGACGTGCCGGCAACCTACGTTCCGGCGGCATCGCGGTAACCCATCTGGCCGGGACGATCAGTGAGTCGCCGTTTGTCGCGGTGCACACCGTGTCGCGGGCGTGTGGACACGGGTTGGCGGAGTTGGGGCTTGTCGACGCGTGGCGGCTGGCTCGACACCTGGATGAGCTGCTGGCGCAGGCCGGCTTCACCGTTCAGGAGGGGATCGACGATGCCCACCGCTGAACGCCCTACGCCGGGAACGTCTGCCCTGCGGCCGTCGTCTGCCTGTCCGTTCTGGTGTCGAGGCTGCGGCCCCAATGATCCGATGCATCGAAGTGAAGCGGTGACGGTCGGGCGGGAGGGTGCCGGTTGGCTCAGTCTCCAACTGATCATTGATCGCTTCCGGCGGCGGGAACCCTGGCTCAAGGTCGACGCCACCCGGTACGGGGCGACGCAAACCGTGCTGCTGTCCGCCACGCAGGCCGCCCGGATGATCGAAGAACTGACCTACGGCGTCGAAGCCATACAGATGATGTCCGACGGTCAGCGGGACCAGTCGGGGTCGACCGATGGCTGACCGGGGCCGAAGAGGGACCACCCGGCAGACGTCTCAACGTCTAGGCGGTAGCGTTAGCGGCGTGATCCCCCGTGACTGGCGTCCGCGCTACCTTCAGCTCGCTGAGGAGCTGCGCGCCCAGATCATGAGCGGGCAGCTCGCCCAGGGCGCGGCCATGCCCAGCGAGACCGAGTTGGCTGAGTCCTCCGGGCTGTCCCGTACCAGCGTCCGTAACGCCATCCGCCAGTTGCGCGAATGGGGCCTGGTCCGGGCCGAACAGGGGCGCGGCACCTACGTGCGGGCACCCCGCCAACGGGTACGGCGACGCAACACCGAGCGGTACCAGTGGGAGAAAGACCGGGCGCTGCTCGACGAGGGCCAGCGGCGTAAGACTGGCGGGACCGAACACGACACCGGCCTGACCGTCGACGACCTGAAGTTCCACGCCGAGTACGCCCAGGTGCAAGCCGACGACGACATGGCCAACGCCTTCGGCCTGCCTGCCGGCACGCCACTGCTGCGGCGCGTGTACTGGACCAGTTCCCGGCACGAAAGCGCGCCGCTGTCGGTTTCGTACTCCTACCTGCCGTACGACCTGGTGGCGGCGAACCCTGGCCTGCTCGACGCGGAAAACGAACCCTGGCCTGGCGGAACACAACACCAGCTGTTCACGGTCGGCGTCGAACTGGCGCGCATCGTCGATGAGGTACGGGCACGACCGCCGTCGCCGGATGAGGCCGAACTTCTCGACATCGAACCCGGGGTGTCGGTCCTGGCCGTACGCAAGACATCGATTGACATCGCCGACCGGGTCGTGGAAGTCGCCGACGTCGTGTTCCCAGGTGACCGGACAGAGCTTGTCTACACGACCGAGCTGAAACGGTGGACAACTTGACCCGACTCGTCTCGGTAATCACGCCCGTGCACTGGCCCAGCGTCGGCTACCTCGCCGACGCCTACGCCTCGTTGGCCGCGCAGGAACTACCGGACGGTTGGGACTGGCAATGGCTGGTCCAAGAAGACGGGCAAGACGGCCTTCTTGTCGACCGGCTGCCTGATGCCGACCCACGAATCAGTGCGGGCAGTGGACGACCAGGCGGCCCGGGTGTGGCCCGTACCCTCGCCCTGGCCCGCGCCGAAGGTGAGTTCGTCAAGGTCCTGGATGCCGACGACCGGCTAACGCCTGGTGCGCTGGCCCGGGACATCGCCGTACTCACCAACAATCCTCGGGTCGGTTGGACCACGTCCCGGGTGCTCGACCTGCTCCCCGACGGCACCACCCACGGATGGGACATGGACCCGCCCGACGGGCTAATCGGTCGCGGTGCCGTCCTCGCCTTCTGGCAAGCCAACGACTACCGGGCACCCGTACACCCCGCGACCCTGTGCATACGCCGTGACCTGCTCCTCGCCCTCGGCGGCTGGATGGCCCTCCCCGCCAGCGAAGACACCGGCCTACTCCTCGCCGCCAGCACAGTCAGCGAAGGCCACTTCACCGCCGAACCCGGGCTCCTCTACCGCAAGTGGCCCGGCCAGATGACCGGCCAAGCCACCCACCGCGAACCGACCGAACACGCCGCCCGCATGCGCATCATCGAAGCCCGCGCACACGCCCTACAGTCCCTGCTGACCTCCCTCGCTACCAGTCAGCGTTGATGTAGTGGTCCGGCCGTGTCCCGGCAGTTAATCTAACCAGCTTCAAGAAGCCAAAAATTAGATCAACTGGCCGAGAATATCTCGATAACCACAGTTGCTACCGTGGCAACAAACATGGTTGCTGCCGCCAATAGGCGACACGCAGATTCCACATAGAGAACAACCCGGGGCACCTCGGGTCCTTCTGGATCCTGGCTTGCGCGGCTGCGCCTTGATATGGTCACGAGGACTCCTTGCAAGGGCTTGACTAGGGCCGGTTCGGAGTACCGGGGCGATATCCGTTGGCGCGGACATCGCCCCACTTTCATTTCCCTTCCACCGTACGTGGCACCCCTCATTAAGCAAGGACTCGTGAGCCGAGTGAGTGCGGATGAATGCCGCATTCATGGCTTTGAATTAATATGAGAAGTTGCATTGCTTTCTAGAGAATTTGCACGTCTCGCACGCGCTACGGCAACCGGCTCGCCTCCCATTCGGAATTAAGCGACTAATCGGACCACTTGATCAGAGTTGTTGACTTGTCTGCCAAGTCGCGTCTACCTTTGGGCTCGCAACTTGGCAGACATGTTTACAAGTGGAGGTTGAGCGATGGCTCTGCGTGGCGGGACGAGGTTCGCCGTGCGTTTCGAGGACGTGTTCCCGGCGGGGTGCGCGTTGGTGCCTGAGTCGCTGGGTGAGGTGGAGGACTTCGACGAGAAGACGGGTCGCCGTTCGCCGGCTAAGGACAAGGTGACTGGTCAGCGGGTGTGGCAGGTGCGGGTGATGGACCTGGACCCGGAGTTGGGGAAGCGGTCGCGGGAGACGACGGTGAAGATCTCGGCTGACTATCAGCCGGTGCCGCCGACGGGGACTCCGTTCGAGGCGGTGGAGTTCGACGGCATGACGGTCACGCCGTACGTGGCGAACAACGGTCGGATGGCGTACTCGCTGCGGGCGACCGGACTGCGTGTCCCGGCGGGGGTGAAGCAGAAGGCGGCCGCGTAGTCGCTGTTGGTGTGGGCGGGGCTGTCAGGTCTTGGCGGACGGCAGCCCCCCCTCTGTCTCTTCCCCCTGCTCTGTCGAGAGAGGTAGTGACATGGTCAAGCGTAGGCTGCCTGCTGCCCTGTGGCAGGTTACGCCCCTGGTGGCGTACTCGTCTTTGGTTGGTGGGCGATGATCCGCCGGCCGCGTGGTGAGGTCGTGATGACCACGGCCGGGGATCTGATGGTGGTTCGGCCTCGCCGGTTGGAACTGCCGTTCTGGCTGATCGCGTGCGGCCTGGTGTTGCGGTGGTTGGGGCGGGCCTGCTGGTGGTGCCTGCGTCACCCGGTCACCGTCGGCGTGGTCGTCCTGGCGGCGGTCCTGTATCGGGAGTTCGGCCGCTCGGGCCTGGTGGTGCCGCTCGTAATCGCTGCTGCGGTGTCGGCCGTGTGGCGTTGGCGTCACGAGTCGTCGTGGTGGTCCTGGTGCGCGGGGCCGATCCTGGGCCGGTTCCGTCAGGTGTTCGTCTACCGGCGGGCGTGGCAGGAAGCCATAACCCTATGCGGCCTGGCAGAGACGTACGACCACCGCGTCATCCTGCCGGAGCTGCTACGGGTGCGCTCCGATCAGGCCCTGGATGTGCTGACCATCCGCATGGTGCGGGGCCAGACACCGGAAGAGTTCCAGAAGGCGACGACGAACCTGGCCTACGCCTTCGGCCGGCGGCACGCCCGCGTCTACTCCGAACGTCCCGACGATCCGCCGACCCGTACCGGCCGCTGGGCATGGCTGCTACGAGCGGTCGACCGGGTACGGTTCCGCGACCGGCCAACACTCGTCTACCTGGTGCTCGTCCGCACGGACGCGCTGCGCACCATCGTGCCGCCGTTCGACGTACCAGCGGTGCCGGACTTCACCGCCCTGCCGATGGCCCGACGCGAAGACCTGCGTACCTGGCACCTGCACCTGCTCTCCACCCACGTACTGATCGGTGGGGCCACCCGACGCGGTAAGGGCTCGGTGCTGTGGTCACTGGTCCGCTCCCTGACCGGTGGGATCTCCTCCGGGCTGGTACGGCTCTGGGTGATCGACCCCAAGGGCGGCATGGAATTCGCCATGGGCCGCCCGCTGTTCGCCCGGTTCGCCGGAAAGTCGTTCGAGGCAATGGCGGACCTGCTCGACGAGGCCGTGGAAGTCATGCGGGAACGGCAAACCCGCCTTGCCGGCACGGTCCGAGTCCACACCCCGACCGAGGCTGACCCCCTGGTCGTGGTGCTCGTCGACGAACTGGCGGCGCTGACGGCGTACCTGCAAGACGTCGATCTGCGTAAGCGCATCGCCGGATCGTTGGGGCTACTTCTGTCCCAGGGTGCCGGGGTCGGGGTCCTGGTCGTGGCCGCGTTGCAGGACCCCCGCAAGGAAGTCCTGCCGTTCCGGGACCTGTTCCCCACCCGGATCGCCCTCGGCCTGACCGAGGCATCCCAGGTGGACATGGTGCTTGGTGACGGTGCCCGTAACAGGGGTGCGCTGGCCGACCAGATGCCCCGATGGGCCAAGGGCGTCGGCTACGTCATCCTCGACGGCACCCCCGAACCGATCCGGGTCCGCTTCTCCTACGTCACCGACGACCACATCCGCGACCTGGCGCGCGACTTTCCGGCTCCCGTCGACGCGGCGGACATCCTCGCCCAGGTCGGCCGGGAAACCGCACCCGAACCGCCCCGGCCGTCCACGCTGCCCCGGCAACGCCGTGGCCCCCTGCTGCCCGAAGCGCTGCTGAACATCCTCGACCGGGACACCGAACGAGGTGAACCGCGGTGACCACCACAACCAACGCCCGGTCGTTCTACCGACTCCGCGCACCCAACCCGAACGGCCCGACCACCGCCGTCTCCGTCCGCGTCGACCTCGACCGGCCCGACCCGTACCCGGTGTATCTCGCCGTCGGTGGCGGCCGGCGCCGCATGTACCTGACCCCCGACGAGGCATGGGCGCTGTGGCGCTGCCTCTCCGAAGCGGTCGCCACCCTCGGCGACCCACCCGACCACATCCGTACCCGCGTCGCCCCAGCCCGGAGGTAGACCATGAACTTCCTCGCCCGCATCCTCTACCGCACCCCGCGCACCCGGCCGCTGAACATCGAACTGGACGACAGCCCCGAACACATCGCCGCCGCCCTGCACGGCCTGGCCCACCTCGTCCACCGCCGTCGCCGCGACCTGGTCGGCCAGTCGATCCGCATCAACCTCACCGTCCGCGACCCGTACCAGCGAGGTCGCCGATGATCCGCATCGAATCCGGGGTACGCCTGCTGATCCTGCTCGCCATCGGCACCATGGCCGGCGCTGCCGCGTTCACCCACGTACACGACCTGACTGTGGCCCACGGCCAGCCTGACTGGATCGGCTGGGCTAACGCCGTAGCGGTCGAGCTGATGGCCATCTACCTCGGGCTGGAGATCCGGGCTCGTCGACGCGCTGGCCGTCCGGTCGGCCTGGTCGGCGTGCTCCTCGTGGCATTCGCGCTGCTGTCCCTCGCCGCCCAGGTTGCCGAAGCCGAACCCTCCATCTGGGGCTGGATCGTCGCCGCCGTCCCCTCGCTGGCGTTCCTCGCCCTGGTGAAGGTCGTCCTGTCCAGCGCACCCGCCGAGCGGGAGAAACCCTCGATCGAGCCTGAACCTAAGCCGGAACCTGTTCCCGTGCCGGCACCTCGGCTGCCTGAGCCGGTCATCGCCACGGTTGATGTTCCGCTCATGCCTCAACCGGCTACCTCGACGGTGATTCCGCCCGTCACCGTGGTCCGCCCGACCCGGCCGCACGTCGTGGGGATCATCCAATGACCGCTCCAACCCTGCCCGGACTCGAACCCACCCCGACCACTGTTGAGGCTCCTCGGCCGGGGTCGCGGGCGGCACGGATGGGACTACCCCGGGCCGTCGACGTCCTCAAGGACATCGCCATCGAGTACGGGGTCTGCATTCGGCCCCTGGCGATGCGGCGGACCGACCTGGACACCGGCCGTACCGAGGTCATCGACCTGCCCTGCGGGGCCACCCGTGAGGACAAGTGCCCGCCGTGCGCGAAGAAGAACCGACGCCTACGGCAGGCGCAGATCCGGGAAGGCTGGCACCGCGACGACGAACCCCTACCCGCACCGGAACCCGCAACCGACGAACAGAAAGCGCTGATCCTGCTCCGGGCGCACTTCGAGTTCGCCCGCGACGAAGCCAACCGGGCCAGCCAATGGGAACAGGTCGAAGACCTCGACGAGGCCATCCGCGAGGTTGAAGAAGCCATCGCTGCCGAGGGCCTACGCGGACGGGTCGGACCACCACACCAGACCGACGAAGACGGCCAGGGCGACGACAACGACGGAAAACGGCGAAAGCGCTCGACCAGGCGGCGGCAGGACGCACCCGAACTACCCCGCCGCAAGGTCGAGCGGCGCACGGTCGGCAAGACCTACACCGCCCCTGACGGCAGCACCTACCGGCCGTCCATGTGGCTCACCCTGACCCTTGACTCGTACGGGCCGGTGCTGTCCGACGGCACCCCGGTCAACCCCGACCGGTACGACTACCGCCGCGCTGCCTGGGACGCCGTCCACTTCCCGAGGCTGCTCGACCGGTTCTGGCAGAACCTGCGCCGCTGTGAAGGCTGGAACGTCCAGTACGCCGGCTGCGTCGAGCCGCAACGCCGGCTGGCTCCACACGCGCACTTCGCTATCCGGGGCACCATCCCCCGGGACACGCTCCGGACCGTGGCCGCCGCGACCTATCACCAGGTGTGGTGGCCCTCCGTGGACGTGCAGCTCTACACCCGCGACCGGCCGCCCGTCTGGGATGAGAAGGCAGAAACCTGGGTCGACCCCGACGCTCGTCAACCGTTGACGACCTGGGGTGAAGCGCTCGACGCCATCGACGAAAACCCCGAGGCGGAACCCGTGCACGTGGTTCGGTTCGGCCGCCAGGTCGACGCACGCGGCGTCATGCCCGGCACCACCGACGCCGAACGCACCATCCGCTACGTCACGAAATACATCACCAAAGCCACCGGCGACTGCCACAAAATCACCACCGAGCGGCAGCAACGCCACCTCGACCGGCTCTGGCACCAACTCCAGATCACCCCCTGCACCGACCGCTGTGCGAACTGGCTGCTCTACGGCGTCCAGCCGAAGAACGCGCACGCCAAGCTCAAACCCGGACGGTGCAGGGGCAAGGTCCACCAGCGGGAAACCCTCGGCATCGGTGGCCGGCGCATCCTCATCTCCCGCGACTGGTCCGGCAAGACCCTCGCCGACCACAAACACGACGCGCGGGCCTGGGTCCGGGCTCTCCTCGGCGTCACCACCGACGCGGCCAGCATCGACAACCAGCACGACGCCATCGAACCCGTACGCCACGCCTGGGAACTCGCCCGACCAGACGACTCCGACGTGACACCCCTCGCCCACCGACTCATGCGCTCCATCAGCGAACGCGCCCGCTGGCGTACCGAACTACTCGCCGCCAAAGACCGGGCCGCCCAGGGACCGCCCAACCTTTCGGCAACTGATCTACACCGACAGCACAACGGGGAGGAACAAGCACAGTGGACGAGGTCCTGACCATCGAGCAAGCCGCGACCCGGATTCAGATGAGCGAGCGGTACGTTCGGCGGCTGGTGGCTGAGCGGCGCATCCCGTTCCACAAGCTCGGGCGAAGCGTTCGGATCAAGGCCGTTGACTTGGCCGCGCACCTGGATGGAGGTCGGGTCGAGCCGCTGACGGCGTCCGGTGTGTGGAACAGCCTGCGGCAGGCGGCCTGATGGCGAACAAGGAAGGGCACCGACGTTTCGGCAGCATCCGAAAGCTCCCCTCCGGCCGTTACCAGGCTCGCTATCCGGGGCCGGACGGGCAGATGCGCAGCGCTCCGGAGACCTTCGCCCGGAAGTCCGAAGCTGACCGGTACCTGACGCTCGTCGAGGCACAGATGGTTCGACGGGAGTGGATCGATCCGGACCGGGCCAAGGTACAGCTCGGCGACTACGCCCGGCGCTGGATCGACCAGCGGCCCAACCTGCGGCCTCGTACGGTGCACCTGTACGGCTGGCTGCTCGACAAGCACGTCATCCCATACCTCGGTGGGGTCGAGCTGGGTCGGCTGGATACACCGATGGTGCGGGACTGGCGGGCGAAACTGCTCGGCAACGGCGTCTCGGTGAGCATGGCGGCCAAGGCGTACCGGCTGCTGCGAGCGGTACTGATGACGGCGGTCAAGGAAGACGAAATCCTGATCAAGAACCCGTGCCGGATACCTGGCGCGGATCAAGAGAAGTCGGCCGAACGACCGGTGTTGACCCTCGCGCAGGTCTTCGCGCTGACCGATGCCGTGCCGGCCCGGTATCGCGCGCTGGTCCTGGTCGCCACCTTCGGCTGTCTGCGTTGGGGTGAGGTCTCCGCGCTGCAACGGCAGGACATCGACACATCCGCCGGTACCGTCCGGGTCCGGCAGGCGTACACCGAACAGCGTGGGATCGGCCTGGTGCTCGGGCCGCCGAAGTCCCGGGCCGGTCGACGTACGGTCAGCCTGCCGCCGGCCGTCGTCGACGTCATCCGCGACCACCTGGCCGCCGAGGTCGACGACGATCCCGAAGCGCTGGTCTTCGCCACCGAGAACGGGCGGCCGATCTGGCGAGGTAACTTCAACAAGTTGAGCAACTGGAAGGCAGCGGTCGCCAAGGTCGGACAGCCGGGGTTGCACTTTCACGACCTGCGGCACACCGGGAACACTCTCGCCGCCCGTACCGGGGCAAGCACTCGGGACCTGATGGCGCGGATGGGGCACGATTCTCCACAGGCAGCGTTGATCTACCAGCACGCAACGAGCGAGGCTGATCGGGCCATTGCTGCGGCGTTGCACGACGCCATGCGGTCGGAACGCAAGAAGGCCAAGAAGGCGAAGAAGAAGCGGTCCGGCGACTCGGGTGATGGCAGGTCTGGTGCCCTGGTTGACCAGGGCTAATGGCACGCTAATGGCACGACACGAGATCACAGATCTTGAAATATCGAAAGCCCTGGTTCGGACTCACGTCCTGACCAGGGCTTTTCGTTTGGAGCGGGTGACGAGAATCGAACTCGCACTGTCAGCTTGGGAAGCTGATGTTCTGCCATTGAACTACACCCGCAAGCGGACCCCACTGTACCTGGTCGAGCGCGGAAGCGCACTCGCGTACCCCCCGGGTTGTCCGTGTCGCCACGCCAAGACCGGGCACACCGGGCGCAGCGTTTGCAAAACCGACAGCCCTGGGTAACGTTCACCACACGAAAGGTAGCGACCCGCTCACCCCACGCGTCGCCTTCATCGATCTAGGGGTGAGGCATGGACTTACACCGTATCCGCTGGTCGCTGCGCTCAACCGGAGCAACCGCCGCTTCTCTCGTACTCATATTGGGGTCGACGACGGCGAGTGTCGGGCCGGCGGCGGCCGGGATGACGACAGCCTCGGCCACGCCGACGTAGGACTGCGTCGCCCATGCGGAACTCCCGCCGAACAACGCCAGGGCGAGGCCGGGAGACGGACCGGACGGGCATGATCCGAACGAGTTGACCCCGGCCGAAGCGGCACAGCGGGACCGCGAGTTGCTTGAGACACACGCTCAGGTGGCGGGGATTGGCCCGTACGCGATTCCAGCTCGCGGCACCGTCACCATCCCGGTGGTAATGCACGTGATCGCCAAGGACCCGACCCGGGCCGGCGGCAACATTCCGCGCCCGCTGATCGACGCGCAGCTCAAGGTGCTGAACCAGGCATTTGCTGGCGGCAACGGCAGCACTCCGTCGCCGTTCCGGTTCAAGCTGAAGAAGATCAACCGCATGGTCAAGCCGGCCTGGTATCCGATCGTCCCGAGCAGTCCCGCCGAGCAGCAGATGAAGAAGACCCTACGAATCGGCGGGGCAAAGACCCTGAACATCTACACGGGCGCATTAGAGGAGGGCCTGCTCGGCTGGGCGACATTCCCGGCGAAGAAGGTCGACAAGTACGACGGCGTGGTGGTGCTGGCCGAGTCACTGCCGGGCGGTACCGCCGCCAACTACAACCAGGGGGACACCACCGTCCACGAAGTGGGCCACTGGCTGAACCTGTACCACACCTTCCAGGGCGGTTGCGCGGGCGAGGGCGACGCGGTGCCGGACACGCCGGCCGAGGCGGCACCAGCGTTCGGCTGTCCTGCGGACCGGGATTCCTGCGCCACTGTGGCCGGACTCGACCCGATCCACAACTTCATGGACTACACCTACGACGCCTGCATGCACCAGTTCACCCCCAACCAGGTGCAGCGCATGACCCAGGCGTGGCAGGCGTACCGCGCAAGATAATCTCGCTCCACTATTTTCACGTACATCGATGGACGAGTAACGTTCGCCTCACGTTCACGCACCCGATGCGGCACACCCCCGGCTGCATCGCGGACAGAAAGAGGTGGACTCATGGGGCTGCGCTCGAACCCGTTGACCTGGCGAAAAGCCAAGGTTGCATCCACATCCATCGCCATGCTGCTCAGCGCCGCAGCGACATCCATCGCTCCGACCACCAGCGCACTGGCCGCCGACCAGGCACCACCCGGCTGCGTCGAGCCGGCGGAGGCACACGACTCGCTCGCGCACGACACGCTCGCCAAGGCTCGGCCGGGCGCCCCTGGCAAGCAGGACCCCAACCACCTGACGCCAGCCCAGATGGTCGAGCGAGAGGCGGACTTCGCCAGCACGCTGCGGGCTCGGGCCAGTACGACAACCGCCGGGCCGAGCATCCAGGCCACGGTCACCATTCCGGTGGTCGTACACGTTATCCAGGAGAACAGCACTCGGGCCGGAGGCAACATCCCGGACTCGATGATCAACTCCCAGATCAACGTGCTCAACCAGGCCTACGCAGGTGGGACCGGCGGCGCGGTCACCGCCTTCGCCTTCCAGTTGCAGAGCATCAACCGTGTCACCAACACGGCCTGGTACCCAATCGTCTACGGCTCGTCGGCGGAACGCCAGATGAAGAGTCAGCTCCGACAGGGCGGCAAGAACACGCTGAACATCTACCTCGGCGAACTCAGCGACAACCTGCTCGGCTGGGCGACATTCCCGAAGAACAACCTGGACACCTACGACGGCGTGGTGGTGCTGAGCGAGTCGCTGCCGAGCGGCACCGCGACCAACTACAACCTGGGTGACACCGGCACCCACGAGGTCGGCCACTGGCTGAACCTCTACCACACCTTCCAAGGTGGCTGCTCCGGCTCTGGCGACCAGGTCTCGGACACCCCGGCCGAGGCTTCCGCCGCCTACCAGTGCCCGACCGGGCGGAACACGTGCAGCTCGACCGGTGTAGACCCGATCCACAACTTCATGGACTACACCTACGACTCCTGCATGTACGAGTTCACGACCGGCCAGGCGACCCGAATGCTGAACGCCTGGAACGCCTACCGCGCTCCGTAAAGATCTGATCCAGCGGTGCCGGCTCGGTCAACGGGCCGGCACCGGCGCGTACCCCGGGATTATCGACTCGTATTCAGGGACCGCGAGCCGGTGGATCCGCCGGCTGCGGCGCGTCGCCAGGCCCGAGCTGTTCATCCGGTTGCGGCCCCCGGCCGGATCGAACCACACCTGTACGGCGGGCCGGCCGGACCCACCACCGCCGCCGAACGCGCTCGCACCGTTGCCGTTGCCGTAACTGTCGCCGTTGCCGTCACTGTCGCCGTTGCCGACGCTGTTGCCGTGCCGGGACAGCATCGCCACGTCGACGGTGAACTCGAACAGTCGCCAGTCGACCTGCGGTGCGGCCCGTGCGCTGTCGGCAAGCCGGGCGACCCGGGCCTGGTCGGTGACAGGACGAGCCCGCCCCGCGACGTACGCCTCGTCGTCGCTCTCCTCCGGCGGGAAGGAGTGCAGCGCGTAGCGACCGTCGCGTTCGAGATCGCGCCGTTTCGGCGAGTCGACGATGAAGCAGAACAGCCCCTCGTCGGTGATCACAGGCGAGACCGGGTGGACGCGAGGGCCGCCGTCGGCCCGGACAGTGGCCAGGTAGCCGAAGCCTGGCCCGTACTGCTGTATGAGTGAGCGGATCGCGGCGGCGAGCCGGGGATCGTCAGTGGCGAATTCGGACCAGGAAGCCATGGGATCATCCTATCGAACATATGTTCGAGATCGGTAGTGCGACGCCGCTGGTCAGACGGGAGGTCGCTATGGTGGCACGATGCTGCTCTCCGACCGTGACCTCGTCAGCGAGATCAAGGCGGGCGCCTTGGCGCTGGAACCGTTCGAGCCGGCGCTGGTTCAGCCGTCCAGCATCGACGTACGCCTCGACCGGCTGTTTCGGGTGTTCAACAACCACCTCTACACGCACATCGACCCGTCCCGGCAACAGGACGACCTGACCTCGGTGGTCGACGTGCCCGACGGTGAGCCGTTCGTGCTACACCCGGGCGAGTTCGTGCTCGCCTCCACGCTGGAGGTGATCTCCCTCGGCGATCAGCTCGCCGGGCGGCTGGAGGGCAAGTCGAGCCTGGGCCGGTTGGGTCTGCTCACCCACTCGACCGCGGGCTTCATCGACCCCGGCTTCTCCGGTCACGTCACGTTGGAACTGTCCAACGTCGCCAACCTGCCGATCACCCTCTGGCCGGGCATGAAGATCGGCCAGTTGTGCATCTTCCGGCTCTCGTCCCCGGCCGAGCACCCGTACGGCTCCGAGGTGTACGGCTCGCGCTACCAGGGGCAGCGGGGGCCGACGCCGAGCCGGTCCTGGCAGAACTGGCGGACCTGGCCAACCCGCTGACGCGTACCACGGGTGTTAGGAAGGGGCCCTTCCTATGCAAAATGCGATAGGAAGGGGCCCTTCCTAACACCAAAAACCGTTAGCCTGGGCGGCCGTAGCTGTGCACGCCGCCGTCGACCTTGCGCATCCTGACCTTGTCGCCGCTGGTGGGGGCATGCACCACCCAACCGTTGCCGACGTAGATGCCGACGTGCGCGAGGTTGCTGTAGAAGACCAGGTCACCTGGGCGTAGCTCGGCACGGCTCACGTGCGGCATCATCGCCCGTTGCCGGGCCGCGTTGTGCGGCAGCGTAACGCCGGCCTGCTGCCAGGCCCGCAGGGTCAGGCCCGAGCAGTCGTACGAGTTGGGTCCGGCCGCACCCCACACGTAGGGCTTACCGATCTGGGCGCAGGCGAACTTGACCACCTGCCCGATCGAGCCGCCCGGGTAGGTCGCGGGGCAGGGGGCCGGTCGGAGCACGCCACCGCCACCGTTGCCGTACGCCACCAGGCGCAGCTTCTGCAGCCGGGCGACCTCGGCGTCGATCTCCTTCTTCTTCGCCGCCAGCTCAGCCTCGGTCCGGGTGAGCTGGGCGACCAGCACGTCCAGCGGCCCCTTCTGCGCGGCGTACTTGTTCTTCAGGTCGACCACGGCCTGGATGTCGTGCTGCTGCTGGCGAGCGAACTGGTCGAGCACGCCGAGCTGGTCCATGAGGCTGGTGGGTGAGCCGGTGGCAAGGATGGCGTTGAGGGTGGAGGCGTTGTTGCCCTTGTACGCCTGGACGGCCAGCTCGCTGACCTTCCCCATCGCCTCGTCGACCTGGCGTTGCAGCGGCTGGATCTTCTTGCCCAGCGCGTCGGCCTGCTTCTTCTTGACGGCCAAATCCTGGCGGGTGGCGTTGTGCTTTTCGATGATCGGTTCCAGCTTCGCCCACGCCTTGTCGATCTGATTCTCGATCTCGGTCACCGACGGCTCGGCGTGGGCCGGGGTCGCGCCAACGAGCACGACGGCGATGCTGGCGATCGCGGCGAGCGTGGCGGTGAACAGGGACCGACGGGTAGGTGGCATCGCCGGTTCTCGGTCGGCGTGCACCGACCCGAACGGGCGCAACCGGGGGGCATGATGTGCCACCGGTGTCCGTACTCCTTCTTCCTGACCGCCTACCGAGTTAGCTGACGGGTTCGGGCGGGAAGATGTGCGCCCTACCGCGGATCGCGGATTCACCCCAAATGGATCACGTGGGTCCCCGGTTCGATCTTGCGAACGATTCGGCGGTATCGAGCCGACGTCGCCCCGGGTGGACGAACTGCCCTCGTCTCGACCGTCCCCAACCTAAGGAAGTGCACTACCAGGGCGCAACCCGAACCGGCAAGATAATTCGCTTCGTACAGCCATCGGTCACTAAGGGTGGACTTCGGGCGGCAGATGCGAAGAAATCTTTCACTTCGATCGCCGTTCTCGCAAGCCATTGACGAACCACCCCTGGGCGAGTGAGGGTGACCAATGAGTCATCCCCCGAATGGAGGTTCGATGCACCGTCCGAAAGTACCGCTGAGCAGCCGGATACTGCTCAGTACCGCGATAGTCGGCGCGGCGACGCTCGTCACCGCCGCGCCCACGTCCGCCGCCGCGACCGTACCCACCACCGCCAACGCACCGGTCGACTCCCGACAGCAGGACTACGCCACCGCCGCCAGCGACTACGGCGTACCGGAGAGCGTCCTGCTGGGAGTTTCCTATCTCCAGTCCCGCTGGGACACCAACGCCGGCACCCCCAGCACCGCCGGCGGCTACGGCCCGATGCACCTCACCGACGCCGCCCACGTGGCCAGCCTGCCCACCTCCGGCGGTCACCACGACTCGGAGGAAGACCCGCGCGGCGACGAATCCCGGCGGTCACTGGCCCGCCAGCACCCCAGCGTGGCCACTCCGGACAGCGCAGCGCTACGCACCCTGGGCGCCGCCGCCACGCTCACCAGCACCGGGGCGGAGTCGCTACGTACCGACGCGCGGGCGAACATCCGGGGCGGCGCAGCGCTGCTGTCGTCGTACCAGAAGGCCCTGGCCGGACCGGCGGGAAGCGCGAGCGACCCGGCGGCCTGGTACGGCGCGGTGGCCCGGTACTCCGGTGCGGAGACCAGCGACGCCGCCGCGGCCTTCGCCGACGAGGTCTACGCCACCATCCGTACGGGTGTCAGCCGGGTCACCGACGACGGGCACCGGATCACCCTCGCCGCGCACCCCGAGCTCGACCCGGTCCGGGCCTGGCTGGCGAAGCTCGGCCTGCGCACGCCCGCCCGCCCGGACGGGCTCGAATGCCCGACCACCATCTCCTGCGAGTGGCTGCCCGCCCCCTACCAGCTGCTCGGCGACGGCACCGACCCGGGCAACTACGGCAACCACGACAAGGGCAACCGGCCGACGCAGCAGAAGATCGAGTACATCCTCATCCACGACGCCGAGGGCTACTTCGACAGCACCACCCGGCTGGCCCAGGACCCGGAGTGGGTGAGCTGGCACTACACGATGCGCTCGGTGGACGGCCACACCGCCCAACACCTGAAGACGAAGGACGTCGGCTGGCACGCCGGCAACTGGTACGTCAACGCCAAGGCGGTCGGCATCGAGCATGAGGGCTTCGCCGCCCAGGGCACCTGGTACACCGAGGCGATGTACCGCAGCTCGGCCAAGCTGGTGAGCTACCTGGCCAAGAAGCACAATGTGCCGCTGGACCGGCAGCACATCATCGGCCACGACAACGTGCCGGGCACCGTGCCGGGCACCGTCCGGGGGATGCACTGGGACCCGGGCCCGTACTGGGACTGGTCGCACTACTTCGACCTGCTGGGGGCACCGATCCGGGGCACCGGCACGCCGCGTACCGGCCTGGTCACGCTCGACCCGGACTTCGCCACCAACCGGCCGAACTTCTACGGCTGCGCCAAGTCACCGCCGGCCTCGCCGACCGAGCCCTGCCCCTCGCGTGGCTCGTCCTCGGTGATCCTGCACAGTGCGCCCAGCCCGGACGCGCCGCTGGTCAACGACATCGCGCTGCGGCCGGACGGCACCCCGAACACGATGCAGATCTCCGACCACGGGGCGCGGGGTTCGACGGGCCAGACGTACGCCATCGCCGACCGGCAGGGCGACTGGACCGCGATCTGGTACCTCGGGCAGAAGGCGTGGTTCCACAACCCGGCCTCGGCCCCGACCGCCAAGTGGTCGGTCGGCCTGGTCGTGACCCCCAAGCCGGGCAAGGCCACCATCCCGGTGTACGGGCGGGCCTACCCGGAGCAGGCCGCCTACCCGGCCGGGGTGCCGTACCAGACGATCACCCCGCTGCAGTACACGCTCTCCGCCGGGCAGCGGTACGCGGTCGGGGACGTGCTACCGGGCGAGTACTACCGGGCCTCGACGTTCGAAGGGACGTCCCCTGGTGACTTCACGGTGATCCGGGGCGAGAACCGGTACGTCCAGATCCAGTTCGGTCATCGCATCATGTTCGTCAACCTCGACGACGTGCAGATCCTGCCGTCGCCGATCGGCGCGCCGCGCTGAGTTGTTCTTGGATGTTAGGAAGGGCCCCTTGCTATGCAAAAAGCGATAGCAAGGGGCCCTTCCTAACACCTCAGCCGATGCGGCGGTACGCCGTCACCGACTTACCGAAGCTACCCACCGAGGCCACCGTCACGTTCTGGCCGACCGTCGGCGCGTGGACCATCAACCCGTTGCCGATGTAGAGGCCGACGTGGCTCGGGAAGAAGACCAGGTCACCCGGACGCGCCTCAGCGCGGGTGACGCCCCTACCCATCGTGATCTGGTCGCCCGTGTAGTGGGGCAGGTAGATCCCGGCCTTGCCGAAGGCGTACTGGGTCAGCCCGGAGCAGTCGAACGAGTTCGGCCCGGTCGCACCCCACACGTACGGGTCGCCCACCTGGGCGCAGGCGGTCTCGATCGCGATCCGCGCGGCGGAGGTGACCACCCCGTTGATCGTCGGACAGTTGGCAACCTTGACAACCGTCTTCGGCATCATGGCCTTCAACTTCGTGACCTCGGCGTCGATCTCCTTCTTCTTGCCGGCCAGTTCGGCCTCCTGCCGGGCCCCCTGCGCGATCAGGTTGTCGAGCCGCGTCTTCTCGGCGTTGTACTTGTCCCGGATGGTTACCACATCCGCGATCTGCCGCCGCTCGTGCTCGTTCAACAGATTGAGATAGGTCAGCTGATCGGCCAGCGTGGTGGGGTTACCGGTCGTCAACAATGCGTTCAGGTTGGACGACGGACCGCTCTTGTAGAACCGCACCGCCAGGCCACCGACGCGGCTCAACGCCTCGTCGACCTGAAGGGAAAGGGGCTGGATCTTCTTTTCCAGCTCCGCCGCCTTCTTCTGGTTGGCCTTCAGGTCGACGCGCACCTTGTTGTACTGCTCGATGACGCCCTCGAGTTCTTCCCACTTCTTCTCGATCTGCGCATCGATTTCTTCCGGGGTGGGCGCGGCCTGCGCCTGCGCGGCGGGCACCAGGCCAACACAAGCCGCTGCGACTATTGCCGCCAGACGGTGCAAGACCCGACGCGCGGCGTTACGACGGGTGGATACCTGCTCCGGCGTACGAGGATGGGATGGCCGACTTCGCACCGGCGCGACTCCTTCGTGACCGACCGCCGGGCGCCTCGCGGAGGGGGAAGCTGAGGCCGACTATCCGCAAACGGTCGGTGCCCCACATTAGGGAAGGTTCGGCTGTGAATCAAGGTGAGAGGTCCTATTTCGACCTCGGCATAATGATTCGACGTCATGACGATTCAATGTCGTCACGATTCGTAGTCGGGCCAATCCACAACTCGTATCCAGTCCAATCCCACCCATGTCCGACTCTGCACCAGCACCGCCGCACTAGCTGCCGAGGTAGCGCAGCACCGCGAGCACCCGGCGGCTGTAGCCGGTCACATGCGCCAGGCCGAGCTTGTCGAAGATCGCGTTGACGTGTTTCTCGACCGCGCTCTGCGACACGTGCAACTGGGCCGCGATATGGGCGTTGGTGCAGCCCTGTGCCATGTGCTCCAGCACGTCCCGCTCCCTGGGAGTGAGGGCGGCCAACGGATCGACCCGGGTCGTACGAGCGAGCAGTTGACGTACCACCTCCGGATCGAAGGCGGCCCCGCCCGCGCCCACCCGATCCAGCGCGTCCAGGAACTCACCGACTTGGACCACCCGGTCCTTCAACAGGTATCCCACCCCGCTGGCGGTGCCACCGATCAGCTCGGCGGCGTAGCGCTTCTCGACGTACTGGGACAGCACCAGCACCCCGACAGCGGGCCAGCGGCGGCGGATCTCCAACGCCGCCCGCAGCCCCTCGTCGGTGTGGGTGGGCGGCATCCGTACGTCGACCACGATGAGGTCGGGTGGGTCGGCGGCGACGGCGGCCAACAACTGTTCGGCGTCGCCCACTGCGGCCAGGACCTCGTGCCCCTCGTCGGTGAGCAGCCGGACCAGTCCTTCGCGCAGCAGGGCCGAGTCTTCGGCGAGGATCAGACGCATGGCAGCTCCGCGGTGATCGTGGTCGGTCCACCGGCCGGGCTGTGGACGTGGATCCGGCCGTCCAGGGCATGCACCCGCCGATGCAGGCCGGCGAGGCCGCTACCGGCCGGGTCGGCCCCGCCGACCCCATCATCGGTGATCTTCACGTGTACGACGTCGTCGCGGCTCGCCACCACCACCTCCACGCGGTGCGCCCGGGAGTGCTTGGCGGCATTGGTGACCGCTTCGCAGACCACGAAATAGGCGACCGTCTCGATCGCTGGGCCGGGTCGGGCCGGTAACTCCAGCGTCATCCGTACCGGCAGCGGGGAGCGCTCGGCGACGATCTCCAGGGCGGCGGTCAGCCCGCCGTCGTCCAGTGCGGCCGGATACACCCGCCAGGCGACCTCGCGCAGTTCGGCCAGCACTCCGGCGGATTCCTCGTGCGCCTGCTGGAGCAGGTCGTCTGCCTTGGCTGGGTCGGTGGCGCGGCGGGCCCGCCCGAGCAGCATGCCGAGGGCGACGAGCCGCTGCTGCACCCCATCGTGCAGGTCCCGTTCGATCCGGCGGCGCTCGGCGTCGACCGCGGCGACGATCTCGGCCCGGGCCGCCGACAGTACGGCGATGCGCTGTTCGTAGTGCGCCTTCTCGGTCGGCCCGAGCAGCGCGCGGGCCAGCCGATGGTCGAGTGCTGCCACCCCGGTGATCCCCTGTACGGCGAGGAAGAGCAGCACCACCCCGACGATCGCGAAGTACGCCACGATGAACGGTGTCGCCTCGATGTCGTCGACTGGCCGCCCCACGATCCAGCCGACCACCACGGCGAACGCCATCAGCGCGCCGTACAGCAGGAGCAGCAGCACCGTCCCGCCGAGCGCGCCGAGCGGCACCCGGGCGGCGAGGTAACCCACCGCTCGGAGGTCGGTGACCACGCCGGCTGGGCAGTCGCCAAGGAACCGTTCGACCCGTCGCCGGTCGTACTCGGCCAGTCGGCGGGCAACCCGGCCTAGTCGCCGCCGGCCGCGCAGTCGATGGTCGCGCGGCGCAACCGCGAGAACGGCGTACGGGAGCACCGCGCTGATGAGGTAGAGCAGGACGAACAGCGCGTTGACTGCCCCCAACGCGACCCCGGCCGCCAGGGTGAACACTCTGATCGGTTCGCGGATCCGGTAGAGCGTTTGAAGCCAGGCAGGCGGTCCGCTCATCTCAGCCGAAGGTGTCGGGGCAGACGCGTCTGCATGATCGTCATGTGGTCGACGCTAGGGCTCGGACCGTCCTGGTGACCATGGGGAGCGCTGCGGTTCACGGGTGTGGTTTCCCGCACCCATCGGGCCCTGGTGACGTACCCCCCTCCCCCGGCCTAGCCGCGCTACTGGGACGTCAACACACAGAACTCGTTGCCATCGGGATCGGCCAGCACCACCCAACTGACCTCGCCCTGACCGATGTCGATTCGGGTTGCCCCGAGGGAGAGCAGCCGGTCGACCTCGGTCTGCTGATCACTGTGGACAGGTGGAGTGAGGTCGAAGTGCAGTCGCTGCTTGCCCGGCTTTGGCATCAGCGGTGGCCCACCCCAGGTGATCTTCGGACCACCGAGCGGTGAGCGGATCGCGGTCTCCTGGTCCTGATCCCAGACCAGTGGCCACCCCAGCGCCTCGCTCCAGAAGTATCCGACTTCCTGGGAACCGTCGCAGGCCAGCGCTCCGATGAATCCACAGTCGGCAAGGAAGTTGTTGCCCGGCTCGATGACGCAGAACTCGTTACCTTCGGGGTCGGCAAGCACCACATGACCATCATCAGGGGTTTGGCCGATGTCGATATGCCGGGCGCCAAGTTCCAGCGCCCTGGCCACCGTCTGCTGTTGGTCCTCCAGCGAGGTACTCGTCAGATCGAAGTGCATCGGATTCTGGCCAACCTTCTGCCGTTGCGTCGGCAGAAAGCGGATCCGGAATCCGGTGTCGTCATTGGGCAGGAGCGCAGCACCATCGTGCGGATCATCGATCAGCTGCCAGTCCAGGACGCCGGACCAGAACCGGGCGAGACGCTGAGGTTGGCTCGCATCGAAGCTGACCGCAAAGAGTTCACAGGTCATCCTGCTGCTCATCTCCGATCGGTTGACCGACCGCTTCCGACAGGCACCCATCGGCCCGCCGATCGGAGTCTAGGTTGAGCCAGCGTCACCCGCAGCCGAGTATTCGACCGAGAATCCTCAACCAGCCCAACCCTTCGGACCAGCCCTAGGCGGTGGTGGCCGCCTCGGGCTGGCTCTGCCCCTCGGGCTTGACCGAGCGGAGCAGTACGGTCGCCACGTCGATCACCTCGACCTCTTCGGCGACGCCCTTGCCGGTGACGCCGTCGCTGAGCATCGTGGTGCAGAACGGGCAGCCCACGGCGATGGTCTTCGCCCCGGTGGAGAGCGCCTCCTCGACCCGGTCGACGTTGATCCGCTTGCCGATCCGCTCCTCCATCCACATCCGGGCACCACCGGCACCGCAGCAGAAGGAACGCTCGCTGTTACGCGGCATCTCGGTCACGCCCTGGGTAGCGCTGTCGAGCAGTTCACGCGGCGGGCTGAAGACCCGGTTGTGCCGGCCCAGGTAGCACGGGTCGTGGTAGGTGACGCCGCCGTCGATGGGCTGGACCGGGGTGAGCTTTCCGGTGGCGACCAGGTGGGCCAGCAGCTGGGTGTGGTGTACGACCTCGAAGTGGCCGCCGACCTGCCCGTACTCGTTGCCCAGGGTGTTGAAGCAGTGCGGGCAGGTAGCGACGATCTTGCGCTTGGCCGGCTCGCGGTCGCCGAACGCCTCATTGAGGGTCTCCACGTTCTGCTGGGCGAGCATCTGGAAGACGAACTCGTTGCCGAGTCGGCGGGCCGGGTCGCCGGTGCAGGTCTCACCCTCGCCGAGGATGGCGAACTTGACGCCCGCCTCGTGCAGCAGGGTGGCGACGGAACGGGTGGTCCGCTTGGCCCGGTCCTCGAAGGCGCCGGCGCAGCCGACCCAGAAGAGGTATTCGAAGTCGTCGACCTCGCCGACCCGGGGCACCTCGAAGTCGAGCCCCTTGGTCCAGTCTTCCCGGGTGTTCGGCGGGGCGCCCCACGGGTTGCCCTTGTTCTCCAGGTTGCGCAGCATCACGCCGGCCTCGGACGGGAAGCTCGACTCGATGAGTACCTGGTAGCGGCGCATGTCGACGATGTGGTCGATGTGCTCGATGTCGACCGGGCACTGCTCGACGCAGGCACCGCAGGTGGTGCAGGACCAGAGCACGTCCGGGTCGATGATGCCGCCGTCTTCGGCACCGCCGATCAGCGGCTTGTCGGCCTCGGCCAGGGCCAGTACGTCCATGTGGGCGAGCTGGGCGGCGGTGGCCTTCTCCTCACCGCTGAGGTCCTTGCCGCCCCCGGCCAGCAGGTAGGGGGCCTTGGCGTACGCGTGGTCGCGCAGCGAGAGCACCATCAGCTTCGGCGAGAGCGGCTTGCCGGTGTTCCAGGCGGGGCACTGCGACTGGCAGCGGCCGCATTCGGTGCAGGTGGTGAAGTCGAGCAGGCCCTTCCAGGTGAACTGTTCGACCTGGGCAACACCGAACTGGTCCTTCTCCGGGTCAGCCTCCTCGAAGTCGAGGGGCTTGCCCTCGCTCATCATCGGCCGGAGCGCGCCGAGGCCGGAGCCGGGCTGGCCCGGGTTGCGCTTGAAGAAGATGTTGGGGAAGGCCGAGAACCGGTGCCAGGCAACGCCCATCGTCACGTTCAGGGCAATGACGATCAGCCAGGTCATCGAGATGCAGATCTTGATGAGGGCGGCGACGCTCACCCCGCCCTCCCAGCCCGGCAGCACCGCGCCGACGGCGTGGCTGACCGGGGTGGCCCAGAACGGGTACTCGAAGTGGTCGGTGGCGACCTTGAAGCCTCGGATCAGGAAACCGAAGACCAGTACGCCCAGCACCACGGCTTCGACGAAGTAGCCCTGCCACATGGTCGAGCCGGTGAACCGGGAGCGCCGGTTGGGGTTGGCCGGCCGGTTGGCCAGTCGGATCCCGATCAGCACCAGAATGCCGACGATGCCCAGCACGCCGATGATCTCGGTGACCAGCCCGAAGATCGTCCAGTGGCCGATCACCGGCAGTCCGGCGGTCGGGCTGACGACCTCGAAGTACGCCTCCAGCACCAGCGTGGAGAGCACGATGAAGCCGATCATCACGAACCAGTGCGCCGCGCCGACGACGCCCCACCGGAGCATCCGGGTGTGGGCGAGCGTCTCGGCCAGCATCGTCTTGGTCCGGGTGCCCTTGTCGCTGAACCGCTCGGGGTCCGGCTGGCCCAGTCGTACGACGGCCACCATGTGCAGCACCGCGCGAACCGCCAGATACACCGCTACGGCGGTGATAGCGGCCGCGAGGACCGTGGTGACAATCTGTAGGCTGCCCATGCGGTGGCCTCCCGATCTGCGGGGCGAGCGGCTGGGTGACCGGGGGTTCCGGCCATGGAGTGCAGCCTACGCGCTACGTTACCGCTCAGTAACGTGAGGAATGTCGCAGTGGTGCACGACGTCCCACGAACACCTTAAGATGCGCGCAGATTGACGCCGAGCACCGGCTCTGCCGGGTGTGACGCGGCCGAGCCGGGAACTATGCCGATGACTGCCCGGGTCAGCGCCAGCGGGACAGCAGGATCAGCGAGGCGACCATGGCACCGAAGCCGACCGCGAGGTTCCAGTACTGCCAGCTCGCGACGGGGTACGCCGTCTCGGAGAGGTAGTAGACCACCAGCCAACCGATGCCGAGGACGATCAACGTGACCGCGGCGATCGGCAACCATATCGGGCTTGGCTTCTGCCTCGCCGCAGTCGCCGTCGGGCGGACATCCGTCGGCGGGGTGTACACCTTCTTCTTACGGACCTGAGACTTTGGCACGACGCTCTCCTGAGGGGGTGGCAATCCTCATCCGGCCTGACAACCGGAGCGCGGGGCGACGGTCCATGGCCAATAATGTTCGACAGCTAGCGTAGTCGGGACGAGCCGATCAGGCCATGAATGGGGCCACCTGAGTACGTACGGTTGACAGATCAAGCGCCATCATGACGCTACGGCAGCACAGGCCGCGATAGATTCAGGACAACGCGGGAAGTTTGTCCGAAATACCCCAAGGTGGCGGTAACACCTTGGGAGAGGGAGGCTCGGTGGAGTACACATCCGGTGCCGCTTCCTGGCGCAAGGTGCTCGGACGTCTCGCAGTGGGTCTACTCCCCAGGCGGCCCCGACAGCGCCGTCGCGGCTGGTCGCTCGGCGTACCGATGATCGCCTTCGCCGCTGGCCTGCTCTTCACCGCCACCGCGACCACCGCTGGTGGCACCGCACTGCGCGAAGACCGTAGGCCGCAACTAGCCCAGCTGATCCAGGATCGTCAGGCTCAACTCGCCAACGGCCAAGCTCGCGCCAACACCCTCCGCGATCAGGTCGAAGAGCAGACCTCGACGCTCGCCGGCTCGGACCTGCCGATCGCCGAGCAACAGACCCGGGCGGACAGCAATCGCCAGACCGCTGGCCTGACCGCGCTGACCGGACCGGGCATCACCGTCGAACTCAACGACGCACCCCGGCAGGGCAGCGACGAGCTCCCGGAAGGTGCCACCAACGACGATCTCGTGGTCCATCAGAGCGACGTACAGGCGGTCGTCAACGCGCTCTGGGCCGGCGGCGCCGAGGCCATGTCAATCATGAACATCCGGGTACTCACCACCAGCGCGGTACGCTGCGTGGGCAACACGTTGCTGTTACACGGACGGGTCTACTCACCCCCCTTCAAGATCACAGCGATCGGTGATCCCGCCGCGTTACAGCGGGCCCTCGCCGCCTCCCAGGGAGTCCAGTTGTTCCGGGACGCCGTTGAGCACTACCAGCTCGGCTATCGCGAGACCGTCGGCACCATGAACGTGCCGGCCTTCGAGGGCTCGACCGCGCTGCACTCCGCTCAGGTGCCCCAGTGAGACTGACGCCGGACGGCCCTCTGGACGGCCCCCCAGGCGGCGAATACGAGGGACGTCGACGAGGCGTACCCGTCGACGAACCAACGGCGCAGATCCCTCGTGTGGGCGGCACTCCCGCCGCACGCCGCGATGCTCCCACGGCACACCACGGCGCTCCCAGGGCACAGCATGACGCCCCCGCCGCCCACCATGACCGCTCCACCGGGTCGCGCGGCGGGCAACCGCACCGGAACGCCGCCCCGACCGGAAAGCCCGGTGGTGGATCGCCCGGCGAGCAGCGTACCGAGGTGTTCACCCAGCTCATCCCGGCGATTCGTGACGGCCGGGACCAGTCCACCGCGCTGATTCCCGTCGTTCCAGACCGGCAGCCGACATCCGAGCGGGCCGGAACGCACGGTCACCGCCGGGCCCCTGCCAACTCGACCGCCAACCCGACCGGCAACCCGACTGCCGACGCGCCAGCCGGGTCCGAGGCCGAGTCCAATTCCGAGGTACGCCCCCGGCGCGGCGAGCGGGTAGTCAAGCTTCGCCCCGAGCGGACCGACGAGGGCTACAAGAGCATCTACTCCGAACTGACCCGCCCCACCCTCGGCTCGCGGATCCGGACGGGGATCCGGGTCAGTGGCGAGCTGCTGATCACCTTCGGCCTCGTCGTACTGCTCTTCGCCGGGTACGAGGTGTGGGGCAAGTCCGCCGTCGTCAACGCCCATCAAGACGATCTCAGAGGGCAACTGGACCAGCAGTGGGATCGGGACGCGGATCCGACGGTCGCGCCGACCACGAGCACCGCAGCCAGCAAACCGAAGCCACCGGTCACCGGTAAACCGATCGCCGGGCTCTACATCCCCAAGCTCGACAAGCAGTGGATCGTCGTGGAAGGTGTCGGCCAGGACGACATCCGGTACGCACCCGGCCACTATCCCGAGAGCGCCCTACCTGGTCAGGTGGGCAACTTCTCGGTGGCGGGCCACCGTAACCGGGCCACCTTCTGGCGGCTCGATGAGCTGCACACCGGTGACGTGATCGTCGTCGAGTCGAAGACCGACTGGCACATCTACCACGTATCTCAGTCACGCATCGTCAAGCCACACCAGGTGGAAGTGGTCGCACCGGTCCCCGGCAAGGCCGGAGCAAAGCCGACCAAGGCCATGCTCACGCTGACCACCTGTAACCCGAAGTTCGACAACTACGAGCGTCTGATCATCCACGCTCAACTGGTCCGCAGCACACCGAAGTCGGCTGGGCAGCCGGCCGAGCTGGGAGGCTGATCGGCGATGTACGCCTGGATCTGGCGCCGCCTGCCGTTCGGGTTGCCCGGCAAACTGGCCGGATCGGTGCTGATCGCCACCGCCCTGGTCGCCCTGCTGTGGTACGTCGTGTTCCCCTGGGCCGAACCGCTGCTGCCGTTCGACGACGTACAGGTGACGCAGGACTCCACCAATCCCGACGGCTCGAACCCGGGGAACGACGCCCCCGGTGGCGGCAACCCGGGCAGCGAGGACGAGCACGATCTGCCGTACGACACGAACCGCAACAACACCCCGCCCCCCTCGAAGACGCCGAACAGGTGAGCCGATGCGCGTCCTGGTGATCGACAACTACGACTCGTTCGTGTTCAACCTGGTGCAATACCTCGGGCAACTGGGTGCCGAGTGCGACGTACGACGCAACGACGAGATCGGCCTCGCCGAGATCGATCAGCTCGACGCGGCCGGCATCCTGCTCTCTCCCGGCCCCGGTACGCCCGAACGGGCCGGAATCTGCCTCGACGTGATCCGGGAATACGGCGGCCGACTGCCGATCTTCGGCGTCTGCCTCGGGCACCAGGCCATCGGGGCCGCCTTCGGCGGCACGGTGGACCGGGCACCCGAGCTACTGCACGGCAAGACCTCACAGGTCTGGCACAAGGGTGCCGGGGTGCTCGCCGGCCTACCTGATCCGTTCACCGCAACCCGTTACCACTCGTTGACCGTCCTACCGGAGACCCTGCCGAGTGAGATCGAGGTGACCGGCTGGACCGAGTCCGGTGTGGTGATGGCGATGCGGCACCGCACCCTGCCGATCGAGGGGGTGCAGTTCCACCCGGAGTCGGTGCTCAGTGAGGGCGGGCATCTGATGCTGGCCAACTGGCTGGCCAACTGCGGTCTGCCGGAGGCGGTGGATCGGGCCCCCGCCCTGGCGGCCGAGGTCGACGCCCGACGGCGGGCGGCCTTCGCCGCAAGCTGACAACAGGCTCTTGCCTTCGCCGCCGGCTGACAACAGGCCCGGCTGACAACAAGCTCTTGCCTTCAGGCGGACTGGCCGTTTCGGTCAGTCCGCCTGTCGTGTTGGCTGCCTCAGCCGCCCGGGCGCGGACTGGACGTCGCCGACCCGCTCGGGTCCGGACTCGCCTGCATCTCCCGGGCGACGGTGATCGTGATCGTGGTACCGGTACGCCGCTTCTGGTTGGCGTTCGGGCTCTGGTCGAGGACCGTGCCCGGGGTCTCGTCTGAGTTCCGGTACTTCACGCTCACCTTGAACCCGGCTGCAAGCAGTTCCGCCCTGGCCTCCTGCTCCGTCTTGTCGACCACGTCCGGCACCGACTTGAGATTGCCCTTGGAAACCTCGACGACTACCTCGGTGTTCTCGGCCACCATTTCGCCGGGAGCCGGAGAGAGCTTGACGACGATGCCCTCTGGCCGCTCGTTCTCCACGTCCTTGCGGGTGACCTTGAGCTTCAGGCCCTTGAGCTGGCCCTCCACGAAGTCGAACTCCCCACCGACCAGCTCGGGGATCTTCACCTGCGGCGCGCCGCCACAGACCCGGATGGTGACCGGGGTCTGCTCGGCGACCTCTTCGCTGGGCTGCGGGTCCTGCTGGGTCACCAACCCCTTCTTACAGGTGGAGGTGAACTCCGCCTCGCCGATTTGGTACTGCAACTTCGCCTTGGTGAGTTCGGCGATGGCATCGGCCCGCGACATGTCCAGCACGCTCGGCACTGCGACGTTCTTGGGCTGGTTGGAGAGAAGGATGCCAGCAACCAGGGCGATCACCGCAAGCACGCCCAGGCCGCTGAGCGTGGCCATTACCCAGGCCGGAGTACGCCGGCGACGTCCGTCGCCCACCCGGGCCGGCGGCGGGGTCGGACGCCCACCACCGCCACCACCAGCAGCCGACCGGCCGCCGGAGGGAGCCATCGGCACGGTCTCGTCGTGCTGCATGACCGGCGTGGCCATGACGGGCCGCCCGGTGGCCGCCCGGAGCAGGTCGGCACGCATCTCGCCGGCACTCTGGTAGCGGTTGAGCGGATTCTTCGACAGTGCCTTGAGGATGATCGCGTCGATCGGCGGGGTGATGTCCGGGTTGATGCCGCTCGGCGTCGGCGGGTCCTCCCGCACATGCTGGTAGGCCACGCTGACCGGGCTGTCACCGACGAACGGCGGATGACCGCAGAGCAGCTCGAACACCACGCAACCGGCGGCGTAGACGTCGGAGCGGGCGTCCACCGCCTCGCCACGCGCCTGCTCGGGCGACAGATACTGGGCGGTGCCGATCACCGCGCTCGTCTGGGTCATCGTGGTCGCACCGCTGGCCAGCGCCCGGGCGATGCCGAAGTCCATGACCTTGACCTGGCCGGTGAGGGTGAGCATCACGTTGCCAGGCTTGATGTCCCGGTGGATGATCCCGTGCCGGTGGCTGAACTCCAGGGCGGCGCAGATGTCCGCGCTGATCTCCATGACCCGACGGGGCATCAACCGCCCCTCGGCCGCGAGCACCTCCTTGAGCGTGCGCCCGTTGACGAACTCCATGACGATGAACGGAATCGTCTCGCCGGTGGGGGCGGTCTCCTCACCGGTGTCGTAGACGGCGACGATCGCCGGATGGTTGAGCGAGGCGGCGTTCTGCGCCTCCCGCCGGAACCGCATCTGGAAGGTCGCGTCGCGGGCGAGGTCCGTACGCAGCATCTTGATCGCGACATCTCGACCGAGTCTGAGGTCGCGCCCTCGGTGCACCTCGGCCATACCGCCATAGCCGAGCAGCTCGCCGACCTGGTACCTGCCTCCCAGCAGGCGGGCCTGCGCAGTCATCTCGTCGTTCGTCCTTCGCTCAGTCTTGTCGCCCAGCCGGCTCGCGTGGCCCGCTCCACCTGACGGTACGGCCCAATCCGCGATTCGTCGTCTCCGCTCCTCATCTGCAACCTGCCCGTCACCATCGACACGCTTCGGTTGCCTTGATCAATGGCAGCGTCGTCCTGCGTCATCCGATAGGAAATCACGCCCGCACAGATCATCACCAACACACCCACCGCGATCACGAGCACGATCACCAATGGTCGGTTGAGGACGCTCTCCGGCTCCGCCGGTGGGGTGGCCAGCGGACGGGCGTACCCCTGGTGGGTCGGCTGGCGCGGCACGGACGGTACGGCGGCCCCTCGGGGTTGTCCGGCGGCCACCGGACTCACCGGCGGGTAGGCGGGTCCCGGGGGCGTACCCGGCGGTCGAGGTGGCATGCCGCTTGCCGTCACCGGTGGACGCGGCGGTGCCGCCCGGCCATGCATGGGAGCCGCCACCGGTGAGCCAGGAACGCCGACCCCGGGATGGGCCGGCGGAGCGCTGGCCATGCCCGGGCGGGGCGGCCCGCTCACCGGTCCGAACCGCGGCGGGCTGGTGGGCTGCGCTGGTATCACCACCGGGGCCGAGCCGGGCTTGGCCACCGCCGCCTGCCGGGCGACCGCCGCCATCGCGGAGGCGCTCGGCCAGCGTGCCGCCGGGTCCTTCGCCAGGGCCCGTTCGACAATGGCCCGGATGGCCGGCGGAATGTCGGCGGGCAGGGGCCGGGGCAAGTCCCGGACGTGCTTCATCGCGATTTCGAGCGGGTTGTCGCCCTCGAACGGCCGCCGCCCGGCCAGGCACTGGTAGGCCACCACACCGAGGGCGTACACATCGGAGGCGGGGGTCGCGGTCGCGCCGGACGCCTGCTCGGGTGAGATGTACGACGCGGTGCCGAGCACCGACCCGGCGGCGGTGAGCTGCCCGACCATGTCCGACCGGGCGATGCCGAAGTCGGTGAGCACCAGCGTGCCGTTCGGCCGGACCAGCAGGTTGCCGGGCTTCACGTCCCGATGCACGATGCCCTTGTCGTGGGCGGCCTGGAGGGCGTCGGCTGCCTGGGCCATCAACGCCATGGTGCGGGCCGGGGTGAGCCGGCCGACCCGACCCAGGGTCCGGGACAGGGCGTCGCCCTCGACGTACTCCATCACCAGGAAGGCGATCTGCTGGTCGCTGCCGAAGTCGTAGACGTCGACCACGCCCGGGTGGTTGATGGTCGCCATGGTGCGGGCCTCACCGCGGAACCGCTCGGCGAAGCCGGGCTCGTCCAGCAGCGCGGGGAGCAGGCTCTTTACCGCCACCGTACGGCCGAGCACCTGATCGGTGCCGCGCCATACGTCGCCCATGCCACCGCTGGCGATCCGCTCGTCGAGCCGATACCGGTTGCCGAGTTCGACACCAGGGCTGAGCATGTCACTTGCCTCCCCGGTCCTGGATGACGGCACGCATGATCTGGGCAGCGATCCGGGCGGCCTCCGCGCTGCCGCCGTCGCCGGTCGACTCCAGCATGACCGCCACCGCGGAGATCGGCTCGTTGTCCTTCATCACGAAGCCGATGAACCAGCCGTGTTCGTCGACCTGGGCCCCGGATTCCGCCGTACCGGTCTTGCCACCGACCGTGTAGCCGCTGATCCGGGCGTTGCGGCCGGTGCCGTTCTGCACGACGCTGGTCATCATCTCCCGCAGGTCGCTGGCGACCTGGCCGCTGACCGACTCGCGCAACTGGCGCGGTACGGCGGTGTAGTGCGAGGTGGTCCGGTCCGGACCGAGCAGCTTCTGCACCAGGTAGGGCCGCATCTGCGTACCACCGTTGGCCACCGCCCCGGCGATCATCGCGCCTTCCAGGGGCGTCATCCGGACGTTGTTCTGCCCGATCGACGACACGGCCAGCGCCGCCTTGTCCTCGCTGCCGTCCGGGTTCTGCATCGATCCGGTACGGCTGGCCGCCACCGGCAGGCCGCCCTCGTCAAGTCGGCCGCAGGTCAGGTCCTCCTGCTCGAAGCCGAACTGCCGAGCCTTCTCCTTGATCTTGTCTGCCCCGAGGGCGACGCCAAGCTGGGCGAACCCGGTGTTACACGACTCGGTGAGTGCGTTGATCAGGGTTACCTGCGCCTCGGGACAGATCGAGGGAGCGGCGTTTCGCATGTCGTTACCCGAGGTCGGCGGCCGGTAGACCGGTCCGGCCGGGATCATTCCGTCCTTGGTGTAGCCATTCTCCAAAGCCGCGGCCGCGACGACCACCTTGAAGGTCGAGCCGGGCGGCAACGTCTCGGACAACGCACGGTTCCTGAGCGGACCGTTCTTGTCGGCCTCCAACTTCCGGTAGGCCGCCTCCGCCTCCTTGCTGTTGTGGCTGGCCAGCGGATTGGGGTCGAAGCTCGGCATGGAGACCAGGGCTTGAATGGCACCGGTCTTCGGGTCGAGGGCCACCGCCGCGCCCTTGGTGGCCCCAGCCCGGTTGTTGGCCAGTTCGGTGAACGCCCGTTCCTGGGCGGTACGGGACAGGCTCAACAACACGTTTCCGCCAGCGGTGTGCTCGCCGGTGAAGAGGTCCTTCACCCGGTCGCCGAAAAGCTGGTCACTGTTGCCGGCGAGGAAGTCGTTCTCGCTGCGCTCGATGCCGACGGCCCCCAGGTTGACCGGCTGGTAGCCCAGCACGTGCGCGTAGGTGTCGCCCTTGGGATAGGTGCGCAGGAACTTCAGATTGCCGCTGGTCTCCTTGCTCACCGCCACAGCGGTGCCACCGACCTCGATGTTGCCGCGCTTGCGGTCGTACTCGGCGACTTGGACCCGGCCGTTGTATTCGCTGGTGCGGTATTCGTCGGCCTTGTAGCCCTGCACCCAGTTGAGGTTGGCGAAGAGCAGGCCGAACAGGACCATGACGACAACGCCCACTCGACGTAACGGCGCGTTCACGGTCGTATCACCTCCGTCGGAGCGCCGTGCAACTGTTCCGGCACCCCGGCTGGCCGGTTGCCTGGCCGGGGACTAACTCCGGTCATCGGCCGGCGCGCCGCATCGGAGACCCGCAGTAGGAAGGCTATGAGCAGCCAGTTCGCCATCAGCGAGGAGCCGCCAGCGGACAGGAAGGGAGTGGTCTGGCCGGTCAGCGGGATGAGCCCGCTGATCCCACCGACGATCACGAAGACCTGCAACCCGAGGGTGAAGGAAAGGCCACCGGCGAGCAGCTTGCCAAAGGAATCCCGTACGGCGATCGCCGCCCGCAGACCGCGCTCGACGATCAGCAGGTAGATCACTAGCAGGGCGGAGAGCCCGAACAACCCGATCTCCTCGCCGATGCCGGCGAAGATGAAGTCGTTCTGCACCTCGGGCACCTTCAGCGGCTGCCCGCCACCCGGACCGGTGCCGAAGAGGCCGCCCGTGCCGAGGCCGAGCAACCCCTGCACCAGCTGCCACCCCTTGTCGTACGGGTCGTCGAACGGGTTGAGCCAGATCTCGGCCCGTAGGTGGAAGTTGGCGAACGGGCTGTCCGGGAACGCGCCACCGAGGAAGTAGGCGAGGAAGGCCCCGCCGAAGAAGAGCAGCAGACCGATGAGCAGCCAGCTCACCCGCTCGGTGGCCACGTAGAGGGTGACCACGAACATGCCGAAGTAGAGCAGCGAGGTGCCGAGGTCCTTCTCAAAGATCAGGACCAGGACGCTGATCACCCAGACGACGAGAACCGGGCCGAGATCGCGTCCCCGTGGAAAGTCGATGCCGAGAAAGCGTCGGCTCGCCAGCGACAACACCTCGCGCTTGCGTACCAGGTAGTAGGCGAAGAAGACCAGTAGGGCCAGCTTGGCGAACTCACCGGGCTGGATGGAGAAGTTACCGACGATAATCCACAGCTTGGCGCCGTTGCGCTCCGAGTACGCCCGGGGCAGCACCGCCGGGATCATCACCAGCACGATGCCGGCCAGGCCCAGGGTGTACGCGTACCGGGAGACCGACCGGTGGTCCCGGATGATGATGAGTAGCCCGGCGGCGAGGACGATCGCGATCAGCGTCCAGGTCAGCTGGGTGCCACCGATACCGGCGAAGATCGGGAAGTCGGGACGCTCCTCCGGGTCCGCATTCGCCAGGTCGATCCGGCGGAGGAACGCCACCCCTAGCCCGTTGAGCAGGGCGACCGCCGGCACCAACACCGGGTCGGCGTACGGGGCCAGAAACCGGATCACCAGGTGCAGGCCGAGAAACAGGGCGGTCAGCAGCGCGGTCGGCACCCAGAAGTCGGCCGTGACGGTGTTGAAGAGGTTTGCCTCGACCGTTGCCGAGTAGGCCGCCACCAGCACCATGGCCACCAACAGCAATGCCAGCTCCGAGTTACGCCGGGACCGGGACAGCCGGAAGCGCGGCATCTCACCCGTGGACATGGGCGAGGCCGCCGGGCCGGCCGGAGCGGTCACAGTCGATACCTCGGATCGTCGGAGCTGACGCTCAGTCCACCGACCGGCATCCCGCTGGGTCGGTGACCGGCGGGATCGTGTCGGAGGGGAGAGCTTCTGTTGAGTGTGCCGGGGTGGGGGTAACAGTGGCAGCGGCGGTGGCGGATCGGCGGCCGGTCGACGACGGGTTGGCGGTCGGGTCGACGGTGGTCGCGGTGGCGCTCGGGGTCGCGGTGGGTTGGCCGGTGCCCGGGGGGTAGCTCGGCGGACAGGTCGGCTTGAGATTGGGGTTACTCGGGTCGTCGTTGGTCAACTCGGCGAGCCGACGCTCGGCATCAGGTTCGTTCTTGGCCTGGATGCCTTGTTTGACCTGCTCCTGAGCGGCAGCGGTCAGGTCGTCGAGCGTGGCGTCGCTGGTGGTGTGCACGCTGGAGAGGTCCAGCCCGGCGATCTGGCCGGGAACTCCCCGGAACACCGCCAACTGACCGTCCTCGGTGGCCCCCACGTAGTACTGCCGTTGGCTGTAGCTCCAGCCGAACCAGAGGCCGCCACCGAGGAGGGCCAGGACCACGACCACGATCGCGGCGACCCGTACCGGACGCCGCCGGGGGGCCTCTTCTTCAGGGCCGTCCGCCACGTCGTCCGGCTCAGGGCTGGCCGGGCGGGGCGCGGAGAGGGCGGAGGCTCGGGCAGCCGGTGTCGACTCATCGGCCGAGGTCGCCATCCCCCGGTCGCGGGCCGCCGCGCCACCCACGATCGGTGCCGCCTCCACGATGTCCTGGTCGGTGGCGTCGGCGATGACGACGGTGATGTTGTCCGGGCCACCACCACGGAGGGCGAGCTTCACCAGCCGCTCGACGCACTCCTGGGGATTCCGGAGTTCACGCATGGTGTCCGCGATGGTCTCGGCACTGACGACACCGGAGAGACCGTCACTACAGATCAGATAGCGGTCACCCGGACGCACCTGACGGACGGAGTATTCCGGGTCGATGTCGCGACCATCGAGCGCCCGGGTCAGCAGCGACCGCTGTGGGTGACTACTGGCCTCCTCCGCGCTGATCCGGCCCTCGTCCACCAGCATCTGGACGTAGGTGTCGTCCTTGGTGATCTGGGCGAACTCGCCGTCGCGCAGCAGATATGCCCGCGAATCGCCGATATGCACCATGCCGATCTTGCTGCCGGAGAACAGGATCGCCGTCAGCGTGGTGCCCATCCCCTCCATCTGAGGGTTGGCATCCACTGTGTCGCGTAGTTGTTGGTTGGCGGTGTCGACGGCAGACCGGAGCGCGTCGACGAGTGCGTCTCCAGGGACGTCCTCGTCGAGCGGGGCCATCGCACCGATGACGATGTTGCTGGCGACGTCACCGGCGGCCATGCCGCCCATGCCGTCGGCGACGGCGAGAAGCCGCGGCCCGGCGTAGACGGAATCCTGGTTACCGTCTCGAAGTAGACCGCGGTCGCTGTGGGCCGCATAGCGCAGGGTCAGAGTCATGGCCGTAATTCGAGAGAAGTGCGGCCGATTCGAATCGGCACGCCGAGGGGGACGGGGGTAGGTCCGGTGACCTTAGCGCGATCGAGATAGGTGCCGTTAGTCGAGCCGAGATCCTCGACGAACCACTGTCCGGCCCGCGGCACCAGTCGTGCGTGCCGGGCCGAGGCGTAGTCGTCGGTGATGACGAGGGTGGAATCCTCCGCCCGGCCGATCGTGATCTGCGCTTCGCCGAGCGTGATCCGGGTGCCTGCCAGCTGGCCGGCGGTAACGACGAGCTGACGCGCCGCCCGCCCCTTCTTCACCTTTGCCGGCTTTCCGTGCACCAGTGATGCCCCGACCCGTGGCGCGGCGACGAGACGACTGGACCTGGCTCCGGCGAAGAGATCCCGACGGATCACGCCGACCACCGTGAACACGAAGATCCACAGCAGGATGATGAACCCGAAACGCGCGACAGTGATGACAAAAGGGGGCAAGGTGTTAGCCGTCCACTCGGAACGTGAGGGTGGTCGTCCCGAGCTGGATCATGTCACCGGGGTTGAGTGCTACGGCCGAGACGCGCTGGCCGTTGACCATGGTGCCGTTGGTTGAGCCCAGATCCGTGAGCACCACCTGGGAACCGTCGAAGTCGAGTCGGGCGTGTCGGCGTGAAATGCCGACGTCGGGCAGGCGGAGATTGGCCTGGTCGCCCCGGCCGATCACGGTGGAACCCATCTGTAGAGGGTAGGTCCGTCCGTCGCCGGAAACCAGACGGATGTTGCGGCCACCGCCGTGACCCGGCGGGGGACCATAGCCACCGCCCTGGTCATAGTGCGGATAGCCACCGGGAACGTCGTAGGCCGGCTGCGCCGGAGCGACCTCGCCACCGGTGTAGACCTCGGCGGTGACCCGGAACATGCCGGTGTCGAGCCCGTCGCCGCGCTCGATCTCGACGATCACGTCGCCGTAGACCGTCCACGCCTGCTCGCCGATGAACTCCGCCTGCGACTGGGCCAGCTCCTGAGCCAGTGCCGCCGCGTATGGCGCGAGCCGACTATGGTCGTACGGCGAGAGATCAATCACGTAGCGGTTGGGTACGAGAGTGCGCCCGCCGGCCAGGATCGCCTTGTGCGCCTCTGCCTCCCGCTGCATCGCGTTGAGGATCTCCACAGGGTGGACAACACCCTTGAACACCTTTGCGAAGGCCCCCTCAACCAGACCTTCCAAACGCTTCTCAAAGCGTTGCAGCACGCTCACCGGCTCCTCCTCGGGTCCCGAGGACATGATGGTATCCGGCCGTCGCACGTGCAGCTCGCACGCCGCTCGACCGCCTGCTGCCGGCCCACCCTCGAAGGGCCGGGATAGTCGTGCTAATGTTCCTTCCGCCGCGAGAGAAAGCCGATCGCGGCGGCAGTAGGGTACAGCGTAATATGTCCAGGCACCCGCTGACGGGCAGGTTCCGGACGAAAGTTTAGATATGCCCATGCTAGACATGGGTGCAGGTGGGCTTCAACATGCATCGCATGGGGAAGTGGCGGAATGGCAGACGCGCACGGTTCAGGTCCGTGTGCCCGAAAGGGCGTGGGGGTTCAACTCCCCCCTTCCCCACCAGCTAACCGAAGGGCCTCGCGGCAACGCGGGGCCCTTCGTCCGTTCTGCACCCTTCCTTCGCCAGGGGCCCGGTAGTCCGCGCGCTATGCTCCGATGGTTCCCGACCCCAGACCCGTGGAGTGGCGTGTGACTGTCGCGTTGGTAACCGGATCAGGCGGCTTGATCGGTTCCGAGGCGGTCCGGCACTTCGCCGGTCTCGGCCTCGACGTGGTCGGCATCGACAACGACATGCGCCAGGAGTTCTTCGGCGCCGAGGCGTCCACCGCGTGGAACGTGGCCCGGCTCACCGATGAGCTTGGCGGGGCGTACACCCATCACAACATCGACATCCGCGACCGGGACGCGCTGGCGAAGATCTTCCAGCGGTACGGCCGCGACATCGCCGTGGTGATCCACACTGCTGCCCAGCCGTCCCACGACTGGGCGGTCCGCGACCCGTTCACCGACTTCGACGTCAACGCGGGCGGGACCCTCAACGTCCTACAGAACGTCCGCGAACACTGCATCGACGCACCGATGATCCACTGCTCGACCAACAAGGTCTACGGCGACCGGCCCAACTCGCTGCCGCTGGTCGAGCTGGAGACGCGCTGGGAGCTGGAGCCGGACCACCCGTACTACAACGGCATCAAGGAGGACATGTCGATCGACGCCTGCCTGCACTCGGTCTTCGGTGCCTCCAAGGTGGCCGCGGACGTGATGGTGCAGGAGTACGGGCGCTACTTCGACATGAAGACCGCCTGCTTCCGGGGCGGCACCCTGACCGGGCCCGCACACTCCGCGACCGAGCTGCACGGCTTCCTGGCGTACGTGATGCGCTGCAACATGGAGCGCCGGACGTACAACATCTTTGGCTACCAGGGCAAGCAGGTACGTGACGCGATCCACAGCTCGGATGTGGTCTCGGCGTTCGAGGCGTTCTTCCGCGCCCCCCGCTCGGCTGCGGTCTACAACCTCGGTGGTGGCCGTCACTCGAACGTCTCCAACCGGGAGGCGTTCGCCCTGGCCGAGAAGATCACCGGTGTGGAGATGGTCACCGAATACCGCGAGGCCAACCGGATCGGCGACCACCAGTGGTGGATCGGCTCCAACGAGGCGTTCCAGCAGGACTACCCGGACTGGAAGCAGGTCTACGACGTGCCGATGATCCTCCAGGAGATCTACGCGGCGAACGTGGACAAGTGGGTGCCGCAGGCATGATCCCGGCACAGCGAGGAGATGCCGTGAGCGAGCGCAGCGAGCGAACCAGCTGGCTCAGTAGCCCAGATCACGGCAACGACGAGCGCCGCGAGGAGATGCCGTGATCGCTCAGGGTAAGCGCAACGTGCTGGGTGTGCTGGTCGACGCGGTGGACTACGAGGCCGCGACCGAACAGGTCGTTGCTGCCGGACGGGAGCGTCGGCCGTTCGCGCTCACCGCGTTGGCCGTACACGGCGTGATGACCGGGGTGCTGGACCGGCCGCACAACGCCCGGCTCAACTCCTTCGACCTGGTCACCCCGGACGGCCAGCCGGTGCGGTGGGCGCTCAACCTGTTGCACGGTGCCGGGCTCACCGACCGGGTGTACGGGCCGATGTTGACGCTGCGTGTACTGGCCCGGTTCGCCGAGGAAGGGCTGCCGGTCT
This sequence comes from Micromonospora sp. NPDC003197, assembly GCF_053590565.1. Classification (NCBI taxonomy): domain Bacteria; kingdom Bacillati; phylum Actinomycetota; class Actinomycetes; order Micromonosporales; family Micromonosporaceae; genus Micromonospora; species Micromonospora sp. NPDC003197. The sequence goes on along the minus strand of NZ_JBSFTE010000016.1, from coordinate 91,258 downwards.
ACCTGTACGGCTCCACCGACGACACACTGTCCCGGTTGATCCCGGCGTTGGAGCAGATGTTCCCGGCGCTGAAGATCGCCGGCGTCGAGTCGTCGAAGTTCCGCTCGGTGCAGCCGGGCGAGGATGTCGAGATCGCCGACCGGATCCGGGCCTCGGGTGCCCGGCTGGTGCTGGTCGGGTTGGGCTGTCCCCGGCAGGAGATCTTCACGCACGCCATGCGTCCGCTGCTGGACATGCCGATGATGGCGGTGGGTGCCGCGTTCGACTACCACGCCGGTCTGCTGCGCAAGCCGCCGCCGTGGATGCAGCGTGCCGGCCTGGAGTGGTTGTGGCGGCTCGGGCTGGAACCAAAACGCCTCTGGCACCGCTACATGGTGCTCAACCCGGCCTACGTCGCCCGGCTGACCGCCCAGAAGACGAGGCTCTGGAAGGCCACCCCACCACCACCGGCCGCCGAGCGTCCGACCACCTTCGCCGTCTGACGCTTCACCGCCTGACGCTTCACCGCGTTGATCAAGAGATTTACGTCGCCGTCCAGCTCTGACCATGACGCAAACCTCTTGATCAACGGGGCAGTGCGCACCCAACCGCTGGCTACAGCGTCAGGGTCCAGGTGTTGATGTAGCCGGTGTCGCCACCCCAGACGTCACGGACCTGCAACCGCCAGGTGCCGTCGGCCGCCTCCGAGGAGAGGTTGACCGTGTAGGTGGCGTTGACGTTGTCGGCGCCGTCGAAGAGGTTGCTGTTCTTCAACCGGTACGACGAACCGTCCGGGGCGAGCAGGTCGATGACCAGGTCGCCACGGTAGGTGTGCACGATGTTGACCGCCACCGTCGAGCTGGCCGAGGCGTTACGCCCACAACCGGCGATGACGATCGAACTGGTCACCGCGCTGCCGCCGTCCGGGATCGCCACGTCCGTACCGTTGGTGCCGGAGCAGCCGCCACCGGTGCCGGTCACGGTCAACGTGTAGGTCGCCGTCCGGGTGGCCGACGCCCCCGTGCCGATGATGGTGACCCCGTAGGTCCCGGCCGGGGTGCTCGCCGTGGTGGCGATGGTGAGCGCCGACGAGCCGCCCGAGGTGACCGTGGCGGGGTTGAACGACGCGGTCGCGCCGGCCGGCAGGCCGCTGGCCGACAGGTTCAGCGACTGGGCCGAACCGTTGGTGGTGGCGGTGTTGACGGTCGCCGTGACCGAACCACCCGGAGCGGTCGAACCGGAGGTCGGCGACACCGAGACGGAGAAGTCGTTGGTCGGCGGCGGGGTGTCGTCGTTGACGACGTAGAGCAGCTTGTTCGGCGAACCGGTGCCCGGGCTGGTGACCACGTCGTTGGTGGCGTTGTTCACCAGGTAGTCCCGGACCTGCTGCGGCGTCCACGTCGGGTTGGCGCTCGCCACGAGGGCGGCGGCACCGACGACGTGTGGGGTGGCCATCGACGTGCCGCTGATGGTGTTGGTGGCGGTGTCGTTGGTGGCCCACGCCGAGGTGATCGACGAGCCCGGCGCGAAGATGTCCAGGCAGGTGCCGATGTTGGAGAACGACGACCGGGCGTCGGTGTTGGTGGTCGAACCGACGGTGATCGCAGCCGGGGTACGGGCGGGCGAGGTGTTGCAGGCGTTGCCACCGCTGTCGTTGCCGGCGGCCAGGCCGTAGGTGATGCCCGCGTTGATCGAGTTGGCGACCGCGTTGTCCAGCGCGGTGTTGGCGCCGCCGCCCAGGCTCATGTTGGCCACGGCCGGCTTGACCGCGTTCGCGGTGACCCAGTCGACGCCGCCGATGACCTGTGCGTTGGTGCCGCTGCCCTGGCAGTTGAGCACCCGTACGCCGACGATCTGCACGCCCTTGGCGACACCGTGCGCGGAGCCGCCGACGGTGCCGGCCACGTGCGTACCGTGACCGTGGCAGTCGTCTGCGGAGCCGCCGTCGATCGCGTCGTAGCCGCTCACGGCCCGACCGCCGAAGTCGGTGTGGGTGTACCGCACGCCCGTGTCGATGATGTACGCGTGCACGTTGGTGGCGTCGTTCGGGTACGTGTACGAGCTGTCCAGCGGCAGGTTGCGCTGGTCGATCCGGTCCAGACCCCAGGATGGGGGGTTGGTCTGGGTGCCGGTGAGTTGCACGGTGTGGTTCTGCTCGACGTACGCGACGGACGAATGCGCCGCGAGCCGGGCGGCGGACTTGGCGTCCACCTTGACCTCGAAGCCGCGCAGGGCTGCGGTGTACGTACGGGCCACCGAGCCGCCGAACCGCTCAACCAGGGAACTGGCCGTCGAGCCGACCTCTGCGCTGGCCACAGCGCTGTCCTTGAGTACCACGATGTAGCTGTCGGCCACGGCGGTGGCACCACCGGCGTTGAGGATCGTGCCCGCTGGTTCCGCCGCGACGGCCGGGGTGGCCGCCGCCATCATTGTCAGGGCGGCTACCCCGACAAGGACGTACCTTCCTGGGAGATTCATCTCCCTCACTCCCCTCCGATCGGTCGACCGTCCACTCGCTTGTGACGAGGGATCTACGATTACCGATCAAGGCGAGGCTACTAATAGATGAACATCAAATATAGATGTCGAAGTCGATGTATCACCTGGGCGTGCCCCCTACGGGATGGTTCTGGGGGTTCGTACCGGGCTCGGCCCGGATCCGGATGACAACCAACCGGACGATGCTGGGGCGCGTGGACCTCGACCTCATCGCCCGGCTGGCGATCACCGCACTCTGGTTGGCAACCGGAATCGTGGCCGACGGGCTGCCCAGGCTGTCCACGGCACGGGCACTGCGTCGCCGTACCGGATGGTTGGCCGGGCTCGCCCTGACCGGCTTGGTCGGCCTCACCGTACTCGGCGCAGAAGCGCTGAACAGCCGGGATCTGGTGTTGACCGACGCGACAGTGGCCGGCCTCGCACTACCCATGGTTCCGGCCACGGTGGTGGCACTCGGCACCGTACGGCGAGTGCGACGTTTGTGGACGGGCGCCGCCGCCTTCGTCTCGGCACCGGGCACACCCACTGCACCAGCACTGTCGGCCGGGGCTGCGCACCCCATGATCGCGATGCCGATACAGGTCACCGGTTTGGCGACGCTGCCCGCTGCGGTCACCGCCGCTGGCCTCCTGCCCCTCACCGGCCCGAACCTGATCGGCCTGGTGCTCACCGGGGCGGTGATCGTGGTGGTGGCCATCGGCGCACGGCACGCCCTGCGGCACAGCCGGCTGGCGGAGGCCGTGATCACGGGCCGACCGAGGTCACCTCGGCCGGCCGGTGTCCTGCACGTATAGCAGCTCCAGGATGGACCTGGCCGCTTCGAACCAGCGGTCGAGCCACACCGGCGAGGGCAGGGTGCCCTTGGGGGGCAGTTCCAGCAGAAGCCCGCGCAGTAGTGGATGGTCGGCAAGCGACTCGATCGGACTCTCCGGCCATCCGCCAGGAAATACCGGCTCGGTCAGCCCACTCAGGTCCAGCGACGGGAGGCTGGGCGGCTGGAGGGACGGGGGTCCCTGCGGGTCCACCAACTCCAGCCCCGGCGCCCCGGGATCGCGCTGGTCCAGCTCGTCGCTGGTGGGCAGCTCATCCACCAGCGGGCCATTGCGTCGGGCTCCCCGGTACTTACCGCCGAACCGTTCCGGCTTGCCCGACCCGTTGCCCAGGTTCTCCTGCTCCATGGTCATCTGTCTCACCTGCCTCGCTCGATTGCGAACCGTACGGCTGTTGCGGACCGGCCTCCGCCGTCCGCCACGTACAACGACGAGAGGCGGGGTCAGCAACGACACGAGTCAGTGCGCCACACCAATCTGGAACACGAAAAACGTGGCCACCCACCCGTCCACTACCGGGCAAACGACCACGTTCATCAATCGGCTAACCGAGCCAACAGCATCGGTCAGCGCAGGTCGAACTCGCCGTCCTTGGCGCCGCCGACAAATGCGTCCCACTCCTCTGAAGTAAAGAGCAACGCCGGCCCGGTCGGGTTCTTTGAATCACGGACCCCGATTGCCCCCGGTACGAAGGCGACCTCCACGCAGTTGTCGCAGTTGGGTCCGCTCCGTGAACTCTTGAACCAGTTGGCCTGGCTCAGGTCCACTCGAAACCCGATTTTCTGCGTCTCCACAACGGCTCCTTTGCCAACTTCGCCAGCAGAGCGACGGATTCTTCCGGGCGGATGGCCGCCGCTCGTATGTAGTCGAAGATAAATGAATATTTTTGCAGTTCCTCGCTCTTCTCAAGGAAGAGCCCGCCCGTGGCGTTTTCGGCATACACCACGTCCGGATCACCCGGTTCCGGAAATTCGAGGATCGAAAACGTGCCGTCCATTCCGGCATGCGCCCCGGCCTCGAAAGGAAGTACCTGGATCGTCACGTTCGGCAGGTCGGCCGCTTCCACCAGTCGCTCCAGCTGAGCGCACATGACCGCGTCACCGCCTACCGGCCGGCTCACCACCGCCTCATCGAGCACCACCCACAGGTCAATCGGATCGTCTTGGCTCAATAACGACTGACGCGTCTGACGGACACGGACCCGTTGCTCAACATCTTCATTGGTGATGTCCGGCCGAGCGCTGCGAATCATCGCCTTGGCGTACTCCTCGGTCTGGAGCAGGCCGGGAACCACCTGCTGCTCGTACGCCCGCAGTGAGGAAGCAGCCTGCTCGAACCCGACGTACGCGCCGGCCAGCACGGTGTTGTAGGGATGCCACCACCCCTTCTGCCGCGCCTCGCGCGCGATCTGCACCAGCTCCTCGCTCTCGGTGCCCATGATGCCGTAGATGCCGAGCATGTCTCGGACGTCGCGGGGCGTGGCCGAGGTGTGCCCGGTCTCGATCCGGGAGATCTTGGATGCGGAGCAGCCCAACTGCTCCGCGACCACATCGATCGTCACTTCGGCCGCTTCGCGCAGCCGCCGAAGTTCGGCACCAAGTCGACGTCGGCGAATAGTCGGACTCCGGCGCTCAGCCACCGGGTCACCTCCGGGCGATCGCGCATGCGGTGTACGCCCGCCGAGGCGCGACCGTCGAAGGCGGCGGACGATGACTTCGCGGCGAGAGGAATCGACCACCCCAGGCCGGGCCGCTGCGGCAGGGCGGCGTCCAGTCTGCCGGGTACGCAAGGCGGACATCAAGCGTCCGCGGCCGGTAACCGGACGGTCAAACTTGCAACTTGCATTGATCAAGCCATTGATGCAGTCTGTCCGTATGGCTTGGGTCACAGAGTGTCCCGATCTGGTCGATCGAAGGGGTGATTCCGCTTTGCACCGGAGCGACCGGGTCAGCCACACCGGACCCATGACAGGAGGCAGACCCGCTCTGGGGTAACAGACCCTGCCGCTGTACGCCACGAAGCTATGGCGGCGGGCGCGGTCCCAGAGTCGACGGATGTTGGCCGGGCCGATGCGCCATGCCCAAAACCGCCGCGGCGCATCGGCCGGCCAACGTCCTACATCACACGAGCGGCCGGCAGTGCAGCATGCCCGGTCGGCGGTCCCACGTCCCTGAATAGCCAGCTCCGGCCGGCCGCTGCCGGCCAGTCCAGACAGGAGTAACCGTGTTCCCCCGCTCAGGTGATGTGCTACGCGTGACGCGTTCGGCAAGTGCGCAGTTTGCCGCACCAATCCTTTTCCGGGTGATCCGCTCGCATGACTGGCCTACCTACCGTGGCTGGATCTGGCTCGACGGATACCAGCTCAACTCGGCCGGGGAAGCCATCGACCGCCGCTCGATCTTCGTACGACTCGACGGGCTGCACACCGTCCCTCCCGCTGCCGCAGCTCCGGGCCGGACCGTCGTGCGCCAGCCGGCCGCCCGGCCGCCAGCGCCCCGGACCCCGGCGGTACGACAGCCGACGGTACGACCAGCGGCGACGCGTCGGCCCGTACAGGTGGGCTAGCCCGCTCCAGTTCCCGAGGTCAGCGGGTGGGCCGCCCGGTCGGACGCCCAGAGCGGGTGGTCGCCGCAGACGGCGACGGCGGTTCGGCGACCACCAGGGTGACCCGCTGGCTCGGGAGCACGGGGCTGCCGGCGCGAGGGTCGGTCTCGATCACGGTGCCCGCCGGCCAGCCGGGGACCGTGCGGAACCGGACCTGGTACGTCAACCCGAGCTGGTCGAGCACCTCCCGCGCCACCGCCTCGGGCAGTCCGACCAGGATCGGCATGGATACGGCACCCGGTGTGGTCGTACGGGGCGTGGGAGTCTCGGTGGTGGTCGACGGCGACGGCGTTGGGCTGCGCTGCGGGACGGGCGACGGTGCCGAGGTGGCCGACGGCGTGGGTCCCGGGGGCGGCTCGGATGCCGGACCGCGCTGACTTGCCTGAACGATGAGCCAGACACCGACGCCGAGTACCGCGAGCAGGAACAGCGCTATGACACCGAGCAGGATCGGCATCCACCAACGGCCGTTGTCGTAGTCCTCCTCGTCGTACCAGTCTGGGGGCGTACCGCCTCGGACACCCGCCGGCACCTCCGCCCGGCCAGACCACGGCCCCGGCCGGACCGGTGGGGTCGGCGGATGGCGCACCGGGGGCAGCTCGCCGGTCTGCCCCATCGACTCGGCGGTATCCGCCCGGCCCTCGGGACCCGCCCGGCCCTCGGCGTCCGCCCGGCCGTCACGGTCCCCAGCTTCGCCCGGTTCCTGCTGACGGTCGTCGGCCATAGCACGTACTCTCCCATCGCATGGGTGGGAGACGGCGATAATCGTGTAACTTGTCCCGAACTGGGAGAATCATCGGTGCGGCACTGCCCGGCCTCGCCCGTCGCGATGCAACGCGGCACAAGGCGACGCGGCACAAGGCAGCACGGCACAAGGCGACGCCAGAGCGTCAGGGTGTGGGTGTTTCGGGCGTGTCGTCGGACTCTTCACCGTCCTGGCCGCAGTGGATCTGCACCTGGTCATTCCAGCGCTTCTCCGCCGTCGCCTCGGGTTTCTGCTTGGTGACCGTGCCGGAGTCGGTCTTCGCGTACTCCGGTTCCAGTCCAGCCTCGACCAGTTTGGCCGCCGCCTGCTGACAGCTCAATCCAACGACGTTGGGAACCACGACCCGGGGCGCCTCACCGATGACGAAGACCTGCACGATGCGTCCCGACCGTACCGACTCGCCGGCCGCAGGAACGGTGCTTGCGATGGTGTTGTTCTGTCCCGCACCCCCGAAGCGGAACACCCATTTCAGGCCCTGGTCACGCAACTCCTGCCGGGCATCCTTGAAGTTCCGGCCGACCAGGTCGGGCATCACAACCTGCCCGGCGGGTGGAGTGGTCTGCTTCGTGGTGGGTTTCACGGGCTTCTGGGTCGTTTTCGCCGCGCTGGTTGCCGATGGTGCGGTCGTGGGGGTGGCCTGCGCCAAAGGCGATTCGTCGCCCTGCTCGGATTTGGCCAGTAGCCAGCCGCCCACCGCACCGACGGTGGCGAACAGGACGATCGCGACGACACTCCCGGCTACCAGGGACATCCGACCGGACCCGGCCGACTGCCCTCCGGGTGTCCCGTCGAACCTGTCGCTTCCGTTGGTCATTGCGACTCCCGCCTCGCCTCCGATCACCGGATCGTACGGGTGTCCACGCATCCGGCGCACCACCCGCCCCGCTTGGTAGCGTGCGGGCATGTCCACTCGGTCGACGCGTCCTGGTTCGAGTGGCTTCCCGGCACGACGTGACCCGGTCGCCCCGAAGCCGCCCTCGGCGCTGGAGTTGGCCACTGTCGAGGACCACGACCTGGCCGACGAGGCGACGTACCGGAGGTTGGGTTTCTTCGACCTCGACCTCTCCGGACGCCACGCGGATTCGGTGGAGTTCATCCAGTGCCGGGTGAAAGGGTCAGACCTGAGCAGCACCCAACTCGACAGGGCCCGGCTCGACGACTGCCTGTTCGAACACGCGAACCTGGCCAACCTCCGAGCTGAAAAGTCGTCGATGCTCCGGGTACGACTGTCGACGGCCCGAATGACCGGTCTGCACTGGATCAATGGTGCACTACGGGACGTTACAGTCTCCGACTGCCGACTCGACCTGTCATCGTTCCGGTTCACCACCTTCCAGCACGTGGCCTTTCAGGGTTGCAACCTGGGCCAAGCGGACTTCCAGAACGCGGACCTACGGGGTGCTGCGTTCACCGACTGCGACCTGACCGGCGCGCAGTTCTCCCACGCCCAGATGGCCGGGACCCGGTTCACGAACTGCGCCCTGGCCGGAATCGGCGGGGTCACCAGCATGTCCGGCGCGGCCGTGGCCCGCCAGGATCTGGTCGCCCTGTCCCATGTCCTCGCCGGCGCGTTGGGCATCCGCATCGAGGAGGACGACTAGTCGACCGGCCAGGTGTGCACCGGGGCGTTGGTGCGCTGCAGTTCGCGGTAGCGACGCAACATGTGATGCAGCGCTGCCGGGCGATCCATCCCTCGGCCCTGTTCGGCGGCGAACACCGATTCGGTCTGCCACACCGCGCCGTTGCGCCCGGTACGGCATCGCTCCTCGATGATGCCGAGCAGCCGATCCCGGTGATCGGGATCGACACCGAACCGGTCCAGCCCTACCGCCGCCCGGGGCAGGAGTACGTCGAGGACCAGGTTGCTGACGCGTACGTCACCGAGTCGCGGCCAGTAGAAGGTCGCGTCCATGCCCCGGCGGGCGGCCGAGTGAAAATTCTCCTCGGCGGCGCTGAATGTGAGCTGGCTCCAGATCGGACGGTCGGCCTCGGCCAGCTCCCGGGTAAGTCCGAAGTAGAAGGCGGCGTTGGCCAGCATGTCGACGACCGTGGGGCCGGCCGGTAGCACGCGATTCTCGACCCGCAGGTGCGGACGGCCGTTCATGATGTCGTAGACCGGGCGATTCCAGCGGTAGACGGTGCCGTTGTGTAGCCGCAGCTCCCCCAACTGGGGAACTCCGCCGTTGTGCAGGACCTCGACCGGGTCCTCGTCGTCACAGATGGGCAGTAGTGGCGGGAAGTAGCGGACGTTCTCCTCGAACAGATCGAAGATCGAGGTGATCCACCGTTCACCGAACCAGACCCGGGGGCGTACGCCTTGGGCCTTCAACTCGTCGGGCCGGGTGTCGGTCGCCTGCTCGAAGAGGGCGACCCGGGTCTCCGCCCAGAGGTGCCGCCCGTAGAGGTACGGCGAGTTGGCCCCGATCGCCACCTGGACGCCGGCGATGGCCTGGGACGCGTTCCAGTAGTTGGCGAAGTTGTCCGGTGAGACCTGGAGATGGAACTGCACACTGGTGCAGGCGGCCTCCGGCGCGATGGAGTCGGTGTGGGTCTGCAACCGCTCGACCCCTCGGATGTCCATCTCGATGTCCTCCCCCCGGGCCGCCACGATCTGCTCGTTGAGCACCCGATAGCGCTTGTCGGCGGAGAGGTTGCCCTCGACCAGGTGCCGAGGGGTGAGGGTGGGCAGGATGCCGATGAGCACGATACCGGCGTCGGACTTTGCCGCCCGCTCATCGGCTCGGCCGAGACTGGTCACCAGGTCCTGCTCGTAGTCGGCGAACCCGGTTCCCTCGATGAGCCGGGGCCGGGCGTTGAGTTCCAGGTTGAAGCGGCCGAGTTCGCTCTGGAACAACGGATCGGCGATGTCGGCAAGGATCTCTTCGTTCCGCATCACGGGTTCGGCGGCGGAGTCGACCAGGTTGAGTTCGATTTCCAGGCCGGTGGTGGGGCGATCGGCGTCGAAGCCGAAGTCGTCGAGCATCAGCGCGAAGACGTCCAGGCACCGGCGCACCTTCTGCCGGTAACGAATGCGATCCTCCCGCGAGAAGGCACTCTGCGAGACGTCCCTGCCCATGTGGCCCTCCCCCGGCACAGCACAAAGTCAACGGCTGGACGGATCCCTACCCACCCAACGGCGCCGTGGAACTAACACGGTAGAAGCGCGGACCGCCCACGGCCAGGGACAAAACGGGCCCTGTTGGCAGGCGGTGATCGCGCAACTTCATCCGGTGCACGTCAGGCCGCTGGAGTGAGATAACCCACTGCTCCCCAAAGGACACTGACCGCTACGGCAGAAACCGAGGGCTGCCGACACCAGAAGGCCGAGACCTACCGCTACGAAAAGGCCGAGGGCTCCAGCGACCGATCCGGTCGCCGGAGCCCTCGGTCAAGCCGGGGAATGGTCAGGGAAGCACCCTTCGTCACTCCGACCGCTCACTGCTGGCGAATCGCCTCGCCCTCGATTTCGATCTTCACCTTCTTGCCGACCATGAAGCCGCCGCTCTCCAGCGCGACGTTCCAGGTCAGACCGAAGTCCTCACGGTCGATTTCGGTCGAGGCACTGAAGCCGAAGATGTCCTGTCCGAACGGGCTGCGCCCGGCCCCCTCGAACTCGACGTCGAGGTCCACGGTCCGGGTAACACCCTTGATGGTCAGCTCACCGGTGAGCACAAACTCGTTGCCGCTCTGCGACTTGACCCCGGTGCTGCGGAATTCCAGCGTCGGGAACTGTTCCGCGTCGAGGAAGTCGGCGCTGCGCAGATGGGCGTCCCGGTCGTCCTGCCCACTCTTGATGCTGGCGGCCTGGATGGTCGCGGTCACCGACGACTGCAGCGGATCCTCCGCGACAGTGACAGCGACCTCCACCTCCGCGAACTCGCCCCGCACCTTGCTCACCATCAAGTGCCGAGCCACGAAGCCGACCCGCTTGTGCGCCTGGTCGATCAGGTAGGTGCCAGCCGTCGGGATGGTCAACCCCGCCCACTCGCGGGTGGGTTCGCCGGTGCTGGTGGTCATGGTGATCCTCCGCCAAATTAGTTGAGTATGCCAACGGCTACGGCAGCAACTATAGCGGCAGCAATATTCCCCGTGTCAAGTACTGTTACGATGGCCTGGTGAGCCAAGACCCACTCGACGATCCACGCATCACCGCCGTCGGCCTGCTCGTCGAGGCGTACACCGGACTGCTGTCCCGGTTTGCGGCCCAATACGAAGAGCACGGCCTCTCCGTGGTGGAGTTCGAGGTGCTGACCCGGCTCGCCCGCTCACCCAACAAGCAGCTCCGGATGACCGACCTCGCCGCCCAGACCACCCTCTCGACCAGCGGAGTAACCCGGGTGGTCGACCGGATGGAGCGAGACGGGCTACTCCATCGCCGCGCCTGCCCCTCGGATCGGCGCAGCATGCATGCGGTGGCCACCCAGGCCGGGCTGGACCGACTCGCCGAGACCCTGCCGGGCCACCTGGAGATCATCGAACGCTGGTTCACCGGGCAACTCGACGCCGAGACGTTGCGGATCATGCTGGACGGGCTACGCACCGTACGCGATGCCGTACATCCCGGGGCCACCCTTGGCTCCGCCGGATCGCCCGCCCATTCGCAGCCCCCGTCAGACTGACCGGCCATTCGCAGCCCCCGTCAGACTGGCCAACGCAGATAACCCTCGGCTCAGTTGTCGACCAGCTGCGGGCTCGTCCCCCGCGCCGCCGGCACCCGAGCTCGACCAGCAGAGATCCGGTGATGCAGCTGACGCAGGGGCACTGGCGCCCACCAGTTCCACTCACCGAGCAGGCTCATCACCGCCGGCAGCAGAAGGCCTCGGACCACCGTCACATCGAGCAGTACGGCGATGGCCATGCCGAAGCCGATCTCCTTCACCGCAGTCAGCTCACCCAGCAGGAAGCCCAAAAAGACGACGATCATGCAGCCGGCCGCTGTGGTGACCACCGGGCCGGTACGCGTGATTCCCGCCAGCACCGCCCGAGCGCTGGCCTCCGCCCGAGCAGCGGGGGTACGCAGTCCCCGGTAGCCGTCCCATTCCTCCCGGATACGGGCGAGCAGGAACACCTCGTAGTCCATCGAGAGCCCGAAGACGAAGACGAAGAGCAGAACCGGGGTGGTGACATCGAGCGCGCCCCAGGATTCGACCCCGAGCAGCGCGGCACCGATCCCCCACTGGAACACCACCACCAGCACCCCAAGGGTGGCCAACAGGGTCAGGACGTTCAGCACCAGCGCCTTGACCGGGATCAGCACCGAGCCGGTCAGGACGAAAAGCAGCAGTGCGGTGGTCACCACCAGCACCAGTACGGCCAGGGGCAGCCGGTCGGCCACCGAGTCGCGATAGTCCACCAGCTCGGCCGCCGGGCCACCGACCAACACCCGGAAGGGTGCGTCCAGAGATCGAACCTCGCGGACCAGCGCTCGCGACTCGGGCCCGCCGGTCGTACCCTTCGGCGTCAGGTCGATCACCAGAGCGGCCCCCGGCACATCCGGCCGGGGCTGCATCCGGATCACCTGCGGCAGTCGGTTGAGCTGGTTCATCAGGTCCCGTACCGCCGCCGAGGTGGGATCAGCCTCCACCACCACGACCACTGGTGCCGCCCGGTTCGCCTGGAAGTCACGCAGCATGACGTCGTGCACCTGGCGGGTCTCCATCGACCTCGGCAGGGCCCGCGCGTCCGAGTCACCGAGGTTGACACCGAACAGGAACGGCCCGGCGAGCAGCAGCAGGCCAACCGACACGATGAGGGCCACCGGACCGGGTCGCCGCTGCGCGAAACCGGCCAGCCGACCAAGGGAGGTACCGCCGACCCGTACCGCCCGGGTCACCCGACGCCCCGAGCGGAGCGTGGCGACGCGCCGGTGGCCGACCGCGATCAGGGCCGGGACTGCGGTCAGCCCGGCGGCGGTGGCCAGGACGACGACCAGTGCCCCGCCCAGGGCCATCGTCGCCAGTAGCGGCTCGGCGAAGACGTACAGTCCGGCCATCGCCATGCCGACGGCGGCCCCGGAGACGACGACGGCCCGGCCGGCGGTGGCCATGGTCCGGGCCAGCAGTTCCGCCGGGCCGGCAGCGGCGTCGGCGGCGTACTCCTCCCGGAACCTCATGATCACCAGGAGCGCGTAGTCGACCGTCAGGCCGATGCCCAGCAGGGTGACCACGTTGACCGTGAACTCACCTACCTCGGCCACCGCAGCCAGGCCAAGTAGTCCGAGCAGCGTCCCGGCCACCGCCGCCAGCGCGGCCACCAGCGGGATCACACCGGCCAGCAGACCGCCGAGGACCAACACCAAAACCACCACGAGTACGACCAGCGCCACCGACTCGCCAACGGCCGCGTCCCGGATCGCCTGCTCGGCGAAGGCGCGCTCGGCCAGGGTCTCCCCGCCGACCAGCACCTGTGGTGCGTCGATCCCGCGCAGCAGCCCGGTGACCCGGTCCTCGACCCGTTCCCGCTCCGCCTCGGGCAGCCCGTCGGCGAGTTCGACCACGACCAGGGTGCTGCGGTTGTCGGCACCGATTCGCCCGCCCGGGGATCCGTACAGGTCCTCGACGTCGGCCACCCCGGGCACGGCCCGCAGCTCGGCGGCTGTCTTCGTGACGCTCTCCACTAGCGGCGGGTCGTACGGGTCCCGGTCCCGCACGACGGCAACTACCAGCGGCCCCTCGGGCAGGAGTTCGGCGATCCGCCGCTCGGCAACTCGGGATTCGGCGTTGACACGCAGGTTCTCCGACTGTCCCAGCCGGTCGAAGACCTGACCGCCAAAGACGATTCCGAGGACCGTGAGGATGAGCCAACCGGCCAGCACCGACCACCGCCAGCGGAACATCGCCCGTCCGAGCCCAGCGAACATGCCTGACCTCCGCCACGGCGTCCGCGCGGTCGCCTATGCCGGACATGCAAGCATCGGCGGAGCCGACAGGCAGTCAGCTATCGGTCAGACACCAACACCAGCTGCCCCGGGTACAGGACGAACGGGCTGCTCGGCGTCAGAGCCCCAGGTCGCGCGCGATGATCATCCGCTGCACCTCGGACGTACCCTCGCCGATCTCCAGAATCTTCGAGTCCCGCCAGAACCGGGCGACCGCGAACTCGTTCATGAAGCCGTACCCGCCGTGGATCTGGGTCGCCTCCCGGGCGTTGTCCACCGCGATCGTGCTGGCGTGCAGCTTCGCGATGGCGGCCTGGCGCTTGAAGTCCGCGCCAGCGAGCATCCGGGCCGCCGCGTCGTAGTAGGCGAGTCGGGCGGTGTGCGCCTTCAGCTCCATGTCGGCGATCTTGAACTGGATCGCCTGGTAGTTGCCGATCGGCTGGCCGAAGGCGTGCCGGTCCTTGGCGTACCGGATCGACTCGTCGACACAGCCCTGGGCGAGGCCGACGGCGAGGGCGGCGATGGCGATCCGTCCCTCGTCGAGGATCTGCAGGAACTGGGCGAAGCCCCGGCCGCGCTCACCAAGCAGGTTCTCGGCCGGCACCCGACAGTCCTCGAAGGTCAGCTCGTGGGTGTCCGAGGCGCACCAACCCACCTTGGAGTAGCCCGGGGCCACCGTGAAACCGGGCGTACCGGAGGGCACGATGATGGTGGAGAGTTCCTTGCCGCCATCCGGCCGGACACCGGTCACAGCGGTGACGGTGACCAGCGTGGTGATGTCGGTGCCCGAGTTGGTGATGAACGCCTTCGAACCGTTGATCACCCATTCGTCACCGTCGAGCACCGCCCGGGTCTGGGTGCCCCCGGCATCCGATCCGGTGCCCGGCTCGGTCAGCCCGAACCCGGCCAACGCTTCACCGCTGACCAGTCGGGGCAACCAGCGCTCGCGCTGTTCCGGCGTACCGAACCGGTAGATCGGCATGGCACCGAGGGAGACCGCCGCCTCCAGGGTGATGGCCAGGCTGGAGTCGACCCGGGCCAACTCCTCCAGGGCCAGGCAGAGCGCAAAGTAGTCGCCGCCCATGCCGCCGTACTCCTCGGAGAAGGGCAGGCCGAAGAGACCCATCTTGCCCATCTGCCGGACCACCTCGTACGGGAAGGTGTGCCGCTCGTAGTGCTCGGCGGCGACCGGTGCGACCACCTCACGGGCGAAGTCCCGCACGCTCTGCCGCAACGCCTCGTGCTCTTCGCTGAGCCGGAAGTCCATCTTCTGTCTCCTAGCCGTGGGTCCGCCGGGACGGCCTTCCTTCCCGGTGGGATCGTGCCTAGACCGGTGTGACGCCGTGCCGACGCCGGGAGAAGTTCCGTTCCTTGCCCCGGGCGGCGGCGAACCGGCGGACCAGTTCGGCGCGCAGTTCGTGCGGCTCGACAATCGCGTCGATCACCAGCTCGCTGGCCAGCCGGACGATGTCGATGTCGCGCTCGTACTCCTCCCGGCGGGCGGCAACGAAGGCAGCGCGCTCGTCGGGGTCGGCGATCGCGGCGATCTTGTTGGCGTAGACCGCGTTGACCGCCGCCTCCGCGCCCATCACCGCGATCTTCGCGGTCGGCAGGGCGATCGTCGCGTCCGGTTCGAAGCCGGGGCCGGCCATCGCGTACAGGCCCGCGCCGTACGCCTTGCGCACCACCACACAGATCTTGGGTACGGTCGCCTCGGAGATCGCCGTGATCATCTTCGCGCCGTGCCGGATGATGCCCTGCTTCTCCACCGTCGTACCGACCATGAACCCGGGTACGTCGGAGAGGAAGAGCAGCGGCACGTTGAACGCGTCGCAGAGCTGCACGAACCGGGCCGCCTTGTCGGCCGAGTCGACGAAGAGCACCCCGCCCTTGAACATCGAGTTGTTGGCCACCACGCCGACGACCTCGCCGTTGAGCCGACCGAAGCCGATCGTCAGCTCCTTGGCCCAGAGCGCCTGGATCTCCAGGAACGACCCTTCGTCGAGCAGGCCCTTGACGTACCGGCGCATGTCGACCGCCTGCCGTTCACTGGCCGGTACGAGGCTGGCCAGGTCCACCTTCGACGGCGCCTCGACGGCCGGGGCGGACGGCGGCGACTGGGTCCAGTTGGCCGGCAGGTAGGACAGGTAGCGCCGGACGACGTCCAACGCGTCGGCCTCGGTCTTGCAGAGGAAGTGCCCGACGCCCGACTCGGCACAGTGCACCCGTGCGCCGCCCATCGCCTCCAGGGTGGTCTTCTCGCCGGTCACCATCTCGACCATCCGGTCGGAGCCGAGGTACATGCTGGCGTTGCCGTCCACCATGGCCACCACGTCGCAGAACGCCGGGATGTACGCCCCACCGGCGGCGCTCGGGCCGAAGAGGGCGCAGACCTGCGGAATCGAGCCGGAGGCGCGTACCTGGTTCCAGAAGATCTTCCCGGCACCCCGACGGCCCGGGAAGAGGTCGACCTGGTCGGTGATCCGGGCCCCGGCCGAGTCGACCAGGTAGACCATCGGCTGTCCGGCGGCGTACGCCCGTTCGATGATCCGAATGATCTTCTCGACCGTACGGGCACCCCAGCTGCCGGCCTTGACGGTGGAGTCGTTGGCCATCAGGCAGACCGGTCGACCGTCGATGGTGGCCGTACCGGTAACCACCCCGTCCGCCGGCAGTCCGTCGGCAGTGGCGTTGGCGAGCAGTCCGTCCTCGACGAAGGAGCCCTCGTCCACCAGGAGCGCGATGCGTTCCCGGGCGAAGAGCTTGCCCTTGGCGGCGTTGGCCGCGTGGTACTTGTCCGCGCCCCCCGCCCGGACCCGTTTGCGTAGCTGCTCCAGCTCCACCACGCCGTCCCGCTCGGGTGCCGCACCGTCGACTGTCACACGACCCCCTAGCCCGCAGCGACCTCGGCCGTATCGGCCCGTTACGCCAGCCTAAACGATCGTTAGGCTATCGCACGGAACGACTCCGGGCCACCCGCCCAGCTTCCGAGCGGCGGCGGGTCTCCCGCTCCCAGGCGTCCGCCGCCCGACCCCAACGGGTCCGGCCCCACGGCTTGACCACCGACAGGATGGTGGCGACCCACAGCGCAATGGTGAACGCGGCCAGGATGGCCGTCAGCGCCATCCCGGTCCCGCCCGGATCAACCGCCGGGTCGACCGTCCGCACGGCAAGCTCATCCGCAAGCGCACTCTCCACCGTCCCGGCGAGCAACGGAATGCTCGCCGAAATGGCGAACTTCGTGATCACCCACCAGTGCCGGACCAGGCCCCACTTCGTACCGAGCGACACCACCAGGCCGGTAATGATCGACAAGAACATGGACGGGATCGCCGCCGCCAGATCGACGACGTGCAACACCTCGTAGGCCCCGTGCCGGGCCGCGTGGGAGTCGGCGAACCTGCCGATAAGCGCCAGCACCGTCATCGTGAGGGCGACGCCGAGCCAGCCGACGCTGAACCCGACGTGCAGGGTCAGCCAAACCTTGCGGGTGCGCGGCGACATCCGGGGAAAACGCGGCCTGCTCAGCGCCAGGATCGTGACCGAGAGAGGTATGCCGAGCAGCGCGATCCCGACCGGAATGCTGAACACGAACTGCGCCACCGCCATCGTCAGGTGCAGCGGGATCACGATCCGGCGACCGCGTTCCGGGCCACGCAGCACGGCGACCACCGAGAGCACCACCGCGACCAGGTAGCCGACCAGCGCTGCCACTCGTAACGGCAGAACGTCGGAGCCAGTCAGGAGCAGGGCGATGTTCAGCGCGGAAAAGCCGACGAAGACCCACTGCAACCACCCGACCGCCCGGGTGGGGCCAGCGCGATTCGCGACAGGTCCGGCGGTGTCGGTAGCACGGTTCTGGGCCAGGTCGAGATCGGAGTACGTTTCGGAAGGCATATTCGCGACGGTAGGTATGCCTGAGCGGGACGACATCGGCCAAGCTGAGCCGCGCCACCGATCGATCGTTGATCGTCGCGGCGTCAGGATGCGACTTTCGGTGGAATCCATTGACGGAGGCGGAAAGCCATCGATCTCCGTAGACTTCCGGCATGTGGCGGCACCGGCACCGGGCGGTGGACATACTGCTCGCCGCGACCTGCGTGCTGGCCGGTACGTGGGAGGGCCTCCAGTCCGGCCTCTTCAACGGCTCTCCGATCGTCGACCGGCGGGCACCGCTGGCCGTTGGCGTGCTACTCGGCGTACTCACCGGCCTCGCGGCGCTGGTCCGCCGCAACCGACCCCGGCTACTGCACGGCTGTGCATTGCTGCTCTGGTGCGTCACGAGCGCGTACCCGCCACTGCTGATCGCACAGTTCACAATCGGCGCCCACCTGCGCTCGACCCGACAGCAGGTCGTCCTCACTACGGTCATGCTGGCTGCCGTCT
This sequence comes from Micromonospora sp. NPDC003197, assembly GCF_053590565.1. NCBI lineage: Bacteria > Bacillati > Actinomycetota > Actinomycetes > Micromonosporales > Micromonosporaceae > Micromonospora > Micromonospora sp. NPDC003197. The sequence continues at coordinate 73,317 of NZ_JBSFTE010000016.1, read as the reverse complement.
CCGGACCACTGTGGCGGGTGAGTGGCGGTGACGGAAGTGTGCCGCTCAGCTTCGTGCTCTGCGTCGCGCCCGTGCTGCTCGGCCTCTACCTGGCCTCCCGCCGCGAGGTGATGGCCAACCTCGCGGAGCGCGCCCGTCGCAACGAGCGCGAGGAGCGGCTCCGGATCGACCAGGCCCGCGCCGAGGAACGGGCGCAGATTGCCCGGGACATGCACGACGTGGTCACGCACCGGGTGTCGCTGATGGTGCTGCACGCCACCGCGATCGAATCGGCGCAGGGGCGGGACGCGGTGGCGATCGCGGGCCGCATCCAGGACATCGGCCGCGACGCGCTGGACGAGCTTCGTACCCTGGTCGGGGTCCTCCGCGACGACGCCCCCGCGCCGCTACGGCCGCAGCCCGGCCTCGCCGATCTCGACGAACTGGTCTCCTCTTCCCGGGCGCTCGGCCTGACCATCGATCTGGTCGTCGAGCGGTCCGCCGAGGATGGACTGCGTCCGTCGCTCCTGGTCGAGCATGCGGTCTACCGGGTGGTGCAGGAGGCGCTGACCAACGTGCACAAGCACGCCCCAGGTGCCCGGGCCACGGTTACGGTTCGGCCGGCCGAGGATGGCCTGCGGGTGACCGTCCGCGACAGTGGCGGCACGCTTGCCCCAGCTGTGCCCGCCGCCAGCGGCGGGCACGGGCTACTCGGCCTCTCCGAGCGGATCCGCCTGATCGGCGGCACCCTGCACACCGACCGGCTGCCCGAGGGCGGATTCGAGGTGTGCGCCCAACTGCCGGTGGTGCGCCTAGCCGAGGAGCCTCAACGATGATCCGGGTCCTGATCGTGGACGACGAGTGGATGGTCCGCGCGATGCTGCGCACGATCATGGGTGCCTACCCGGACATCGAGGTGGTCGGCGAGGCCGGCGACGGGGCGGAGGCCGTACGACAGGCCCAGCTGCTCCGCCCCGACGTCGTACTGATGGACATCCGGATGCCGCGCAGCGACGGGCTCGCGGCCACCGCAGCCCTGGCCCGGTTCGTGGCACCGCCGAAAGTCGTCGTGCTGACCACGTTCGACCTGGACGAGTACGTCCAGACCGCGCTCCAGCACGGCGCGGTGGGCTTCCTACTCAAGGACGCCACCGCCGAACAGATGGCGGCTGCGGTACGAAGTGCGGCAGCCGGCGACGCCATGCTCTCGCCACAGGTCACCCGTAAGCTGCTGCGCCGGTTCGCCGAACCGGCCAACCCGCGCCGTGCCGAGGCCGTACGCCGATTGGAGATCCTCACGGAGAAGGAACGTGAGGTGCTCGCGGCGCTCGGCGAGGGCCTGTCGAACAGTGACATCGGCCAGCGGCTGTACCTCAGCGAGGCGACGGTGAAGAGCCACGTCAGCCGGCTGCTCGCCAAACTGCAACTGACCAACCGGGTGCAGGCGGCGATCCTGGCACACCACGCCGGCCTGGTCAGCTGACCAGCCCCTCAGAACGTCGAGATGTCGAACCGGGTCGCCTGGGCGGTCACCGGACCTCGATCCACCTCGTTGCCGTCGATGTCGAGTGCCCGGTACGTCCCCTCGCTGGTCAGCGCGTCCCCGTCCACCTGGGCGTGGTGTAGCGCCCGGACCTCTCCGTTGTAGCGGTGTGGCAGTCCCCGAAGGTCGTCCGGCAGCACCTGCCAGAGGGTGAAGGTGACGCTCCGCCGCCCGGTGGACTCCCAGCGTCCGGTGGCGATGTGGATGCCCTCGGCGAACGAGAGGAAGAAGCCGCCGGGCAGGAACGTGAACAGGGCCACCTCCACCTCGTGGGGCAACGTGACGGTGCCCCGCCAGGTGCCGATGACCGGGTTGCCCGACGACGGGCGCCCCGGGGACGCTTCGGCTACCCCGCCCACGCTCAACCCGGCGGTTGTCGCCAGGGCACCGATGCCGAGGGTCGCGCCAGCAGCCCTCCGTAGGAACCGCCTCCGGTCAGTGTCGTCAGTCATGACGAACCTCGCATGTCGCTCGTATGGTCGGCCTGGAAACTGACCGTACGGCGACTGACCAGGGCAGCACATCCGTCGATGGATGGCAATCCTGGCCGGTGCCCCCACCTCTCGACTGAGCCGAAAGGTTCTTACCCGCGAGGGCCAGCGCGGAGCACCCCGGAGGGCAGCTGCCGACCAACCAACTCCTCGGCCAGAGCCGCCGCAACCAGCAACGCGTCCAGGTCGATCCCGGTGTCGATGCCCATGTCGTGCAGCATGTGCACCACCTCCTCGGTGGCCACATTGCCGCTGGCCCCCGGCGCGTACGGGCAGCCGCCGAGGCCGCCGACGCTGGCGTCGTACTCGGTGATGCCGTACTCCAGCGCGGTCAGGATGTTGGCCAACGCCGTACCCCGGGTGTTGTGGAAGTGCAGCAGCAGCGGGATCTCCGGCTGGCGGTCGCGGACGGCGGTCAGCAGCTCCCGCACCCGGCGCGGGGTCGCCATGCCGGTGGTGTCACCGAACGCGACCCGGTCCGCCCCGTCGGCGACCACCCGGTCCACCAGCTGCGCCACCCGGTTCGGGTCGATGTCCCCCTCGTACGGGCAGCCGAAGCTGGTCGAGATGATCACCTCGGCGGTGGCCCCCGACTCGTGCAGCAGCGCGATCAGCCCGGCGATGTCGTCCAGTGACTCGGCGGTGGACCGGTTGACGTTGCGCTGGTTGTGCGTGTTGCTGGCCGAGACCACCACCTCGATCTCGGTGAACCCGGCGGCCAGGGCCCGCTGCGCGCCCCGGGTGTTGGGCACCAGAGCCGAGTAGCGGATGTTTTCGTTGCGCTGCGCCCGCGCCCAGACCTCGTCGGCGTCGGCCATCTGCGGGATCGCCTTCGGGTGTACGAACGAGACCGCCTCGATCCGTCGTACGCCGGTGGCCGACAACGCGTCGATCAGCCGCACCTTGGCGTCGGTCGGGATCGGGTCCTCGTTCTGCAGACCGTCGCGGGGGCCGACCTCGCGGATCGAGACGGAGTCCGGCAGTTGTGTCATGCGTCCTCACCTCACTGTGAGCAACTGTCCGCTGACCGGACATCGGGCGTTTCCTATAGGAAAGCAGAGCAAAGGCGCTCACGGCCAGGGGCAGCACCGTGGGCCGGGTCACCGCTCTCGACGAGCAATCGTCAAGTCAGCTTGACGTCAAGGTGATCAGCGCATCCGGCCGACGATGCCGGTGTCGTAGTCGCCGCTGACGAACTCGGCGTTCTCCAGCAACTCCGCGAAGAACGGCAGGTTGCACTTCGGGCCAACCACCTCGAAGCCGGCCACCGCCGCCCGAGCCCGGGAGATCGCCTCCGCCCGGTCGGCGCCGTGCACGATCAGCTTGGCCATCAGCGAGTCGTAGAACGGCGTCACCGTGGTCTCCGGCGCGTAGCCGGAGTCGACACGTACGCCCTCGCCGGAGGGCTCCACCCAGGTCTTGATCGCTCCGGGACCGGGCAGGAACCGCTTCGGGTCCTCGGCGTTGATCCGCAACTCGATCGCGTGCCCGCGCGCGGTCAACGCATCCGGGTCGAAGTGGGAGACCAGCCCGGCCGCCACCCGTAACTGCTCCTCGACCAGGTCGACCCCGTAAACCAGCTCGGTCACCGGGTGCTCCACCTGGAGCCGGGTGTTCATCTCCAGGAAGAAGAACTCACCGCTACTCGAATCAAGCAGACACTCGACCGTACCGGCGTTGCGGTAGCCAACCGCCTCACCGGCGCGTACCGCCGCCGCCAGCAGCCGCTCCCGCAGCTCGGGCGAGACGGCCGGCGACGGCGACTCCTCCACCAGCTTCTGGTTGCGGCGCTGCACCGAGCACTCCCGCTCACCGAGGGCGATCACTCGACCGTCGGCCAGCCCCAGGATCTGCACCTCGACGTGACGTACCCGGGGGAAGTAGCGCTCGATCAGCACCGAGCCGTCGCCGAACATCCGCTCGGCGAACGCACGGACCTTGTCGTACTCGGCGCGCAGCGCGGCCTCGTCCACCGCCACGCCCATGCCCATCCCGCCGCCACCGGCAGCGGCCTTGACCATCACCGGGTAGCCGATGTCGGTCGCCGCGGCCACCGCCGCTTCGACGTCGGCGGCCGGGTCGGTCGTGCCGGGGGCCACCGGCACCCCGGCCGCCGCCATCAGATTCCGAGCATTGATCTTGTCGCCCATCGCGGTGATCGCATCCGCGCCGGGTCCGACCCAGATCAGGCCAAGGCTCTCCACCGTACGGGCGAAGTCGGCGTTCTCCGACAGAAAACCGTAGCCGGGGTGGATCGCCTGGACACCAGTCGACTTCGCGGCGGCGAGGATCGCCTCGGTGTTGCGGTAGCTCTGCGCCGGGTTGGCCGGGCCGATGCAGACCGCCTCGTCAGCCTCGGCCACGAACGGAAGTCCGGCGTCCGCCTCCGAGTAGACCGCTACCGTTCGTACCCCGAGTCGTCGGGCGGTACGGATGATCCGACGGGCGATCTCGCCCCGGTTCGCGACAAGCAACGACTCGATCATGTGTATCTCTCCCCGGGGTGTCCGGATGTTCTGTCGGGCACTAGAACATCACGGATGCGTCGCGATCACGAGTCTGGATCCATGAGCAGGGCGGCCAGGGTCGCGGCCCGCAGTAGGGCGGCCCGCCGTTGCCGGTCCACCTCACCACCGAGGAACGGGGTGGAGTTCATCAAACCGAAAGCGGCGTGCGCCAGCACCCGCGCCTCGCCGGCCGACAGTCCCCGATGCAGCGCGGTCAGCAGCGAGACCCACTCCTCGACGTAGAGCCGCTGGAGCCGACGGATCTGCCGGCGCGGATCCTCGGGCAGCCGGTCGAGTTCGTTCAGGTGCAGCGCGATTACGGCCGGGTTGGCCAGCGCGAACTCGACATGGAAGTCGATCAACGACTCCAGCGCGGCACGCGGGTCGCTCGCCCGCTCCGCCACCCGGTCACGTCCACCGGCAAGCAACTCCTCGCTTACCGGAATCAGGGCGGCGGCGAGCATCGCCTCCTTGCCGGCAAAGTGGTGGTAGAGGGCCGGGCCGGTGACACCGGCCGCCGCACCAATGTCGTCCATGGAGACGCCGTGATAGCCACGGGCTGCGAAGAGGCCGACCGCGATCTCCAAGATCTCGTCACGGCGGGACCGCCGCCGAGTCGCGGCGGGGACCGTTACGGCCGCCGCCGATGTCACCTGCTGTTCCACCGTCACCCAGTCAGCCTAGCCAGCGAACGACAGATGGTTACCGAGCGGTTTCCCGCCATCCCACCTGTCGCCCACCGCCTACCGTCGCCCCCTGCTGCCCGTTCTGCCTGACTGTCGGGCCGCCCGTTCTGCCTGGCTGCCTGAACAGCCCGCTACGGTCACTCGTCGGTTTCCAGGTCGTGCTCCACCCGCAGTGCCTCCGCCTCCTCGGCACGGCCCAACGCGACGAGCGCCTGAAACAGCAGCCACGCCGCCGGGCGTACCGGTCCGGACCCGGTGGGCAGGCCGGCCACGGTACGCCGCAGGATCGGTTCCGCCTCGGCCGGCCGGTCCAGCCGCAGCAGCCCCTCACCGACGAGTAGGTCGACCTGGGTCGCCTCGCCGAACGCCTCGATCTCCCGCAGCCGCTCCGGCACCCCGTCCAGTCGGGCCAGACCCTCATCGGCCCGGTCGACGTTGAACAACACCCGCGCCCCGGCGGCGGCCAACATCGACTTCTCCCAGACCGCGGCCGGTTCGCCCGCCAGCTCGGCCGACAGGCCCGTCGCCGTCCGATCCGCCCGCTCGACCGCAGCCAGCGCCGCCTCCGCCGAGCCGGCCCAGTTCAACGCGTCCATCTCCCGGCGGCGCGCCCGCATCTCGTCGAGAGGCAGCTCAGCCAACCGGTACGCCTCGGCCGCCGCTGCGAACCGCTGCGCGGCGACACTGTCCCGGTCGGTGCGATAGAGCAGGTCACCGGCCTCCTCCAGCACTTGCCCCCGAGGGCCCAGATTGTCCGGCCCGTCCAGGTTCTCCGCCAACTGGTCGAACAGCCCCAGCGCCAGGTCGATCTCACCGAGCGAGAGGTAGACGTTGGCCAGCAGATGCCGACACCGGTCCGCGTCGGCCTGGTAGCCCAGCTTCGTCAGCTCGGTGACCGCCTCCTCGGCCGCCTCCGCCGCATCCAGCAGCTGCCCGGCCTGCTGGTAGGCGTTGGCCAACTCCCACCGCAGGTAGGCGGCACCGTCGGCGATTCCGCGCTCGGCGCAGAGCGCCACCGCCTCGACGAAGTCGTCGACCGCCTCGGCCGGCCGCTCCGCCGCCAGCAACGCCCGAGCCCGACCGGTCCGAGCCGGCAACATCGCCTCGTCGGCGGGCACGCGAAGAGCCTCGTCCAGCGCGGCCACCACCTCGGCCGGGTCGTCCAACGACTGGGCGTAGCAGATGCACGCGGCGGCAAATCCGTCCGGCAGGCCCAACGCGCGGTAGTGGTCCCGGGCCTCGGCTGCCGCGCGGCTCGACTCCGTACGCTGCTCCAACGCCTGCAAGCAGACCGCACGACGCAGGGTGATCCGGGCGGTCAGATAGGGGTCGTCGACCTCGCTCGCGGCCTCGGCCGCCGGCTCGATCGCGGTGGCCGCCTCCGACCAACGCTCCTGGGTGAACAGCGCCACCGCGAGCCGGTCGTACGCGCTGGCCCGCTCGGCCGGCGTACCGTGCTCGGCCAGGTAGGTCGCCGACGCCGCCGCCAGGGGCAGCCCTTCGTCCTCCGCGCCGGTCTGGCAGAGCAGTACGCCGAGCCGCCCGGTCACGATCTGCTCGCGTACCGGATCCGGCAGCTCTCGGTAGCCGGCAACCGCCTGCCGGTTCGCCGTCACCGCGCCGGTCAGATCGTCGGCGACACTGCACTCGAGCGCCTGGAACTCGGCCCGCCGGGCCATCGTGCGAGGCGGCAGCTCCTGCTCACCGAAGCGCTCGTCGAAGGTGCGTACGACCGCGACGACGTCTTCGATCCGCTCGGTCCGCCACAGCTCCTCGGCCTGGTCCAACAACTCGTCCGGGGTGGCGTCCTCGGACAGCTCCACCGCCAGTAGTACGCGCATCGAGAAGGGCTCGAAGATCTTGCCGACTGTCGTCGGCTCGTCCGGGTCGACGATCTGGTCCGTCGCGGTCGCGCCGGTCTCCGCTGGGGCGTGCCGGGCCGCCTGCCGACGGGCGGTCGCCGACAGCGGTAGGTGCTCGCCGATCGGCTCCATCGCCATCCGGTCGGTCACCCCTGCCGACTGGCTGGTGGTGCCGTTACGGGCATCGAAGCGCGCGGCGATCTCGGCGGCCACCCGGGCCAACTCGTCGGCAAGCACCCCCAGCGGTACGTCCGCCGCCGGCCGATCCCCGTACGCCCGGCGGTGCACAGTCAACTCATCGTGCCCAGCTTGGTCCAACCGACGCAGCACCGGCACCGCCGTGGCGGCGAACGCCATCGCCGCCGCCGGGGAGGGTGCCCGGTCCAACCAGTCCAGGTGCCGCTCGACGATCTCCAGACCGCGTGCGTCGTTGCCGGTCAGTCCGCAGAACTCGACATGCTCCCCGATGTCCCACAGGTCGGCGAGGCTGCCCCGCACCGCCCGGTAGGCCCGCTGGTGCGCGTCCCGGGCCGCATCCCGCCGCCCGGTCCGCAGGTAGGGCAGGAGCAGCGAGGTCAGGATGCCCTGCGGCTGCTCGCTGCAGGAGAGTCGACCGGCGAGCACCGGCTCGGCCAACGCGATCGCCTCCTCGTCCCGCCCGTTCTCGGCCAGGTAGGTGGCCTGTGCCGACGGGTCACAGCCGGCGCAGTCGGAGAGGTCGTCGCGGGGTGTGGTGATCCACTTCCGGTACCACTCCTCGGCCTGCTCGACGTCGCCCAGGTGTCGGGCCACCCGGTGCCGGTACTTGTAGACCGCCTGCGGGCTGTGCCCGCCCGCCCGGTACCGGCGTTCCATGTCGTCCAGTACGGCGTACGTCCGGTCGAGCGGCACCTCGGGGAAGTTGAGCAACGCGTTGATCATGTACTTGAAGTGCCAGAGCAGGTTGTGCAGGTACTGCTGGTGGTAGGGGCGCGGGTTCCGGTCGAAGTCGGCCAGGCACCAGGAGAAGGTGACGAACGACTTGACCGGTTCGCCGCCGTAGACGTAGGCGTTCGTGCCGAGCATCCGGGCGGCGAACGCCATCTCCTCGTCACCGGCGGCGTCCGCCTGCCGGATCAACTGCTCGACGGTGGCGATCTGCCCCGCGCCGTACGGCATGTTCGCCGTATGCCGGAACTGCCGCCACAGATCGTCGTGGCTGGAGGTCATCCGATCACTCCTGTCCGGGAACGGCCCGGCCGAGCAGGCCGAGGAAGGAACTGTTCAACAGGGCGGCGTCGGCCGGGCGGATCGGGTGGTAACCGAGCAGCAGCGCCTGGCCGTACAGGGCCTCCACGGCGAGCCCGACCAGTTCCGGGTCGCCCAGTGTGGTGACCCGACGCACCAGCGGGTTGCGGTGGTTGAGCACCAGTTGGGGACGCTCCGGCGGGCCGGAGGAGGCGAGCGCGTCCAACACCCCGGCCCACACCTCGTCGGCCTGATCACGGGTTGCCTGCAGCTGGTCGTGGAAGGCCGCCGACCGGCTGACCAGGTAGAGGGCGGGCAGTGACGGCGGATCGTACGCCCGCAGCACCACCTCGCAGCCGAGCCGGTCCAGGGCCTGCTGCGCGGCCTTGACAAACGGCCGCAGCGCCAGGTCCACACCCGGGTCGAGTGCGTCGAACCGGGTGGTCAGGTCGGTCGGCTCCAGCCGTTCGATGAGCACCGACCGGTCCACGTTGGGCAGCCGCTCGATGATTTCCGTGTCGTACGTGTAGCCGCCGTTGACCACGGCCAGGTCCTGGGCTGCCGCCACCGCCGCGAGCTGCCGGAACTCATCGATCGTGGCGGCGTACCGGACGATGCCGTGCCGCTGGCGGAACTCGGCCAGCGTCATCTGGCCGAAGTTGGTCTCCATCGGCCACCACTGCTCGACCAACCGGAGCATCTCGTCGTCGTGCAGCGCCAACGCCTTGACCCCGAGGTGGTGCACCTGAAGAAACTCGCCGAGCCGATACGGTTCGGTGCTGGCGAGCTGGACCAGCCAGGCCCGCAGCTGGTCACCGAGCGCCTCCCGGGTGCTCTCCAGCAGGCTGTCCTCGTACAGGGCCTCCCGGCTGGCGGTCGGGCGAAGTTCGCTCGCGTCCACCACGCACTGGGCGAAGAACGCCCAGTCGGGCAGCAGCCCCTCGGCCCCCTCGGTGAGCAGCATGCGCTTGAGGTAGACCCGGTGCCCGGCCCGCGCCGCCGGGTTGACCGGGGCGGGCAGCACAAAGGCCGCACCGGTCAATCCCGCCTCTGGAACCGACAGCGGCACCACGTCGAACGGGGTGAAGCCAAGCGTCTCCCGGGCGTACCGGATGAGTTCGTCCCGACGGGCGGCGGGTGAGCCGCCGGCGGTAACGGCCCACGGCGGTGGTCCGGCGGTCGTCTCGACACCGTCGACGTAGACGGTCACCGGTAGCAGTGAGCCGAAGAGTCGGGCCAGTTCGGTCACGGTCTGGACCGCGAACCACTGGTCGGCGTCGCGGCGGGGCACCAGGGTGACTGTCGTGCCCTGCTCCGCCCGGCCGGTGCCGGCTGGCGCCAATTCGATGCTGTACCGGCCGTCGGCGTAGCCGGTCCACAGGACGGTCGGCTCGTCGCCGTGCCGGGTCTGCACCCGGATCTCGTCGGCGACCAGGAAGCAGGAGAGCAGGCCGATGCCGAACTGGCCGAGGAACTCGTGCCGGGCGAAGCCCAACTCGTCGCGTTTGGAGCTGCGGCCGATGGTGGCCAGCAGCTCGTGTACCTGCGCCTCGGTGAGCCCGATGCCGGTGTCGGTGATCCGCAGGGTGCCGTCCCCGGTGGCGGCGGGCGGTTGGATCCGGACCACCGCCGGGGCAGCAGGCTCGTTGGCCCGGCGCGCGGTGATCGCGTCGACCGCGTTTTGCAGCAGTTCCCGCAGGTAGACCCGAGGGCTGCCGTACAGGTGATGGCTCAACAGGTCGACGATGCCCCGCAGGTCGACCTGGAAGGTGTGATCCACGCTCTTCTACTCTCCCGGTCCGTGCCGGTCGGTTCTCTCCCGGTGCGATGCCGGCGACTACCGTACCGGTGATCACCGACAGTCCGCCGCCCCGATTTCCTGAGCATGCTCCAGGTCGGCGACTTGACCCTCGACCTGCTCCACCCCCCAGGGTCACACCGCATGGCGAGCCGCCCATCCGGGCGGCGGCGGACGGGAGGAAGCAGGCATGACGGACACTGCGGTAGCGGCGACCCCGGAAACCCCGCGCAACGCCGGACGGCTCGGCGGTGCCTTCTGGCGACTCTGGTCGGCAGCGGTGCTCTCCCAACTCGGGGATGCGTTGCGCACCCCGGCGCTCGCCCTGCTCGCCGCCACACTGAGCCGGGACCCGCGGACGATCGCGGCGGTGGTCGTCGCCGGGCAACTGCCACCGCTGCTGTTCGGCCTGATCGGCGGGGTGTACGCCGACCGGTGGGACCGTCGGCGCACCATGGCGCTGGTGGACGGGCTGCGGGCGGTCCTGGTCGCCGCATTCGCGGTGCTGGTGGCCACCGGGCAGGCGAGCATCGTCGTACTCGCCGGGTGTGCCTTTCTCCTGGCCACCCTCGGTACGCTCTTCGACGCCTCCGCCTTCGCGATGCTGCCCGCGTTGGTGCCCGCCGACCGGTTGGCGCAGGCCAACGGACGGTTGCAGGCCGGTACGACGGTGAGCCGTGGCTTTGTCGGTGCGCCCATCGCCGGGGTGCTCTTCGCGATCGCAGCAGCGCTGCCGTTCGCCGTCGACGCGGTCTCCTTCGCCGTCGCCGCCCTGCTGGCCCTGACCCTGCGTCCCGTCCGCCCGTCGACCGACACGTCCGGCGCGGCGGGCCGGTCTTCCGCCGATGGGGCAGTGCCCAGCCGGTCATTCGGCAATACGTCGCAGCCCGGCCGGCGAAGCCTGTGGCGGGAAGCCGGCGACGGGCTGCGCTGGATCAGGCAGGACGCCACGCTCCGCATCATCACCGGGTTGTCCGCGGTCACCAACCTCGCCATCAGCGCCATGATCGCGGTCCTGGTGCTGTACGCACTGGACGTACTCGGCGTCACCGAGGCGGGCTACGGCGTGTTCATGGCCGCTGCGGTCATCGGCGGGCTACTCGGGGCGCTCGGCGCCGGTCGGCTGGCCCGACGGTTCGGCACCCTCGCCGGGCTGCGCTGGGTGCTGGCTGGGCAGACCCTGGCGCTGGCCGGGCTCGCGTTCTCCCGACACCCGGTCCCGGGGGCCGTGGCGCTGGCCGTCTTCTCCGCCGGCACGGCAATGTGGAACGCGTTGTGGGTGGCGTACGGCCAGCGCAACGTACCGGCCGAACTGCTCGGTCGGGTGGGTAGTGCACAGCGGACGGTCGGCCTGCTCAGCGCCCCGGTCGGCGCAACGTTGGGCGGCTTCGCCGCGCAGGCGTACGGGCTGCCGGTGGTTGTCTACGCCGCGACCGCCATCCTCGCCCTCGCCACCATCGGTTCGTGGCGAACGCTGGGCCGGGAAACCCGATCGGATCAGGTCGGCTAGCCCCCGGCCCGGCGTGGATCAGGTCTAATAGCCCGGCCCGGCGGGGACAGGCGCGGCATCGACCGAAACTGGCGCGCCCGACGCCCACCATGGGCGGGACAGCAGGCCGGCGAGCGCCGCTCCGACGGCGTTGATCAGCACATCGTCCACAGAGGTCACCCGCCCGATGTCAAGTACGAACTGGAGGGTTTCGACCACGATCGACCCGGCGGCGCCGAGAGCGAGGAGTCTTCCCATCCCAGCCAGGGCGGGAAACCGGATCGGTGCGAAGAAGCCCAGCGCGGCAAAGACCAACAGGTTGCCGCCGGCCTGCACCGCCACGAACGTGGGCGAGGTGGTGGTCACCTGGAGGTACAGGTCGCGCAACGGAATCAGATGCACCAGTCGGGGTGCGTCCAGCGGGGTAAGGATCATCCACACCCAGGGCAGGGTGCCCACCACCATGCCCACCTCGGCGACGCTGCGCCACCATGCCTGCCGTACCGGCATCGATCGGGTGATGCGCACCCGGGCCAGGAGGAAGGCGATCAGGGCGGCCAGCGGCAGGCCGGCAAACGAAACCAGTACGACGCCACCCCAGTCCCGCCACACCTGCCCCATCCCCGCAGGCTATCGATCAACGTGCCGCGACCATCCAGCGGGCAGACAAGGACCACCCACCGGTCCCGCGCCATCCGTCATCGGGGCAGGCCACCGGGCTGGTCGCCGCGGACCACCGGGGCGCGGACCAGGTTGCCCCATTCTGTCCACGAGCCGTCGTAGTTACGTACCTGTGGATAGCCAAGCAGGTGGCGCAGAACGAACCAGGTGTGGCTGGACCGCTCGCCGATCCGGCAGTAGGCGATCACGTCGTCGGCGGGGGTCAGGCCCTGCTCGTTGACATAGATCGCGCGCAGTTCGTCGGGGCGCTTGAACGTACCGTCGGGGTTGGCGGCCGACTTCCACGGCACGTTGACCGCCCCCGGCACGTGACCGCCGCGCAGCGCCCCCTCCTGCGGATAGTCCGGCATGTGCAGCATGTCGCCGGTGTACTCGGCGGGGGACCGGACGTCCACCAGCGGTCGGCCGGCCGCGATGTGCGCCATCACCTGATCGCGAAAGGCACGGATCGGCGCGTCGTCGCGATCCGGGACCGGGTAGTCGGTCCGAGGTCGGGTGGCCCGGTCGCGGGTCAGCTCGCGCCCCTCGGCCACCCACTTCTGCCGGCCGCCGTCGAGTAGTCGCAGGTCCGCGTGGCCGAAGAGGGAGAAGACCCAGAACGCGTACGCCGCCCACCAGTTGAAGTTGTCGCCGTAGAAGACGATCGTGTCGTCCGGTCCGATGCCCTTGGCGGAGCACAACTCGGCGAAGTCCGTCGGGTGCAGGTAGTCCCGGGTCACCTGGTCGTTAAGTTCGAGATGCCAGTCGACCTTGACCGCACCGGGGATGTGCCCGGTGTCGTAGAGCAGCACGTCCTCGTCCGACTCCACGACGACCAGGCCGTCCGTGCCGAGGTTGGCGGCGAGCCATTCGGTGGTCACCAGGCGCTGCGGGTCGGCGTACGGCTGAAGGTCGGGCGCGGGATCGTTCGGTACTGCCATCAGCCCACGGTACGCCGTCTACCCCGCCCCGCCACCCGAACCTGAACCCGCTCAGTCGGTGACCGGGGCCAACGTCGGGCGCTTCGCGGTCACCGTGTCGCCGGAGGACCGGCCGGTCAGCCGTCGCTTGATCCACGGTGCCAGGTGCTGCCCAGCCCACCGCAGGTCGGCACCGCGCGCCGCCAGCCACGGCGTCGGCGCCGGCCGGGGCGGTACGACCAGCCACTGCTCGTCCGGTGCCAGCCCGAGGGTGCCGAGCACCCGTGCAGCGACCCGCCGGTGCCCGGCAGCCGACATGTGCAGTCGGTCTTCACCCCACAGCGCAGGGTTCTGGAACGCATCATCGGCGTACAGGTCCACCAGCATCGCGCCGTGGCGTTCGGCTGTCTCGCCCAGCGCCTGGTTGAGTACCGACACCCGGGGTGCCACCAGTCGCTGACCGGGCAGCCGGGCCATCACGTCGGCGAAGCGGAAGATCAGTACGTCGGCTCCGGTCGCCCGCAGCTCGCCGATCACTTCGTCGAAGCGTTCGACCAGGGCGTGCGGGTCGAAGTTGCGGCGCAGCACGTCGTTGCCGCCAGCGGCGAAACTGATCAGGTCGGGGCGCATGGCGATCGCGGCCGGCACCTGCTCGGCCACCACGTTGGGGAAGAGTCGCCCCCGGATCGCCAGATTGGCGTACCCGAACTCCGGGCCGGCCTCGACGGCCAGCCGCGTTGCGACCAGGTCCGCCCATCCCCGGTAGGTGCCGTCCGGGTACGCGTCGTCCATTCCCTCGGTGAAGCTGTCCCCGACCGCCACGAAGCTGCGCCAGCGCACCTACTCCTCCTTGCCCCTACTTCCCGAGCTTGTCACCAGGATCCATCGGAGTGTGTCAGCCACCCATCCCGTACCAGCCCCTGGGCCGGTACGGAAGTGGCGACGCCGACACCCGCCGCGGCTGTGCACGGCGGGCGGGCGCTCGTTGGCTTCAGCTGTCCAGTTGGGGCCGCTGACCGCTGCGCAGCAGTTGGTAGAGCTGCTGGCACTTGTCGTACGACGGCAGCAGTCCGGCATCCCGCAGCTCGTTCAGGCCCGGCCCGTCGGCGTCGCGCTCGGAGAGGATCGGCGTGATGTCGGCGGGGATCGGCAGCGCCAGGTCCGGGTCGAAGACGTTGGCGATCCGCTCCCGGGTGGGCGCATAGCCGGCCGAGCAGAGGTAGCTCATCACCGTGTTGTCTTCGAGTGCGACGAAGGCGTGGCCCAGCCCTTCCGACAGGTAGGCCGCCCGGAAGTCGACGGGGTCCAGCCGTACCACCTCGTGCTGTCCGAAGGTCGGCGAGCCGACTCGCAGGTCGACGATGATGTCCAGCAGCGCGCCCTGCGGACAGTAGACGTACTTGCCCTGCCCGACGGGCACATCTGCCCAGTGCACGCCCCGGACCACGCCCCGCCGGGAGACGCTGTGGTTGGTCTGCGCGACATGCAACTCGAAACCGAGGGCGTCAGCGAAGACGGCAGCGTCGTACCAGACTGCGAAGTTGCCGCGATCGTCGGGAAACTGCTGCGGAAGAAACTCCCATGCGCCGGAGATCGACAGCTCAGTGGCCTTCACCTGTTCACCTCTCGCGTGTGCGGCAACCGCAAACGATACCGCCCGCCCAGATGTTAGGAAGGGCCCCTTCTTATCGCTTTCTGCCGGTAAAGGGCCCCTTCCTAACACCGGTAGCCTGGGCCTCATGCCACCGAAGCTCGCCGAGATCGTCGAGGAGTTCGCGTCCGCTCCGCGAGACGTCGTACTGGAGATGCTGCTGGAGTTCGCCGACAGCGTCCCGCCGCTGCCCGCCGCACTGGCCGACCGGGCCGGGATGGAGCAGGTGCCGGAGTGCCAGACGGCGTTCTTCCTACGGGCCGAGGTGGCACCGGACCGGACGGTCACCACCTGGTTCGACTGCCCGCCCGAGGCGCCCACCACTCGGGCGTTCGCCGGCATCCTGGCGGAAGGGCTGGCGGGCGCGAGCGCTGACGAGGTGCTCGCCGTACCCGACGATCTTTATCAGCGGATGGGGCTCGCCGAGGCGATCAGCCCGCTGCGGGTACGCGGTGGCACCGCCATCCTGGCCCGACTCAAGCGACAGGTACGGGAACAGACGAGCTGACCCGGGACGTTCTCCTTGATCATGGACTTGGAAATCTACGCGGACCTGGTTTGCCCCTGGTGCTACATCGGTAAGCACCGGCTCGAACGAGCCCTCGAATCCACTGATCAGCATGTCACCGTGCACTTCCGGCCGTTCCAGCTCGACCCGTCACCGGTCTCCGAGCCCCGACCGTTGATCGACTCGCTCGCAAAGAAGTTCGGCGACGCGGACCGGGCGCGCCAGATGCTCGACCACACCACCGAGGTCGCCGCCGCCGACGGGCTGGAGTTGCGTTTCGACCGGGCGGTGACGGCGAACACCTTCGACGGCCACCGGCTGGTCTGGTTCGCTGGGGCCCACGGCCTGGCCGCCGAGACGACCGAGGCGCTCTACCGCGCCTACTTCACCGACGGGGTCGACCTCGGGTCACGCGCCGCGCTCGCCACCGTCGCCGCCGGGGTCGGCCTACCGGAGCCCGAGGTACGCCAGTTCCTCGACTCCACCGACGGGGAGACCGAGGTACGCGCGGCGCTGGCCAACGCCCGCGAGTTGGGCGTGACGAGTGTGCCGACCTTCGTCCTTGCCGGAAAGTACGCCGTCACCGGCGCGCAGGAGCCGGACGTGCTGCGGGCCGCACTGACCGAGGTGGCCCAGCGGGAAGCGGCCAGCAACGCATAGCGGCGCGCAACGCATAGCGGCCCATGACGCTTAGCGGCCTGCATACAGCGCAGGCAGCCGCTTGGTTTCACGTGCAACAACATCGACGGCACCCACTACTTTCGGTGGGTGCCGTCCGTCGGCCGTCTCGGGTGCCGTCGGCCGTCTCGGGTGTCGTCGACTGTCTCGATTCAGGCTGCCGCCGGCTTGGCCAGCCCTTCGATCACCTGAGCGTTCGGCAGCGTCGCCAGGGCCCGTCCAGGCACGACGATCTTGCTGCGTCGTACCCCGGAACCGACGATCACGTACGGGACGTCGACCACTCGCGAGTCGACCAGGATCGGCCACTGTTCGGGCAGCCCGATCGGGGTGATTCCCCCGTACTCCATCCCGGTCAGTTCCACGGCCTCGGCCATTGGCGCGAAGCTCGCCTTGCGTACGTCGAGCTGCCGGCGGGCCACCCCGTTGACGTCGACCCGGGTGGTGGCCAGGACGACACAGGCGGCATACCGGGTCACCCCGTCCCGCTTGCCGGACACCACGACGCAGTTTGCTGAAGCGTCGAGCCCCACGTCGTACGCCGCACAGAAGGCCGCCGTGTCGGCGAGTTCAGCATCAATCGGGGCAACCAGCACCTCGTTGGCCTGCACCTCGTCGACCGGCACCGGAGCGTCAGCCGACCACTGTTCGAGTACGGCGACCACGGGCGGCGCGAGTAGATCGGGGCGGGTGCGGGCGGGTGCGGTAAGCAGAGTTCCGATCACGCCGCCGATCCTCGCACCGGTGAGTGATCACCTTCCGACCGCCCCGCACGCCCGCCCGCGTACTCGCCGATCAACCGCCGGGGAAGAAGACCTCTTCCGGCAGCACGTTCCGATGTTGTCGCTGCGTGGCGTCCTCGATGGCGTGTTTCACCGCCAGTCGAACCACTCCGTACAGGAGGACGAAGCCAAAGACATACAAAACTAATACGAAGAAGACATCAGTCATGCCGCCCACCTTAGGCGGACAAGGGACCGGAAAATCTCTCGCTTGCCCTCATATCGCCCGTTCGAGACGTCCTCACTTGACAGGGAAAAGCTAATGACATTAGCTTGTTGGCTATGACAGCTAGCTTCTTGATGCGGGACGACGGCCGAATCGCCTACGAGGTGCACGGCGAAGGCCCGCTCGTGGTGTGTGTACCCGGCATGGGCGACCTACGTTCGGCCTACCGATTCACCGTTCCCGCGCTGGTCGAGGCGGGCTACCGCGTAGCAACGATGGACCTGCGCGGGCACGGCGACAGCGACGACGGCTTCAGCCGCTACGACGACGTGGCCGTGGGCGGCGACGTGCTGGCGCTGATCGAACACCTCGGCGGCCGGGCAGTCGTCATCGGCCAGTCGATGGGGGCCGGCGCTTCGGTCTGGGCCGCTGCGGAGAACCCGAGCAAGGTCGCCGGACTTGCGCTGCTGGGACCATTCGTCCGCGACCCACAGAGCAACCCGCTGATGCCACTCCTGCTCCGGCTGCTACTGCTCAAGCCCTGGGGACCCGCCGCCTGGCAGACCTACTACCGCAAGCTCTACCCGGGCCGCCCACCCGCCGACCAGGCAGCGCACCTGGCGCGCATTCAGGAGAGCATGCGCCGGGGCGACCACTGGCGCTCCTTCGTCCACACCACGCGGACCAGCCACCGGCCAGCCGAGGAACGGCTCGGTCAGGTGACCGCTCCGACGCTGGTGGTGATGGGTGAGAAGGACAGCGACTTCCCCGACCCGGCGGCCGAGGCCCGGTTCGTCACCGAACGCCTCGACGGCGAACTGCTCATGGTGCCCCACTCCGGTCACTACCCGATGGCGGAATATCCCGAGGTGGTCAACCCGGCGCTGGTCTCGTTCCTGAACAAGGTCGTCAACCGTGGCTAGGGCCGGCCTGACGCCCACGCGGGTCGTCGCCGAAGCCGCACAGCTCGCCGACGAGACCGGTCTCGACCGGCTCACCCTGGCCGCTGTCGCCCAACGGCTCGGGGTGGCGTTACCCAGCCTCTACAAACATGTCCGTGGCCTCGACGACCTGCACCGCCTGCTCGCCATCCGGGCCCTCCAAGAACTGGCCGACCAGCTCAGCGAGGCGACGGTGGGGCGGTCGGGATCGGCCGCATTGCGGCACCTGGCCAGCGCCTACCGGACGTACGCCGGCAACCATCCAGGTAGCTACGCGGCCACCCTCCGGTCGGCGGCAGCCAGCGACGACGCCACCTACCTCGCCGCCAGCGACCGAGCGGTACGGATCGTCTACGCCGTACTCGCCGGATATGGCCTCACCGCCGACCAACTGGTGGACGCCACCCGGGTCCTCCGCAGCGGCCTGCACGGCTTCGTCGCCCTGGAGGCAGTCGGTGGCTTCGGCCTGCCCGAGGACGTCGACCGCTCGTACGAACGCTTGATCTCCGTACTCGATCAGGCGTTCACCGCCTGGCCGCCGACGCAGCCGGACTGACGCTTCGGCCCGCCGATCGGTCCGACCGCGAGCCGGTACGGGGCTACGAGCCGGTACGCGGACGGACCCGTCCCGAAATCGCAGCTCCGGAGAGCGCGAGTACGGCGGCGACCGCGAACCCGGCGAGATAGGTCGACGAGCCCGGCACCGCCGTCGCGGCAAGCAACGCCCCGCTGAGCGCGAGCACCGTGGCGGAGAAGATCGAGTCCCCCAGTTGCAGTGCGGAACTGTTGCGGCCCTGCTCACCAGGGGCGGACAGTTCGAGCGTCAGGACGGAGAGCGTGGGAAAGACCAGCCCCATCCCCAGGCCCGCCACGCCCCAGGCAAGGATGCCGACGAGAACCGGCACCGAGTGCCAGACGGTGCTCGCCACGGCTCCAATGCCGAATGCGATGAGCAGCATGCCGACCCGGGGCAGGGCATCCCGTAGCCCCGGGTGTCGCAACCGGCTCTGCACCGCCGAACCGGCGGACCAGGACAGTGCACCCGCCATGAGGGCGAATCCCGCAGCCGCCGGGGACAGCCCGCGTTCCCGGGACAGCAGCAACGGAATGAACACCTCCGCACCGACGAAGGCAGCCGAGGCCAGCCCACGTAGGGCGATCACCGTCGGCAGTCCCCGCCGGATCCGAACAAAGCCGGCCGGCAGCAGCCGGGGTACGCAGACACCGAGCCCGACGAGCGCCACCACGAGCAGGCCCACGGCAAGCGGGCCGCGCTGCTGCCCCCCGTAGTGCAACAGCGCGGCACTCGCCGCCGCCCCGACCGCCCAACCGACGCGTCGGGCCGAACCAGGGGCCAACGGGCTGTTGGTGGTCGCCTCGTCGAGCCGCCGCAGCGCCGGCTGGATCAGTGCCAGTGCGGGCACCGCCAGCAGCGGCACCGCCAGGAACACCCAGCGCCAACCGACGTACTGGACGATCAGGCCGGCGATGCCCGGACCGACCAACGACGGCACCACCCAGGCCGCCGCGAAGGCCGCGAAAATACGTCGATGCAGCTCCTCCGGGTACACGCGGGCGACCATGACGTACAGCGCCACCGAGAGCAGAGCCGAGCCGAAGCCCTGTACGACCCGACCGAGCACGATCAATCCCATGCTCTGTGCGCTGCCGGCAATCAACAGGCCGACCACGAACCAGAAGACACCATGTCGGGTTGGGGCGCTCGGGCCGCGCGCGTCGCTCCAGATGCCGGAGACGACCATGCCGAGTACGCCGGACGCGAACGGTCCACCGAAGGCAAGGGCATACAACGACAGTCCGTCCAGGACACGGGCGACGCTCGGCATCGCGGTGGCAACCGCGAGCGCCTCGAACGCCGACAGCGAGACCAGCGCCACGGCGCCCACCGTCAACGCGCGAAACCGGCCCGTGAAGAGCCCCGGCGCAGATGGTGGTGGGTCGGCCGGCCGCTTCGGTGACTCCTGCGGCGGCGACGAGAGCTCGATCGACACCGGAAGAGCCTCCGACCTGAACCGGGGTTGAAGTCAAGCAGCAACGATACGAGGTAAGCCGCGTCTCACTTGACGTGACTGCTTGCCATCGAGCCCCTCATGGACTTTCCACCAAGACATTGACAGCAACAGTTGCGCCACTAGCATTTGGCCGTGACGCAGATCTCTCCCACCTCTCCTGTCCTCGTACTCGGTGGTGGCCCGGTTGGTCTCGCCGCCGCCCTTGAACTGGCCCGCTTCGGCATTCGTTCCGTCGTCCTTGAACAGCGAACGGAAACGTCCCGGCACCCGAAGACCCGTAACCTCAACACCCGCACCATGGAGCTTGCCCGCGGCTGGGGAATCGCCACCTACCAGCGGCTTCGGGGCATCGACACCCCGCCGGGCTGGAAAAGCCCAATCCGGTTCTTCGACACCCTCACCGGCACCGAACTGGGACAGATCGAGACCCACGGGTTTCTCGGGCCCGGGGCGTCGATCAGCCCGGCCCAGCCTGTCATGTCCTCTCAGGACCTGGTCGAACAAATCATGTGGGACGCGGCGCTCGCCACCGGGCTCGTAGACCTACGGTTCGGTCACCGGGTCACCCGGGTGCTCTCGGGATGGTTGCCCGAGCACGCCGAAGCATCCCTGGAGGTGATCGACCCGGCGGGGGACAGCTACACCATCTCCGGCAGCGCCCTGGTCGCCGCCGACGGCAGGGACAGCCTCGTCCGTACCCAATTGGGGCTCACCCTCGACGGTGCGGAAGCCGTCCACCACTTCGTCAACTGCTACTTCCGCGCCGACCTGGAATCCCACCTCGGGGACCGACACGGCGTCCTGCTCTACGTCGGCGGCCCACGAGCCGCCGGGATCTTCCAGCCCTTGGACGCCCGAGGCCGCTGGCTGTGCCAGATACCCGTCTCCCGCGACGACTGGGAGGCCGAGAAGCTCGACGCCTCGGCGTGCACCGAATGGATCCGGGCCGGCTCCGGCATCGACGACCTCGAGGTGGAAATACTTACCGTCGGACGCTGGCAGATGAACGCCACCATCGCCGACCGGCTCGTCATGGGTCGGGTCGTACTCTGCGGCGACGCCGCCCATCAGTTCCCGCCAACCGGCGGCCTTGGCGTCAACACCGGACTGCAGGGCATGCACAACGCGATGTGGAAACTGGCGTTGTGCATTCGCGGCATCGCGGACTGGTCACTACTGGAAACCTACGACGCCGAGCGTCGTCCGCCGACCAAGACGACCGTCCAGCAGTCCCTCGCCAACTTCTTCAACGTCATGCAGGTCTCGGTCTCCTTCTACGGGATGCATCAGCAGCTCAGCCCCGCTGAGGTCATCCAGGCGGCACACCGGTACGGCAACCACCTCGGTGTCGAGTTCGGCACCGCGTACGCCTCCACCGCGGTCGTACCGGACGGCACCGTTCCGCCGGAGGTCGACGACTCCTATGCCGACTACCGGCCGAGCGCTACGCCTGGATGTCGTGCGCCGCATGTGTGGTTGGGGCGGGGAGAGAATCAGCTCTCCATCCTGGACCTGTTCGGTCCCGGGTTCACACTGCTGACCGGTGGTGAGGGCGCGTCCTGGCACTCCGGCGCCCAGCAAACCGCCCGCGGGTACGGCGCACCGCTGGCGTCCTTCACCATCGGCGACCCCGGGATCGAGGACGATGACTACGCCTTCCTGACTGCGTACGCCATCGAGCCAGCGGGAGCCGTACTGGTGCGCCCGGATGGCTATGTGGCCTGGCGCTCACGCTCAGCGGCGGACGATGTCGACCACACCCTCGACCGTGTCTTCGCCCAGGTCCTCGGCCGCGCCCCCAGTTCCTGAGACCGCCCGTCGAGCGAGCTGTCCTGGCACGCCGTCCATCGTCTTGTCACACGGTGTCCGTCGTCTTCGCCCCGTCTGCGGCGTCAGCCAGCGGATTCTCCTCGGCTGAACCTGATCGAGTGCGGCCATCAGCCGTACGACGTCCTCGGTGGGAAGGTTCTCGCCGTTGGGGCATCCTTCCGACGAGACGCGCTGGTACGCGTCGATCATTACCTGCATGCGCTCGCCCCTGATCCGTGCCGGCTTGCTGTCCGAGACGTACAGTGCCAGCGGTCGCGATCTCATCGTGCTACTGGTCTGGTGCGCGCTCGCACTCGCGATCAGTATCCGGGCCCTGATCCGCCGCGCCTGACGGGCCGAACACCGCCGACGACATTTTGTACGGACAAACGGATGGAGCGTCACATGACCGAGATCGACCTTCCTCTGCCTCCCGTTGTGAACGCCGAAGCGTGGGCGGAAGCGCGGCGCGTGCTTCTCCTGCAGGAAAAGGCGCTCACGCGGATGAAGGACTCCGTAGCGGCCATGCGGCGGCGGCTGCCCGTCGTGGAAGTCACCACCCCCTACGTCTTCGAAGGGGCCGATGGCCCGGTCAGTCTCCTCGACCTCTTCGGAGACCGGCCGCAGCTCATCGTGCAGCACTTCATGTTCGCTGAGGACTGGGAGGAAGGATGTGACGGCTGTTCGATGATGGCCGATCACATCGGCCCGCTCAGCCACCTGCAGGCGCGACGCACATCGTTCGCGCTCGTGTCCCGTGCGCCGATCGAGAAGCTCACGGCGTTTCGCACACGGATGGGCTGGAAGCTGCCGTGGGTGTCTTCCGGAGGGACTACTTTCAACGACGACTTCGGTGCCACGCAGGACGGCGAGGAACAGCAGGCGATCAGCGTCTTTATTCGACGCCGTGACCGTATATTCCATTCGTGGTCGACGTTTGCTCGGGGCGAAGAGCCGTTCATGCTCGTCTTCGACCTTCTCGATCTCACTCCCTACGGACGACAGGAGTCTTGGGAGGATTCCCCGGAAGGGTGGCCGCAGGAGCCGACCTACTCCTGGATGCGGCTGCAAGACCGTTACGGCGCCGAGGCTGACCAGTGCGCACACCATGCGGCGACCCCGCGCTCGACGGAAGGCACCACGCTCGACCCCCTGTGATGTTCGAGGAGGACCATCGCGCCAGCTGCGGTAATCCGCCGAACAGGTGTCCGCAAGTAAATGGGGCTGGGGCTGCTGACGCTGCCTTCCGTACCGCTGGGGGTGGATGTCACCGCCCTGCAAGGTCACCGCCCGCACCGCCGTACGCACCGCTCCGGAGCTGAGGCCGAGGGCGTCTCGGAGTTCCTCGGAGCTCGAGGGCCCGCTACGCAGGACGAAGACCGGGGCTCCTTACGAAGACGTGGCCCCCACTAGACCGGCCAAAACGCCGCGCGTCGAGATGGTCGGTTGTGGAGTGCTCGTTGCAGGACGGCGCGAAGGTGCTCCGGGTCGGCGGGTCCGTTGTCGAGGAGAATGGCGGTGCAAAGTCCGTCGGAGGCAGCGACCACTCCGGCGATGGCGACGGGGTCGTCGGTGAGGGTGGCGCAGAGTTCGGCGATGTTCTCTCGCCACCGCTGTCCACCTCCTCTGTTACAGCCGGCTGGCGCGGTACCGTGGTCTGGAATGACGCAGAGTGGCTGGACGCAAGCCGCCAATCGGACTAACCCGTCATGCGCCGAGTGTGCCCTTGACCTGGCCGTTCGCGTCGATCACGTGCCGGAGAAGTCAGAAGCATCGTTCTGCACGGTCCATAGACCTGGCGGGGCCGAGACGAAACCGAGCAGCAAGGTCATCGGCAAGGTCATGGGCCTCACGAGATCCGTCGATGGTTACCACCGGCAGGTGCAGTTCGACGGCCTGACGCCGCACTTCAGCGTCCCACAGTTCATCGCGAGCCAGTCGTAGCGCGAGCGCCTCGCCGTGATCGCTGTCTCCCCAGTTCGCTCGGGCTCTCGCGGCGTCGGCGAATCGAGCGCGCAATGCCCGATTCCTGAACTGCGGCGTTGGCAGGAGGAAGGCTGCCTGCTCCGGCCACGTCAGCAGCGGAGCAACCTCGCGGGGCAGAATTCGGAAGTCATCGACCAGGACCGGACGCTCCGTGGGCATCGCCAGCAGGTCATCGACAACAAATCCGAACGTTTCCCCGTGCAGGCTCGGCATCGACTCAAAGATCTCCTGTGCACTGCGGCCGTTCCACTTCCGCACCGGCGGAGCTTGCAGCAACGCCCACAGGTACGGCTGTTCTTGCGCAGTGCACCGGCTGACGTAGTCGCGCTCCGCGCGGTCCCCGTCGTAGATCAGCACGTCGTAGCGCTCCGCCAGGACCTGGGCGAGGGTGCTCTTGCCTGAACCGGTGCCCCCGGCGAGCCAACGAACATGCGAAAGACGGCGAGCTAGGTCCACGGGATAATTGTCAGTGGCCACGCCAAGAGAGACTGCCGACACTGCCGGCAAAAAACAGTCTTGTTCTGGCCCTACCGAACCCAGACTCGGGAGACCGCGCAGCAGCAGTACCGCCGGCCGGGACGCCCGGCCTCGCGGAAGAACACCTCCAGACCGTTGACGCCGGCCTGCCGGTGACGGACCTTCTGGATCGCCTGCAATGCCGTCCTCCTTGCGACGGGCGTCTCGAACGAGGATCCAACGACACGGGGGCACGGGGCTACGGGAGGCTCAACTCATCCGGCGGTTTGTTGCCGCCTGCGGATGAGGTCGCCTGCCATCCGCACCCACTCGGGGGTCTCACCGGCCCGATCTCGTCGGCTCCGGCCCACCGGGCCGCGTCGAGACCTCACGGATGGCCGCACGGGGATCGATGCACCCATCGCCCACCACACTCCGGTCGATCAACACCTTTCGTTTTCCCCGGATCCCACATATCATCATGATCTTGAATTCGAAGGGAGGCAAATATGTCGAAGCTCGTCAACATTCTCCGCGCCCGTCGTGCTGCCCGCACCACCAAGGGTTACTACATCCGCATGTACCCGGTCTGATCGTCGACCTCCGACAGCGCCTCCGGATAACGCAGCCGGAGGCGCTGCTCGCTGCCCGCAACGACGTACGGGAGTCCTCGATGTCCAGTGATCTCCGCCGCCCTCCCGGTGTTCTCGACGACGGCGGGCCACCCGGCGATCCGCGGCGCGATCCCCGCGCCTACCTGGACGCTTGCGCCGACCGCTACGGCCCGGTCTTCACCCTGACCGCCGATCAGACCCACGTACGGCCACCCGAGATCGTGCGGCACGTGCTGCGCAGCGAGACCGAGTTCCCCCTCGCGCCCGCGCTGGTGAACACCACCCGCGACTCGATCCAGATCGACCACCCCGACCGGTGGCGGCTCGCCCGGCGGCTCATCTGGGACCACCTCGACGCCGCCGGCTGCGCGTCGGCGGCACCACAGCTCGCGTTGCGGTGGCACGAGCAGTTCGCCGCCGGGGCCCGCTTCCGCTCCGTCGGCCCCGTCGTGGACGCCACAGCGGCCGTCCAGTGGCCCTTCCTGTTGCGCGACTGCGCGCGCCCCGACCTCGGACCGCTGCTGCTGGCGACCTCCCACCGACGTCAGCGCAGCATCAACGGACTCACGCCCTGGGGAAGGTACCGCCTGCGCAAGCAGTTCGACCAGGTCATCGAAGCGCTGCTGGCAACCGTCGCGCATCGCCGCGCATCGCCCGACAAGACCGCCTCGCCCGACCTGCTCGACTCGCTGCTGACGGACGGCTCCGGTGCGCTCAGTGACCTGGACATCGCCCAGTCCCTCGCCATCTGCCTGGACAGCGCGATGATGACCACCGGCTCCGCCGCCTGCTGGACGCTGCTCGCCTACGCCGACTGCACCCCCGCCACCCGGTCGGGTCTACGCGACAGCGGTACCGCCGAGACCTTCGTACGCGAGGTGCTGCGCCACACCCCCGTCATGGAGATGCTCAACCGCACCGCCGCCGCCACCACCGAACTCGGCGGCCACCCGGTCCCGCAAGGCAGCACCGTCCTGATGGACATCGCCGGGCTCCACCACGATCCGGGGCTCTGGGGGCAGGACCCGGAGCGGTTCTGCCCTGCACGGTGGGACGCCGATCGTCCACACACCCCGGGGGCGTACCTTCCCTTCGGCGCGGGCCCCCGGTTCTGCCTGGGATCCCGGGTCGCGACCACGACCCTCACCACGCTGGTCCAGACGCTCGCCCGCAGCTACGCCGTCAACAGTGTTGGGCCGAGGCGCTGCCGACGCGACAACCTCAACTGGCCGGATCCGTTTCAGATCGAGATTACGCCGTACACCCCGTGAAGCCGGGGCGCACCCGCCCGGCTCGCGGGTGCACCCCGGCCTTCCTCAGTGGACCTTGCCCGCGTAGCGCCAGGAAGGCTTTTTCAAGCTGATCTTGCGGATCAGGTCGGGTGTGGCGAGCCCCGGGATCGTTTGCGCTCCCTGCTGACCGTCCGGAGCCCGGCCGAGGGCTCGTCGGCGTGGTGCTAACTCAGCGGCAAACCGTGTGAATGAAGCGCGCGATCGCTGGCCAAGATCAAAAACAACTTGTGCCGGATCTGCGCCCGATAATCCCGGGCGAACAAAACGCCTGGTCAGGAAGACAAAATGTGGAGCCGAGGGGACTCGAACCCCTAATGTCGCAGGCGGAGTAAAGATCATCCGGAATCGGGCAGATCTGGCCGCTGAGCAGGGCGGGAACCCTCAACGTCTCTCGACGTTTTACACGGGTTTTCGGGCTCAGTTGTACTGGATTTGTACTCGATGATCATGGGCTGGACACCCTTCCTGAAGCCCCGAAAACCGACTCCAGCCAGTCCTCCACCTGTCCCGCCCAGGGTTACACTGTTTAGCGGCCAACGAGCTTCGGGAAGGTATCCCAAGGCCATGCCAAGCCCTACGGCAGCCATCAGGACACCGACTGCCACCATCAGCAAGTACGCGAGGCGTCGCTCATGCATGGCAGCCAGTAGAGCATGGCCTGGCGACCCTCGCTTGTAAGCTCTGCGCGCTTCGTCCGGGTGCGTCCGCGCACGCCTCTGACGTCGGGCGCTTATCCGTAGCGCTCGACGCCCGACTCTCCCCACCTGCCCCTATTGCTGTCACCGTCGCTGTCGATAGCGACCGGATCTACGCCTGCCGGATCGGCTTCTCACACCTCGTCGGCCGGCTTCACGAACGTGCCCTTCCCGGGCACCACGTAGACCAAGCCCTCATCGACCAAGACCCGAACCGTGTGCAGGATGGTGCCGCGCGCCAGGCCGTACTCCTGCTGGAGCCGAGCCACGCTCGGGATCGGCCGATTGGGCACCAGGTCCCCGCGCTCGATCTGCTCGCGCAGGATCGCCGCGAGCTGCCGGTAGACCGGCACCGGACCTTCAAAATCGATCACGTTCTCGACGGTATGCGGGCAGAGACGACGCTGGTCAGGCATGGCGGACCATGGACGACCATGTACCAGTTGGGGTACCGTGCGGCTACCCGCTGTGCTGGTCGTGGAGAACCCGAACTCGCCCCAGCACGGCGGAAGCGCCCTGCCTGGTCGGTGACCTCCGAACCGCCGGGCAGGGCGAACCTCCGACCATGGGAGCCCCCGATGCCTGTGGAACAGAACGGCCGCACATGGGCCAGGCCACAACCTCGCCCGCCGGAACCCGGTGACGAACTGTGGATCAGCCGGGAAGCGTCTGTGCAGTTCGCGCGACAGCGGTTCGTGTTTCGGGTGATCTCGGTCGACCCGAAACCCACCTATCGGGGCTGGGCGTGGGTGACTGGCTATCAGCTCGATGAGCAGGGCAATGCCGTCGCCAAGCGGGAGATCTTCGTACGGCTGGCCGGTCTACGTCGCGCGGTCCGTCGCCCGGCATAGCGCGTACCCGTATCGCCTGCTGCCATCCCGTCACCGTCGTCCCACACCCTGTGGAGCGGGTCCGCCCTCCTGGACCAAGGTGGAGCGCTCCACGACTGAACGACCTTGGGCCAGGAGAGCGGATCTGCTCGGCTCTGCCTGGGACGACGGCGACGGGATGGCCTCCCCTCAACCACCCACCACCGTGACCGCCGGTCCGACCCCTGCCATCCCGGAGCCCGAGGCCCCCGCCGGAGGCATGCCCTGACCCGGCCTACCGACCTGCCCACACTCACCGGTCACCAGCTCGGCAATCCCACCTCGAACAAGCTCAGCCACCGACTGATGACCACGACGGACCCGGCAGCATCCCTGCCGGGATGAGTGGTCACCGTGAGCAGGCAGGCGGGTGACCACTCTTCCCGGTCTTCAAAAGCTCAGCCACAGACGGACCCGGAAACGTGCCCTGCCAGGCCGACCCCCGCGCACCGGTCGCCCCCACCGCCGCAAGCGTCCGGCCGACGCCTAGCGCCGATGCTGCGCGTGCGCCTGGTGCTCGTTGACGCCGGCCGGCCCGGTCCGCGGCTATGTCCATGGCCCCCACCGCCACGCCGTGCGCGCCGGGGCGTGACCGGCCGCCAGGCCGCACGCGCGCCCCGGCGCAGGCACGGCGGCGGGCCGAAGGCCCGCCTTGAACAAGTAAAGAAAGTTTGAACACACTACGCTCCGGCCACGCTGTCCCGTCACGGGAGATGCTTGACGCTGGAGTCCCACTACATGCTTGACGTGTCCCGGCGGCTGGCCTGCCACAAGTTCAACGGGCGCGGGGAGTCAGACGGCCGGACGCCGCGTGACGGCGTAGGGGTCCCAGTCGAGGTTCCAGAAGGACTCGATGCCGTAGTCGCGGATGTACTGTCGCTCTGCCTCGTAGATCGGGTATATACCGACGAGTTGGATGATGTCGTGGCCCTCGTGTCCGGGTCCGCCGACGTCGACGCGGCGATCGGCGGCCGCGATGACACTCGGGGGGCCGACGACGAATGACGTCATGTCCGACTCGGTCGAGATCCGCTCGCCGAAGCTGATCGTGTTGCCGCAGCTGAAGGGACATGAGCCGCGCAGGCTCTCTGCGAGGTTCCCGAACGCCCAGACCCAACGGTCATCGTCCGAGCGGACACTGATGCACAACTCCGGGCTTCCGAGCTTCCAGTCCGGGTGCTCTGCCAGCGAGACTCCGTAGGTAAGAGCGGTCGCCAGGTCGTCAGGTAGCTGCTGGTAGGCGATGACGGTGACGGCCTTCAGGTCATCCTTGGTCGAGGCAACCGTTAGGAACCTGGGTTCGACACCACCGCTGAGTCGGTCGAGATGGGCAAGATAGTTCTCCACACGGCTGGCCACCCGCCGATCATGCCGCAAGCTGCGCCGCCCGCAGTCACCCGCTACCACCAGGTTGTCTAGGCCAACCGCCAAGCGCCACCACGCTGATCACCAACCACGCCGAACCGCAGGAAGTGCAGCGCCTGCTACGTCACAAGACGCTCCGGATCACCTTGGAGACCTACGTGCACTGGTGGCCAAAGCGGGATCGGCCTCGCGGCGTCATCGGTGCGGTGCTCAACTCGGCGGCAGCCAAGTCGGGCAGGACCCCACAACAAGATCAACCGTAGTTTGTACTGACGTTGTACTTGATGATCAAGGAGATCACAGAATGCCTGGTCAGGAAGACAAAATGTGGAGCCGAGGGGACTCGAACCCCTAACCCCTGCCTTGCAAAGGCAGTGCTCTGCCAGTTGAGCTACGGCCCCGGTAGATCCGAGTCACCAGTAACGGTGGCCCGGATCCGTGTTATCGAAGGTCGGGCGAGGTGGTGGCCTCGTGCCAGAGCGCACGCTCGTCGTTGGCGTCCATGACCTTCTTGGCGATCAGCGCTGCTACACCAACCACGCCGACGACGATCAGAAGCTTCTTCAACATGGGGCGATCCCTCACGCTCGACTACTGTCGGACGGTGTGAAGTGGGGCTAGATGGAATCGAACCATCGACCTCAGAGTTATCAGCTCTGCGCTCTAACCGACTGAGCTATAGCCCCCCGCGTGCCGAGCAAGGGTATCGCACCTTGGCGGCAGTCCCCAACTCGGGGCTTCCCCCACTACGACCGGGGCGGCGAGCCACCCGGAGGAGTGGTCGCCATCGAGGTCGACGGTACCGGAAGACAAAACTCCGGGGCGACCGGATTACGGCGCGCCCCGGAGCTTCATCGAGCGTCAGTCGCGTTCGGCCAATGTCAACTCGATACCGCCGACCAGGTCGGCGCAGACGTTGTAGACGAACGCACCGAGCGTCGCGAGCGCCGTGAACAGCACCACGTTCACCAGACCAAGGAGAACGGAGGTGAGGATGACCCCCTTCGCCGTGATCTCAAGGCTGTCGGCCTCCTGCCCGCCCGTGGCGCTGAGCAGGTCGGTCAGGCTGTTGTTAACGCTCTCGAAGACACCCATCGCGTCGAGCGCGAGGTAGAGCACGGCGGTCGCCACGACAATGACGATGAAGAGCACCAACGACACCGCGAACGAGAACTTCATGACGGACCAGGGGTCGATCCGCTTGAGGTTCAGCCGGGCCCGGCGGGGACCACGCGAGGCGGCGGAGCTGACGGAGCTACGGGCGGCCCGTACCGCCTCGTTGACCCGGGCCGC
The DNA here is from genome assembly GCF_053590565.1 of Micromonospora sp. NPDC003197. Classification (NCBI taxonomy): domain Bacteria; kingdom Bacillati; phylum Actinomycetota; class Actinomycetes; order Micromonosporales; family Micromonosporaceae; genus Micromonospora; species Micromonospora sp. NPDC003197. Next base: position 43,017 of record NZ_JBSFTE010000016.1, on the reverse strand, counting down.
ACCGACGGCGGCGGCACCCCCGCCAACCGGCCCCACCACGTTGCCGCCGGCCGGGTCGCTCACCGACCGGGCCGCCGAGGTACGACTGCCGAACGGGCTCGGCGTACCGGTGGACGGTCGACCGGGGCTGGGGCGGGTTGCTTCAGGCTTGGCCCGACCGGCGCTGGCCGACGGTTCGGCGCGGTCGGCTGCGGCCTTCGCCGGAGTTACCTTGGCGGTGGCCGAGGTCGGCGCACCCCCGTCCGCCCCACCCTGGGCCGGTGTGGGGCGACTGTCCGCTTCTCCACCGGGCTGGTCCGGCGGGGGCGGCATCCCCGGGGCCCGGGTGAACTTGGGGGACGGCGCGTCGGCGGGAACGGTCGCCCGGCCGACAGCTGCCCGGCCGGCCGCGGTGGCGCCCCCGCTGGACGCCTCCTCTTCGACCGGGTTGGCCGAGGTCCCCGCGCTCCCCGACTTCGCCTGTGTCTCCGTCATTAACTAGTCCTGTTCGTCAGGCTCGTCGGCATTGCGAGCAATCGCCACGATGGTTACGCCGTCTGGTAGGTCCATCAACTTGACACCCATTGTGTTCCGATCGCGTGTACGGCGTACAGGCTTCACCGGAGTCCGAATCACGCCGCCGTTACTGGTGATCGCAAACAGCTCGTCATCTGCACTGATCACGACCGCGCCGACCAGCCCGCCACGACGTTCTGTGATCTTCGCGGTCAGCACCCCTTTACCTCCCCGGCCCTGGACCGGGTATTCCTCGATCGGAGTACGTTTTGCGTATCCCCCGTTCGTCGCCACCAGGACGTCCATACCCTCCATGCCGTCGCGTACAACCTCCATCGCCAGCAGGACGTCCTCGTCCGAGAAGCGCATACCGATGACCCCGCTGGTGGCCCGGCCCATCGGTCGCAGCGTCTCGTCGGTGGCGTTGAACCGGATCGCCTGCGCGTTCTTGGACACCAGCAGCAGGTCGTCCTCGGGGCCCGCAAGCGCCGCGCCGACCAGCTCGTCCTCATCGCGCAAGTTGATCGCGATAACACCACCAGACCGGTTGGAGTCGAACTCCTCCAGTCTGGTCTTCTTCACTAGGCCGCTCTTGGTGGCGAGCACCAGATACGGCGTGACCTGGTAATTCGGAATTTCGATGATCTGAGCAATCTGCTCACCCGGCTGGAAGGCGAGCAGATTGGCCACGTGTTGGCCCTTTGCCACCCTACTGGCTTCCGGAAGTTCGTACGCCTTGGCCCGGTAAACCCGACCCTTGTTGGTGAAGAACAGGATCCAGTCGTGAGTGGAGCAGACGAAGAAGTGGCTGACAATGTCGTCTTGGCGCAGCGTGGCACCGCTGACACCCTTGCCGCCGCGCCGCTGTGACCGGTAGAGATCCACCTTCGTACGCTTGGCATAACCGGTACGGGTGATCGTCACAACGACGTCCTCGCGGGCGATGAGGTCCTCCATGGAGACCTCGCCCTCGTAGGGCAGGATCTTCGTACGACGCTCGTCGCCCCACTTGGCGACGATCTCGCCCAGCTCCTCGGAAACGATCTTCCGCTGCCGTTCCGGCTTGGCCAGGATGTCCTTGAACTCGGCGATCTCGATCTCGATCTTCGCGAGTTCGTCGATGAGCTTCTGCCGTTCCAGGGCGGCGAGCCGGCGCAGCTGCATGTCGAGGATCGCAGTGGCCTGAATCTCGTCGATCTCCAGCAGCTGCATCAGGCCCTGCCGCGCCTCGTCGACGGTGGGCGAGCGCCGGATCAGCGCGATCACCTCGTCGAGCGCGTCCAGCGCCTTCGCCAACCCGCGCAGGATGTGCGCCCGCTCCTCGGCCTTACGCAGCCGGTACGCCGTACGACGGCGGATGACGTCGATCTGGTGGTGGACGTAGTAGCGGATGAACTGGGCCAGGTTGAGCGTGCGCGGCACCCCGTCGACCAGCGCCAGCATGTTGGCGCCGAAGGTCTCCTGGAGCTGGGTGTGCTTGTAGAGGTTGTTGAGCACCACCTTGGCGACGGCGTCCCGCTTGAGCACGAGGACGAGGCGCATACCGGTACGGCCCGAGGACTCGTCCCGGATGTCGGCGATGCCGCCGAGCTTGCCCTCCTTGATCAGGTCGGCGATCCGCTCGGCCAGGTTGTCCGGGTTGACCTGGTAGGGCAGCTCGGTGACGACGAGGCAGGAGCGGCCCTTCTTGTCTTCCTCGACCTCGACCACGGCCCGCATCCGGATCGACCCGCGACCGGTGCGGTACGCGTCCTGGATCGCTGCGGTGCCGACGATGAGACCGTAGGTGGGGAAGTCCGGCCCCTTGACGATCTCGAGCAACGCTTCGAGCGTGGTCGCCTCGTCCGCTTCTGGGTTTTCCAGGCACCACTGCACCGCCGCCGCGATCTCCCGCAGGTTGTGCGGTGGGATCTTGGTGGCCATACCGACCGCGATGCCCTCGGAGCCGTTGATCAGGAGGGTGGGGATCCGGGAGGGCAGGATCACCGGCTCCTTGGCACGGCCATCGTAGTTGTCCTGGAAGTCGACGGTGTCCTCGTCGATGTCCCGCAGCAGCTCCATCGCCAGCGGGGACAGCTTGGACTCGGTGTAGCGCATCGCGGCGGCCGGATCGTTACCAGGCGAGCCGAAGTTGCCGTTGCCGTCGATCAGCGGGTAGCGCAGCGACCAGGTCTGGGCCATCCGGACCAGCGCGTCGTAGATCGACGCGTCGCCGTGCGGGTGGTAGTTACCCATCACGTCACCGACGACGCGGGCGCACTTCACGTACCCCCGGTCCGGCCGGTAGCCAGAGTCGAACATGGCGTAGAGGATCTTTCGGTGTACGGGCTTGAGCCCGTCCCGTACGTCCGGCAGGGCCCGCCCGACGATCACGCTCATCGCGTAGTCGAGGTAGGACCGCTGCATCTCCACCTCAAGCCCCACCGGCTCGATGCGGTCATGCTCGACGACCGGGCTACCGCCGGTGGCCGGCTCCGTCGGCTCGTTAATGGGGTTTTCGGGAGTATCCGTCACTGTCAACCCTTATCAGACTTAAAGCCGTATTCCGCTGTGGATAACGACTGTGGAAACCGTCGAAGCTGTGGATAACTCTGTGGGTAACGGTGTCGCCGGCTGGTTGGCCGGTGACACCGCCACCGACTAGATATCCAGGAACCGCACGTCCTTGGCATTGCGCTGGATGAACGACCGCCGCGCCTCCACGTCCTCACCCATGAGGACGCTGAACAGCTCGTCGGCGGTTGCCGCGTCGTCGAGGGTGACCTGACGCAGCGTGCGCGTCGCCGGGTTCATGGTGGTCTCCCACAGTTCGGGGTAGTTCATCTCACCCAGACCCTTGAACCGCTGGATGTCATCCGGCTTGGCGTTGGGCTTCTTCTGCTGCCGGAGGGCGATCAGCCCATCCCGCTCGCGGTCGGAGTACGCGTACTGGGCGTCGTCGCCCTTCCTGTTCCACTTGATCTTGTAAAGCGGCGGGGCCGCGAGGTAGACGTGCCCCAACTCGACCAGTGGCCGCATGAACCGGAACAGCAGGGTCAGCAGCAGCGTCTGGATGTGCTGGCCGTCCACGTCGGCGTCAGCCATCAACACGGTCTTGTGGTAGCGCAGCTTCTCGATGTCGAAGTCGTCGTGGATGCCCGTACCGAGCGCCGTGATCAGCGCTTGGACCTCGGCGTTCTTCAAAACGCGGTCGATCCGCGCCTTCTCCACGTTGAGGATCTTGCCCCGGATCGGCAGGATCGCCTGGGTCCGCGGGTCACGCCCCTGCTTGGCCGAGCCACCGGCCGAGTCGCCCTCGACGATGAACAGCTCGGACTCGCGCGGATCGGTCGACTGGCAGTCGGCCAGCTTGCCGGGCATCGACCCGGACTCCAGCAGCGACTTACGCCGGGCCAACTTCCGCGCCTGGGCGGCGGCGATCCGGGCCCGGGCAGCCTGCGACGCCTTGGTGATGATGGTCTTCACCTCGGCCGGGTTGCGGTCGAACCAGTCCACCAGCCACTCGTTGCAGACCCGCTGTACGAAGCTCTTGATCGGGGTGTTGCCCAGCTTGGTCTTGGTCTGGCCCTCGAACTGCGGGTTGGTCAGCTTGACCGAGATGATCGCGGCCAGGCCCTCACGGATGTCCTCACCGGAGAGCTTCTCGTCACCCTTGAGCAGCTTCTTCTCCGTGCCGTACCGGTTGACCACGCTGGTCAACGCGGCCCGGAAGCCCTCCTCGTGGGTACCGCCCTCGTGGGTGTTGATGGTGTTGGCGAAGGTGTAGACCGACTCGCCGTATGACTCGTTCCACTGCATGGCGATCTCAACCGACATGCCCTCTTCTTCGGCCCCGAACTCGATCACCGACCGGTGGATCGGGGTCTTCGGCGCGTTCAGATGCCGGACGAAGTCCGAGATGCCGCCCTTGTAGCAGAACGTCACCTCGCGCGGCTTGCCGTCCTCCTCCTGGACCCGCTCGTCCCGCAACTGGATGGTCAGCCCCCGGTTGAGGAAGGCCATCTCCTGGATCCGCCGGTAGATGGTCTCGAAGGAAAAGTCGACCGTCTCGAAGACGTCCGGATCCGGCCAGAACGACACGGCAGAACCGGTCTTGTCGGTCTCCTCACCCTTCTCCAGAGGACCGGGCTTGGAGTTGGTGTACTGCTGCCGCCAGAAGTAACCCGACTTCTGGATCTCCACCGCCATCCGGACGGAGAGCGCGTTCACCACCGAGACACCCACGCCGTGCAGACCACCGGAGACCGCGTACGCCTTGCCGTCAAACTTGCCGCCGGCGTGCAACACGGTCAGCGCGACCTCGACACCCGGCTTCTTCAGCTTCGGGTGCAGGTCGACCGGGAAGCCCCGGCCGTTGTCGACCACCCGGACGCCACCATCAGCGAGCAGCGTCACGTTGATCGTGTCGCAGTGACCAGCGAGGGCCTCGTCGACCGCGTTGTCCACGACCTCCCAGACCAGGTGGTGCAGACCCCGCTCACCGGTCGAGCCGATGTACATACCGGGCCGCTTACGGACCGCTTCCAGGCCCTCCAGCACGGTAATCGACTCGGCGCCGTACTCCTGCTTATTCTGCGCTGCCACCTTTTCGGCCACTTTCTCGCACCCGCCAGGCACCACGTGGGCGTCCGGGGCGCGGGTTCGGCGGGTAGGACGCGACGTTGGCACGGGCCGGCACCACCATCGAAATTCGGGGTACGGGCCGAAGCGCCGCTCGCCGCGAAATGCCCGCGGATCGCGATCGGCTCAGACGCGGGGCGGACTGGCGGCCCGGGCCGCAACCGGCCCGTGTCGTCGCTCCATACCGCGTCCTCGTCTCTGCATCGATCCTACTGTGCTGCGGCGACAGAACAGGTACTCGGCACCCTCGGAAACGACCTGAGACCCCCGTAGCGGCCAAATTGGCCCGCCCACGACTCCCCCCACAGGCCCAGCTTCGGATCTTGGGCGGTTAACCCGCCGAGGCAACCCGATCTCGTGGCTCGGAAGGTGTCCGACCGGGGGTCGCGCGAAGCCATCGTCGTACCGTAATTTTGCGTCGCCGATCATCATTCCCGACAATTCGCGTTACGCGCTCCGGGAAACCGGACGATCGGCCATTAACCTGCTCAGGAAGGTGACGCCCGTGGGGCTGGAGAACGTCGCGGTGCACTGGCCTCGTACCGGCCGGTTCTACGATCCGGTCGCCCCGGCCGAGTTCGTCGACTTCGGGACGGTCGCTGACCTGCCTGAAGTACCCGCACCGACCGCCACCCTCGCCACCCACATCGCGAAGACCGGAACGGTGCCAGCAACCGCCTACACGGAACTGGTGGACCTGCTCCTCGGACTCGACGGTGTGCTCTATGCCACAGAAGCTGCCGCAGAGGACGAGGACCCGGTGATCGACCCGGACGGCTGCGCCTGGATCGCGGGCGGCCTCGAACGCTTTGCCGAAGGACATCGCCCACACGGGGAGTCGGTGACCTTCGACACGGTCAGCGCCGTGCTGCGGGCCGCGCTCGCCGACGGGCGCCTCGCCGAGCAGCAGCTCCGGTGGCTGGACAGCCGCCTGGACACGCTGCGCGACGAGTCCGGGGCGGCCCCGCACTGGCGTTTCTTCCACTCCGAGCTCAGCGTGCTCGCCGGCTTCTACCGCCGGTGCGCCGACCGGGGCTTCGCCGTCTACGCGAACGGCTGACCGCTCCACCGGTAGGACCCGATGTCCTGACTGACCGTTCCAATGACGAACCGCTGAACGGTCACCCCCAATCCGCCACATCTCTCTCACCACCTCGGCAATTCAGGTGATCGGACCATCACTCTGCGTGAAATCGATCACCTGATACCGGCTTTCCTGGCAATCCGGGCAAGACTTGCCCGCGTTGCCGGCCAGGCTCCGGTGACTCCATCGGGAGTGTCGTCAGCCAGGCGCTGCGGCCAGGGGAGAGGAATCGGTCGCGGCCATGGGTACGACATTCGCCGCGTTGCGTCATCGCAACTATCGGATCTGGGCCGCTGCCGGATTCGTGTCGGTCATCGGCACCTGGATGCAGGTGCTGGGGGTCAACTGGTACGTCCTACAGGCCACCGGATCGGCCACTTCGATGGGGCTGACCATCCTCCTTCAGACGATCCCCAGCCTGCTGCTCAGCACCTGGGGCGGGGCCCTCGCCGACCGGATCCCCGCCCGGCCGCTGCTGATCGCCAGCCAGGTGGCCCACGCCGTACTCGCCGCCGGCCTCGCCGCCGTCGCCTGGTCGGACACCGCCGGCCTGCCACTGATCTACGCCATCTCCCTGATCAGCGGCGCGGTCTCCGCGATCGAAGGCCCAGTGATGGGCCGCTGGGGTTCCACCCTCGTGGACCGGGAGACCCTCGGCAACGCGCTGGCCCTCGGCTCGCTCACCAACTCCGCCGGCCGCATCCTGGGCATGAGCGTGGGTGCGGTCGTGGTCGCCGCAGCCGGCCCGGCACCACTCTTCGCCATCAACGCGGCCAGCTTCGCCGCCGTGGTGCTGGCCCTCATGGCCGTACGCCCCAACGAGCTACACACCCAGGGCATGGTCGACACCGGTCACCCAGCCGACAACGGTCACCCAGCCGACGCCGATCGCCCAGCCGGCGGCAACGGGGTCCGGGCCGGTTTCGCCTACCTGCGCCGGCAACCGGTGATCCTGACCGCGCTGGCACTCTCCTTCGTACTGGGCAGTTTCGGGCGCAACTACCAGGTCACCATGGCCGCCATGAGCGACGGCCCACTCAACTCCGGCGCCTCCGGATACGGCTTCCTGTCCACGGTCTTCGCCGTCGGAACCGTGGTGGGCGCGCTCCTCGCCGCCCGAACCCGAAACCTGAGCTACGCCATCCTGGTCGGTGCCGGACTCCTCGGCAGCGGATTGCAGATCTTCGCCGGCCTCGCCCCCGGCAGCTGGAGCTTCGCGGCGCTGATCCTGCCGATCGCGGCAGCCGCGGTAATCATCGACACCACGGTGGGCACCCGGGCCCAACTCGACACCGACGCCCGGATGCGCGGCCGGGTACTCGCCGCGATCGCGGTGACCGGCTCCATCTCGGGTGCCGTCGGCGCGCCCCTGCTCGGTTGGCTCTCCGAGTACGTGGGTCCCCGGGAGACACTGGTGATGGCCGGAATCGTCACGACCCTGGCCTCGGTGGCGGCCGGTCTGCTGCTGGCTCGACAGCACGGACACTCGGTACGCCTGCCCGAGCCGGTACGTCAGTCGGCCGCCCGACGCACCGCCCGACTACGGCACCGGGCGACGGTCAGCCGTACGTGTCCCGTGGGCCACGGCCCGGCACCCGACGCGGCCCCCGGGACCATGACGGCGCGGCCGGTCCATGGATGTGCAGCTTGCGCACCACGTTATGGCCGACCACGGCGGCGATCCGCTGCAAAAGCGAGGCGGCAAGCAGCCGCAGCTGGGTCGCCCACGCGGTAGATTCCGCCTCCACGGTCAACTCGCCGTTCTCCAGCTTGACCGGTCGACTGTGCTTGGCGATCTCCGCACCGACCACCCGTTCCCACTCGCCGAAGACCGTCGCCTCGGCCGCCGGCCGCTGCCAGCCCCGGGCCTTGACCAGTCGGGCGAGCACGCTGCCGAGCAACTGCGGGTCGCGGGGATCGGGCCCCGGCCCGGAATAGCCTCGAAGCCGTCGACCTGTTCCGCTCCGACCGGCGGTCGGGGTGCGATCACCGCCCTCCAGGTCGGCTCCACCCGGGGTACGTCGTCTGGGCCCGGCCGCCGCCCGCCGGGCCTTGGCCGCGTCCAGCACCGCGCGAGCCAGTTCCGGGCCGGCCAGCTCCTCATCGCCGGCCCCACGGTCCACCTGTGGACCGTCCCGTCCGGTCCGACGCGGCTCGGCATCACTCGACACGGCGTACCTCGCCTCCGGCCACCTCGTAGCGGGCACCCCGCAGTGCCCGGGGTACATCCTCGGCGACCGCGCAGGTGACCAACAGTTGACTCGCCCCGGCGACCAGGTCAGCCAGCCGTTCCCGCCGACCGGCGTCCAGCTCGGCGAAGACGTCGTCGAGGACCAGCACCGGCTCGATGCCGTCGGAGCGAAGCAGGTCGTAGGCGGCCAGCCGCAGCGCCAACGCGTACGACCAGGATTCGCCGTGGCTCGCGTATCCCTTGACCGGCAACGGACCGAGGCTGAGCGCGAGGTCGTCCCGATGTGGCCCGACCAGGGTCACACCCCGTTCCACCTCGGCGGCCCGGGACTCGACCAGCGCGGCCGCCAACGCGGTCTGGAGGGCAGGCCGGTCCGGCGGTACGTCGGTGAGATCCATCGAGCACCGGTAGTTCATCCCGGCCGCACCCCGACCGGCCGCGACCGCGTCGTACGCCTTGGCCACGTGCGGGCTCAGGGCCGCGACGAGTTCGAGTCGGCCCGCCAACAGTTCCGCCCCGTGGTGCGCCAGGTGGGTGTCCCAGACATCGAGGGTGGAGAGGTCGGTAGCGGCTCCGCCCGACGCCGGGTCACCGGCCTCCGGACGGGGACGCGCGCCCCGGGGACGACCGGCCCGACGGGCGAGATACGCCGTACGGAGCAGGGCGTTCCGTTGCTTGACCACCCGCTCGTAGTCGGCGCGTACCCCGGCGTAGCGGGGCATCCGGGTAACCAGCAGATCATCGAGGTAGCGCCGTCGCTCTGCCGGGTCGCCCCGAACCAGTTCGAGATCCTCCGGGGCGAAGAGCACCAGGCGCAGCGCGCCGAGCACGTCCCGGGCCCGCCGGACCGGTGATCGACCCAGCCGGGCCCGGTTGGCCCGGCCCGGGACGATCTGCAATTCGACCAGCAGTTCCCGGGCGTCGTGCACGACCGCACACCGGATGACCGCCGCGTCCGCGCCGGCTCGGACCAGCGGTGCGTCGGTGGCGACCCGATGACTGCCCAGGGTCGCCACGTAGCCGAGCGCCTCGACGAGGTTGGTCTTACCCACCCCGTTGGAACCGACGAGTACGTTCCCGCCGGGGTTCAGGTCGATTTCGACCCGCTCGTACGAGCGGAAGTCGACCAGTTCAAGCCGACGGACGTACACGATCTCGGGCTCGCCGCCTAGTTCTTGTGGATGGCGTGGCCGCCGAACTGGAACCGCAGCGCCGCGACGGCCTTCATGGCCGGCGAGTCGTCCTGCCGCGAGGCGAACCGGGCGAAGAGGGCGGCGGCGATGACGTTCATCGGTACGGCCAGCCGCACCGCCTCGTCGACCGTCCATCGGCCCTCGCCGGTGTCCTCGGCGTAGCCGCGCAGGCTGGACAGCTCCGGGTCCTCTTCAAGGGCCAGGTCGAGCAGGTCGAGCAGCCAGGAGCGGACGACGGTGCCTTCCCGCCACGACTTGAACACCCCGGGCACGTTGGTGACCAGCTCGGACTTGGCCAGTAGTTCGTAGCCCTCGGCGTAGGCGTGCATCAGGCCGTACTCGATGCCGTTGTGCACCATCTTGGCGTAGTGCCCGGCACCGACCGGTCCGGCGTGTACGAAGCCGAACTCCCCCGCCGGCTTGAGCGATTCGAAGATCGGCATCAGGCGGTCGACGTGCTCCTGGTCGCCGCCGACCATCAGGGCGTAGCCGTTCTCCCGGCCCCACACACCGCCGGAGACCCCGACGTCGAGGTAACCGATGCCCTGCTGGTCGAGGCGTTCCGCACGCGGCCCGTCGTCGCTGAACCGGGAGTTTCCGCCGTCGATGACGATGTCGCCCGGGGAGAGCACCTCGGCGAGCCCGTCGATGGTCGCCTCGGTGACCGCCGCCGGCACCATCACCCAGACCGCTCGCGGTGCGGTCAGCTTCTCGGCCAGCTCGGCCAGGCTCGCGACGTCGCTCACCTCCGGGCTCTGGTCGTAGCCGACCACCTCGTGGCCGGCAGCGCGTAGCCGTTCGCGCATGTTGCCGCCCATCCGGCCGAGCCCCACGATGCCGAGCTGCATCTACTTCCCCTTCGGTGCGTTCGGTGCGCTTGACGCGTTTGGTGCCAGTCGGGTCAGCGAGTGACCCGGATCGGCATGATCAGGTAGCGGTACCCCGGAATGATCTCGCCATCCTCACCGGACGGGGAGATAACCGCTGGCTTGAACGCGTCGACGAAGCGGAACACCGCAGTCGGTGCGCCAAGGTTCTGCAGGCCGTCAATGAGGTACTGCGGGTTGAAGCCGATGGTCAGCGGCTCGCCGGTGAAGGTGGCGTCCATCGCCTCGCTGGCTCGGGCCTCCTCCGTGCCGCCTGCCTCGACGACCAGGCCGTCGGCGCTGAAGCTCAGCAGCACCGGAGTGGTCCGCTCGGCGACCAGGGCGACCCGCTTGACGACCTCGACCAACGACGAGACCGCGACCCGGGCCTCAGCGTTGTGACTGGCGGGGAAGAGCGAGCGAACCGGCGGGTAGTTGGCACCGTCCAGCAGCCGACTGGTGGTCCGGCGGGTACCGCCAGCAAAGCCGATCATGCCTTCCCCGGCGGCGCCCTGGGCCAGGGCCATCGTCACGTTGCCACCGATTGGGCCGAGCGTCTTCGCGGTGTCGTGCAGGGTCCGGGCCGGTACGAGGGCGGTGATGCTCACCTCGGGGTCGTCCGGGTTCCACTGCATCTCGCGCATGGCCAGCCGATAGCGGTCGGTGGCGAGCATCGCCAGGGTCGAGCCGGTCAGCTCGATACGTACGCCGGTCATCATCGGCAGGGTCTCGTCCCGGCCGGCGGCAACGGCGACCTGTGACACCGCCGCCGCGAACGCCGCAGCGTCGATCGTGCCGGCGCTGGCCGGCATCTCCGGCAGACTTGGGTAGTCCTCGACCGGCATCGTCGGCAGCGTGAAACGGGCGCTGCCGCAGACCAGCTCCAGGTGGGCGCCGACGGCGGCGATGTCCACCGGCTTCGCCGGCAACGCCTTGGTGATCTCGGCAAGGAGGCGACCGGAGACCAGGGCGGCACCGTCCGAGTCCCCCTGCACCTCGACGGTCACCTGGCTGGAAACCTCGTAGTCGAACCCGGAGACGTGCAGGCTGCTCTCGGCGACCCGCAGCATCACCCCGGCTAGCACCGGCACCGAAGGGCGGCTGGGCAGGCTTTTTGCCGTCCAGGCCACCGCGTCGGCGAGCGCGTCGCGCTCCACTCGGAACTTCATGTCATGCCTCCGCGTCGACGTCAGCAACAACTGTCTCATGCCGGCGACTGTCTTCCGAGCCGGCGGTCCGTGCGGCTCTCCCTCGCACCTTAGGCCGCCGCATCCATGTCTGCGTGCCCGCCCCCGGGTGTTCCGGTCGATGAGTCCTTCACTGCGGAAGCCCGATCGAACAATCCACAGAATCCCCAACGGTGATGATTGGTTTTTGTTCTCTTGAAGAGATAACTCATCGTCTTCATCGGTGCTGTGCAAACTGTGGATATCCAACGTTTCCGCAGGTCAGGAAGTTATGCACCGGTGGGTAGCCGGTGGATAACCAGGGGATAAACCGGGGTCTTCATCCACAGCCCCCGAGTCGGCCTCAGGTTATCCACCGTCATCCACAGGTTTTCCACCGGTTATCCACGTACTTTCTCCCCAGGCCTGTGGATGGCCGGTAGCCGAATGCGGCTCGTTATCCACAGAACCTTCAACAGGCTATACACAGGCCCGGGGAGAGCTGTGGACAACTCGACTACTCTTCGTGTTTGTCCACAGTGCTATCCCCAGCCCTTGTCCACAACCTGTGGATAACTGTGGCTGGCGACACCCTGGTTATCCACAGGGGCGGTGGACAACCAGACTGGCGGTAGCGCAGAGCGGAGGCCCGATTGGTAGCCAGAATTCCCCGTACCCGCCTTCGGGAAGCGCGAAACCTCACATATCAGGCAGGCTTGGGGTAGCAGGCAGCGTGGTCCCCATCGGTAGGGACGGCGACGAAGTGTTGTGCGGGGAGACGAGTGAGCCGGGTGCTGTGCGGAAACGCAGGCCGACTCAGGGGGTCTGCTTGATCCGGTTGGTCAGCTCGGCGATCTGGTTGTAGAGCGAGCGACGTTCGGCCATCTGCTGCCGAATCTTCCGGTCGGCGTGCATCACCGTGGTGTGGTCCCGCCCCCCGAATGCCTGGCCGATCCGAGGCAGCGACAGGTCGGTCAGCTCCCGACACAGATACATGGCGACCTGTCGAGCGTTGACCAGCACCCGGGAACGGGAGTGCCCACGTAGATCCTCCAGGCTGACCCCGAAGTAGTCGGCGGTGGCGACCATGATCTGGTCCGCAGTGATGTCCGGCCCGGCACCGTCCGGAATGAAGTCCCGCAGGACCTCCTCGGCGAGCGACAACTCGACCGGCGAACGGGTCAGCGAGGCGAACGCGGTGACCCGGATCAGGGCACCTTCCAACTCCCGGATCGAGGCGGAGATCCGAGACGCGATGAACTCAAGTACGTCCGGCGGGGCGAACAGGCGTTCCTGGGCGGCCTTCTTCTGCAGGATCGCGATCCGGGTCTCCAGGTCCGGCGGCTGGATGTCGGCCAGCAAGCCCCACTCGAACCGGGTCCGCAGCCGGTCCTCCAGGGTCGCCAGCTGCTTCGGCGACCGGTCGGAGGTGATCACGATCTGCTTGTTGGCGTTGTGCAACGTGTTGAAGGTGTGGAAAAACTCCTCCTGGGTCCGCTCGCGGGTCTCCAGGAACTGGATGTCGTCGATCAGGAGGATGTCGACGTCCCGGTAGCGCCGCTGGAACGCACTGGTCTTGTCGTCCCGCAGCGAGTTGATGAAGTCGTTGGTGAATTCCTCGGTCGAGACGTACCGCACCGAGCGGGCGTTGCCCAACGTCGTGGCGTAGTGGCCGATGGCATGCAGCAGGTGGGTCTTGCCCAGCCCGGAGCTGCCGTAGATGAACAGCGGGTTGTACGCCTTCGCCGGCGACTCGGCCACCGCCACTGCCGCAGCGTGGGCGAACCGGTTGGAGGAGCCGATGACGAACGTCTCGAACATGTATTTGGGGTTGAGCCGGTTACCGCCGGATTCCGTACCAGGCAGGCCCCGCCGGTCGTCCCGCCCACCCGGCCGGTCGACGGGCGCAGCGCGTCCCGGGCCGCTGTCGGTGTCCCCGGGGCGCGGCAATCGCAGCGCCGGGTCGACGTGCAGTAGTGGGTCGTCGTCCGGAAACGGGCGATCGAGTTGCCGGTGGTCGATCGCGGCCTGACCCACTCCGGTGGGTTCGGCCGCCCGCTCGTCGAGCCCACGCCGCTCCTGGTGCGGGGCGGGGCTGCGGTGCGGCGGCGGATAGGGCGCGGGGAAGAGGGTCTCCTGACCATCCCGGCTGGCCGGGATCAGGCCCGCCCGGGGGCCACCACCCGGTCGCTGCTCGCTCTCGGTGGGGCCGAACTGCTGCCCGCCGCCGGGATCACCGGAATATCCCATCGGCGGCCCACCTGGGACAGGTGCCCCGGAGACGGGGTGCTGGCCGGTGTCGGCGGACCCGCCGTAACCGTCGGGCAGCGGGAACCCACCGACTGCGCTGGCCGAACTGGTGCCGTAGATGGTGCCGGTGGGCCGTCCCTGGCTGTCCTCGGGCGGGCGTACGGTGACCGCCACCTGGATGGGGCGACCGAGCCGGCGGGACAGGGTCTCGGTGATGGCGGGGCGGAGCCGTGACTCGATCACGTCCCGGGTGAAGGCATCCGGTACGGAGAGCAGGGCGGTGTCCTCGACGATTGCCCGTAGCCGGGTCAGCCGGAGGTAGGCGCGTTGCTGGGCCGAGACGATCTCGTCGGCCATCTCGTCCGTCGTCGCCAGCCACACTGCGGCGAGGTCGATCGATTCGGCCACCGTCACGCCACCCCCATAGCTCCTGCGTTCCCGGCCGCCGTGTCGTCGTCAGTCGGCCGTTCCGGGCCTGCACCGCGCTCGAACAGGCATGACCTTGCTGGAAAGGCACCTGGCCGACTCGTCATCCACAGGTTATCCACAACCTGTGTACCGACGAATCGCGGCCGCCGCCAGACCTGCGTCGGACCTGTTTGTGCCTTTGTGGCGCTGAAGCGGGTTCACCGTGCCGAACGATCGACCGCCTTGTTCGGTCTTGCCCGGCAGCGGCAGTGAGTTCCCCCGGGGGCTGGCTCTTCTGACGCTGACCGCAATCGGGCACGCTAACAGCGTTGTCCACACCCCTACAACCGACGGGCCCGGCGGGGTGGGGACGACACGGCGAAGAGCGCTCGGCGAGGTGGGCAAGAAGACATGAGAAGAGCTTCTGACGCCGCTTCACCCGTACCCGCCGTCGCTGGTGGTGTTTGACGCCTGTTGTCCGCGTGCGTAGGCTCGATCGGCTGCTCTATTGCCCTCTGCTAGGGTGATGAGTGCTTGCTGTTCACGGCTGCTGGCTACCTGTTCAGGCCTGCCAGCTACGCGTCGTCGGGCAGCATCGACTGCGGCCACCCACCTGGGTGGCCTAGATCGATCATGATCGCCCGCCAGGGTGGCCTAGATCGATCATGGCCGCCTACTGAGGGGGCCGACGCCTGACCACGACGATCCCCGGCTCCCATGCTCGGGACGTACGAAGACGGAGAGCCTGACGTGAGCAAGCGCACCTACCAGCCGAACAACCGCCGGCGCGCGAAGACCCACGGCTTCCGGCTGCGCATGCGCACCCGGGCCGGCCGTGCCATCCTCTCGACCCGCCGCTCGAAGGGCCGTGCCCGCCTGTCGGCCTGAGTGTCGACCGGGGGTCTGAGTCAGGGGATGTAGGCAGTCGTGCTGGCGGCCACGCAACGCCTCCGCCACAGCCGCGAGTTCGCTGCGGCGATTCGAGGCGGGCGCCGTGCAGGCCGTGGCGCTGTTGTCGTACACCTCGACCTACCGACCCCCATCGCCCCGAACGGGGCACCAGACGGAAGCCCGTCGGCTGAGCCGGCGCGGAGTACCGGTGTGGAGCAATCCTCCGCCCCGACCCGCGCCGGCTTTGTCGTGTCCAAGGCTGTTGGCGGGGCGGTGGTCCGCAACGCCGTCCGGCGTCGGCTGCGGCACCTAGTCCGGGACCGGCTGGCTGATCTGCCAGCCGGGAGCACCCTCGTGGTCCGTGCGCTACCCGGTGCCGACCAGCTGTCGTACGCCCGGCTCGGGGCTGACCTCGACGCGGCGCTCGCCGCCGCCCGGACCGCTCGCAGAGCGGGGCGGCGATCCCGGTGAGCAGCGAGAACAGCGTGCCACGGGCGACTTCACCTGGTGCCCGAATGCTGGCCGGACCCATAATCGCGTACCGTCGTTGGATAAGCCCGGCACTGCCGGCCCGCTGTCGGTTCTACCCGTCGTGCAGTGCCTACGCCTTGACGGCGATCGCCCAGCACGGTGCGCTACGGGGAGCTTCGCTGGCGGTACGACGGCTGCTGCGCTGCCACCCTTTCCACCCTGGTGGATATGACCCGGTGCCGGAGCCGGGCGGCCGCCGCCGTGCCGATGTGACTGGAGCCCCGAATTGAGTCTCGACTGGATCTACTGGGCCATTTCGTGGATCCTGCTGTTCTGGCATTCGGCCTGGGACACCATCGGAGTGTCGGCGGCCGAGGTACTGGGCACCAACTGGTCCTGGATCCTCGCCATCATCTTCCTCGTGGTCACCGTCCGGCTGATCCTCTTCCCGATCTTCGTGAAGCAGATCAAGTCGCAGCGGGCGATGCAGGCGCTCCAGCCGAAGGTCAAGGCGCTTCAGGAGAAGCACCAGGGTGACCGGGAGACGCTCCAGAAAGAGATGATGGAGCTCTATCGGGAGGAGAAGGCCAACCCGCTGATGGGTTGCCTCCCGATGTTCCTGCAGATCCCGGTCTTCCTGGGCCTGTTCCACGTGCTTCGTCGGCTCGACCCGAGCAAGAGCGAGAAGGGCAAGACGCTCTACGGCTGGGCCGCCGACCAGTTCGACAGCGCCTCGAACGCGAGCCTCTTCTCCGCCCCGATTGCCGGCAAGTTCGGTTCGACGGCCGCGGAACTCGCCACGCTTGGTGCCAGCGCTACCACGGTGAAGATCGTCGCCGGCATCCTGGTGCTGCTGATGATGGGGACGACGTTCCTGACCAGCCGCCAGATGATCCTCAAGACCGGCTGGGCGGAGGACCCGCAGCAGCGGATGATCCAGCGCCTGATGCTCTACGGCATCCCGCTCTCGCTGCTAATCTCCGGTGCGATCTTCCCGATCGGTGTGATCATCTACTGGGTCACGAACAACCTGGTTACCCTCGCCCAGCAGCAGTGGGTGCTGCGCAAGTTCCCGCCGCCGCCCACCGCCAACACCGGCAAGAGCACGAAGCCGGCCGCCAAGGCTCAGCCGGCCAAGCCCGGACTGTTCGGTCGGAAGCCGGTCGAAACCAAGCCCGAGGTCAAGCCCACCCCCAAGGTGGCGGGCCCCAAGCCCGGCGCGAAGCCGATCAACCCCAAGAAGGGTCGCCCGGCCAAACGGCAGGGTTGACCCGCCGAGTTGCCGGCCGGCCTCGATGGGACTGGCCGGCAACCGGTGAAGGACGGAACCGTGCAGCCGCCATATCGGTGCGCGCCGGATCCGGATTTTGCCGCATACCGGTGTGGTCAAGGGTGAAACTGCCCGAAGAGACGTGCCCGTGGTTCCGGCGACCTCCCGCCGACCAGGGGAATCAACGGACCGTACTACGGTCCGGCCGAGCGAGTACGGAGATGAGACCGTGACCGACACCAGCATTCCGCGTACCGAGCAGCCACTCGACGAAGAGGCCGTCCCGGTCGCGGCGCAGGTCGACAGCGACACCGACGATGACGTCGAAGACGAGGCGGAGTCGACGGCACCGGCGAACGGCAAGGCCTCGTCCGGCGCATCGGACGCCGAACTCTTCCGGCAGAGCGAGATCGCGGCCGACTACATCGAGGGCCTGCTGGACATCCTCGACTACGACGGCGACATCGACGAGCTGGTCTCCGGTGGAAGGCCGATGGTCGAGGTGGTCGGTGGCCGGTTGCAGCCGCTGGTCGGCCAGCGGGGTGCCACCCTGGAGGCGCTCCAGGAGCTGACCCGCCTTGCTGTGTTCCGGCAGACCGGATCGCCGAGCCGGCTGCTGCTGGACATCGGCGGCTACCGCGCCACCCGGCGCAAGGAACTTGGCGCTGTCGCGCGTAACGCGGTCGAGAAGGTGAAGGAGTACGGCGAGGCCGTCCGCCTCGAACCGATGTCGGCCTTCGAGCGCAAGTGTGTGCACGATGTGGTCAACGCGCTGGCCGGGGTGGAAAGCGAGTCGGAGGGCGTCGAGCCGAACCGGCGTATCGTCGTTCGTCCCGTTGCCTGATCCAGTCATGACGAACGAGCCGGCGGCTGACGCCGCCTTCGGGCCGGGTGGAATGCCACCCGGCCCGTCCGCTGTCGAGTCCCAGGTCGTGCCGTTGCCGCCGGAGCTGACGGCGGCCGCCCGTACGCTCTTCGGTGACCGGCTTCCGCTGGCGGCGACGTACGCGGAATTGCTGGCCACCGACGGCGTGGTACGCGGTCTCATCGGTCCTCGGGAAGCACCCAGGATCTGGGAGCGTCATCTGCTCAACTGTGCCGCCGTGGCGGAGCTGCTGCCCCCGGAGTGCTCGGTGGTGGATGTCGGTTCCGGGGCGGGACTACCTGGCCTCGTTCTGGCGGTGGCCCGCCCGGACCTCTCGGTCACCCTGATCGAGCCCTTGGCCCGACGGACCGCCTTCCTGTCGGAGGCGGTCGCCCTGCTGGGCCTCGACCGGTCGGTGACCGTGCTGCGGGCCCGAGCGGAAGAGGTCTTCCCGAATCGGGCCGGGTCCGGTGGCCTGCCGCCCGCGGACGTGGTGACCGCTCGGGCGGTGGCCCCACTCGATCGGCTGGCGGGGTGGTGCCTGCCGCTGGCGGCCGTGGGTGGACGGCTGTTGGCCCTCAAGGGCGCCTCGGCCGCTGACGAGGTGGCCGAACACCAGGCTGCGGTCGGGCGGCTGGGTGGCGGGCCGGCAAGCGTACGACGATGCGGGGTCGGGGTGATCGATCCGCCGACCACCGTGGTGGAGATCGTTCGGGAGCGGGCGGTGGGCTCGACGAAGGGTGCGGCGTCGAAGAAGGCGCGGAAGTCGGGCCGTTCTGCTCGGGCCGAGCGCCGGGGTGACGCGGTGTCTGGGACCGCGGCCGACGGGGGCCGAGGCGGCCGAGCCTAGCCGCAGTGGTAGCCCGAACCTTCGGTCTTTTTTCCTCGCCTTCTGCCTGTCGGAGGCGGATGTGACGACTCACCCGGCCGTTAGCCGTGGCCTCAGCCCGCCTGTCCCCCGTAGGCTGGCCGCGCGTCGATAATGTGGACCGGACCTCGGTGGCGTCCCACAGAAGGCCCCTGCGGTTCCGAACCGCACCGATTCTGGCGCTGGGCTTCGAGCTGCCACTGGCGCCGACCGATCCATCCGAAGCGGGCAGGGATGACACGGTGTATGAAGACGGTAGGTACGAGACAGGAATAGCGGATCACGGCGATCTCTCCAGTGAGGCGGCCGTTTCACGTGAAACCAAATACGAGGGCTGGGCTACCCGGGACCGAGTCAACCGGCAATGGGCTCGGGCGAGCGGCGGTCAGTCGGACGACGACGTGCCCCAGCCACATCACCATCGTGATCTTTCTTCAGAACCCCAAGCAGACCCGGTCGGTCTGCCGAAGCGCAGACGACCGATGACCGACGGTGTACCGGTCCAGGACGCCCGACAGTCACTACCCCCGAACACCCGTGAAGCCGAAGTCGTCGCGTCCGACGCCGCCCAGACGGCGGAGCGCCAGAACCCGGCCCCTCACGACACGCCCATGCCCGCTGGCGGGCCTGCTGCCAGCGAAGGCGAAGTTGACGCGTACGTTTCACGTGAAACGCCGCCGCGCGAAGAGGATGACCCACCGTTGGCTATGGAGGCAATGCGCGCCGTGCAAATCCTGAATCCGAGTGGCGAGGTGACGATGCCCCGGCCGGCCAGATCCCGGGTCATCTGCGTCGCCAACCAGAAGGGCGGTGTGGGGAAGACGACGACCACGGTCAACCTGGCGGTAGCCCTTGCGCTACACGGCAACCGGGTGCTGGTGGTCGATCTGGATCCGCAGGGGAACGCCTCGACCGGGCTGAACGTGCCCCACCATGCCGGGATTCCGGACGTCTACAACTGCCTGATCGACAACCTGCCGTTGGCCGAGGTGGCGCAGGGGGTGGAGGGCATCCCGAACCTGTGGTGCGTACCGGCCACGATCGACCTCGCCGGAGCCGAGATCGAGCTGGTTTCCATGGTGGCTCGCGAAACCCGGTTGGGTCGGGCGATCGCCTCCCATCCCGAACAGTTCGACTACGTCTTCATCGACTGCCCGCCGTCGCTCGGTCTGTTGACGGTCAACGCGCTCGTCGCCGCCCAAGAGGTGTTGATCCCGATTCAGTGCGAGTACTACGCGTTGGAAGGGCTGAACCAGCTGATCAACAACATCAACCTGGTCAAGCAGCACCTGAACCCGGCGCTCAACGTCTCGACCATCCTGCTCACCATGTACGACCGGCGTACCCGGCTGGCCGATGCGGTCGAGCAGGACGTCCGTAACCACTTTGGTGACAAGGTCTTGCAGGCCGTCATCCCCCGTAACGTCCGGGTTTCCGAGGCGCCGAGTTACGGCCAGTCGGTCATGACCTACGATCCGGGTTCGCGGGGCGCCATGAGTTACTTTGCGGCGGCCCAGGAGATTGCAGAGCGCGGGGTCAGAGAGCCGGTCGGCCGCAATGCCTAGGCCGGTCAATTCGGTGGGAGGCGTGGCATGAAGAACCGTCCGCGAGGGGGCCTGGGACGGGGCCTGGGCGCGCTGATTCCCACCGGCCCAGTGGAGCCGGTCGAACCAGCCGTTGACCTGACAGGCCCGGTCGACCAGCCGTCCGGCGGTGCGCCGATGGCTGTTGAGGAGCGCAGGGCCGCCACGGCTATCCCAGCGGCCCCGCCTGTGGCCGAGCCGTACGTCGAGCCGGTGCCTCAACTGGCCCCGGTACCTGGTGCGCGGTTCGCCGAGATCCCGGTCGACGCGATCGTGCCGAACCCCAAGCAGCCACGGCAGATCTTTGAAGACGAGGCCTTGGAGGAACTCAAGGTCTCGATCGAGGAGGTCGGTTTCCTCCAGCCGATCGTGGTCCGCGAGCTGGACGGCGGCGAGCAGTTCGAGCTCGTGATGGGCGAGCGGCGGTGGCGGGCGGCGCAGGCCGTCGGCCGGGAGAAGATTCCGGCGATCGTCCGGGACACCCGGGACGACGCGATGCTCCGGGACGCCCTGTTGGAGAACATCCACCGGGCGAACCTGAATCCGCTGGAAGAAGCCGCGGCCTACCAGCAGCTGCTGGAGGAGTTCGGCGTCACCCACGAAGAGCTGGCCCGCCGGATCGGTCGGAGCCGCCCGCAGATCTCCAACACCATCCGGCTCATGAACCTGCCGGCACAGGTGCAGAGCCGGGTGGCGGCCGGGGTGCTCTCGGCCGGACACGCCCGCGCACTGCTCGGCTTGGACGATGCAGAGGCGCAGGAGAAGCTGGCGCTCCGCATCGTGGCCGAGGGGCTCTCCGTACGGTCGACTGAGGAACTGGTGAAGCTCGCCAGCATGGAGGAGACGCCGGCCAGCACCACGCCGGCGAAACGGCGGCCCAAACCGCATGCTCCCGGGTTGACGGAGCTGGCCGAACGGCTCTCCGACCGGTTCGACACGCGGGTCAAGGTCGACCTCGGGCGGAACAAGGGCAAGATCACCATCGAGTTCGCCAGTGTGGACGACTTGGAGCGGATCGTCGAGATCATCGGCACCGAAGAACAGGAGTCGATCGTCGCCTGACGGCTCGGCACTCTCGGTCCGGCGCTCGGCTCGGTGCTCGGTTCGGCAGTAGTGCGCCTTGATCCGGCAGTAGGCGCGGCTCGATCTGGCGGCTGGTGTGGATCGATCTTGGCGGTTGGTGCGCGGGCGGCGGGGTCTCCACTCTGGGAGACCCCGCCGCCCGTTTGTGCGGGCCGCCCATTCGCGGGCGAGCCAGGCGCCGCGACTTGCTTCCGGGGAGGGCGACCCGGACGGCGACCCGGACGGCGGTCAGGTCGCCGTTTCACGTGAAACCGCCCCGAGTGGTCGCCGCCCAGTCGGAGCCAAAGTAATCCACAGGCGTTTTCCACAGGTGGTGCTGGTTTCACGTGAAACCGCGCGTAGATGGCGGTCTGAGCCTGTGGATGAACGGCGTCAGGTCGGCTCGATCCATCGGCAGGCATGGGCCCCTTGGGCCCTCCCGGGGTGTCCTCGACTCGGTTAGTGTCAGCGTCGTGCCCCACACCCCTCCTGTTCCCAAGTTCGCCCAATGGCCATCGTTCCCATTCGAAGGCGATCTCCACGTCAAGCAGCTCGACGAACCGGTAGCCATCGAACCGGCCCGAAAGGGTGAGGGATCCAGCGTTTGCGCGGCGTGCGAGACGCCGGACGAGGCGTACATCTGGGTCAGCGAGCGCTGGCGGGTGCGTGCCATGGACCGCCCGAGCGGGCTGCCGATGGTGCTCATCCTGGAGTCCCGATCCCATCTGGACCTCGGTGATCTGCCGAACTTGTTGGCCGCTGAACTCGGGGTGATGACCGTCCGGCTGGAGCGAGCCATCCGGTCGCTCGACGGTGTGGCGCGAGTGCACGTCAACCGCTGGGGAGACGGCTCAGCCCATTTCCACATGTGGTTCCTGGCCCGCCCGTACGGGCGGTTGCAGCTTCGTGGCACGTTCCTGTCTCTGTGGGACGACATCCTGCCGCCGATTCCCGAATCGGTGTGGCGGGAGAACCTCGCACTCGTCGCGGCGTGGCTCGCCGAGTTCGGTGGTCGGACGCTGGCGGAGCCGCCCCGTATCGAGTGGCAGGCACCGTCGAGCCTGGCTCAGCAGGCATCAGCCGGGGTGACCATCCCAGTAGACGAGTTGGCGGTTGAGTGGGCGTCGGTAGCGGAGACCGAGGAACCGCCACCGGGGTTCGACGAGGCAGCCGACGAAGCAGTGGACGAAGCAGTGGACGGTGGAATCGACGATGAGACCGGCGTCGACCCGGGTGCCGAAACGAGCGGCGGAAGGGGCGCCGAGCCGGACGGCGGAACCGAAGCCAGGGCCGACCCGCCTCGGCGTACCGATGGGTGAATGACAGCTCGGCGGGCGGCTGACGGTGTAGCGGCTGGTGGCGTAGCGGCCGCTAGCCGCGCCGGGCCGCCGCCCGCGTGACCATCGACCCGAGCAGCGCGCCGAAGTCGAGCCCAGCCGCCTGTACCGCCAGCGGCAGCAGCGATGTCTCAGTCATCCCAGGTGAGATGTTGACCTCCAGCACGTGTGGGTCGCCAGCGGCGTCCACGATGAGGTCGACCCGGGACAGGTCACGTAGCCCGAGGGCGGAATGTGCGGCCAGGGCTACTTCGGCCACCCTGGCCGCCACGGCCGGTGCCAGCCGGGCCGGGCTGTGCCAGGTGGTCAGGCCAGCGGTGTAGCGGGCCGCGTAGTCGTAGACCCCGTTGCGCGGGACGATCTCGACCGCTGGCAGAGCCCGGGGGCCGTCGCCCAGGTCGACGATGGAGACCGCCACGTCCATACCCGGGATGTAGCGCTCGACCAGGGCCGTGGTGTCGTACGCGAAACAGCCGACCATCGCGGCCGGTAGGGCGGCGGCGTCCCGGACCACGGCGGCCCCCAGCCCGGAACCGCCCTGGGCCGGCTTCACCATGAGCGGCAGCCCGAGGCGGTCGGCGATGCGGTCCAACACCGCGACCGCGCCCAGCTCGGAGAAGCGGTCGTGCGGCAGGGCCACCCAGTCGGGCGTCGGGATGCCCGCCTCACGCAGCACCGTCTTCGCGGACGGCTTGTCCCAGGCCATCCGGGCTGATCGGGCGTCGCAGCCGACGTAGGGCACGTCGCACAGGTCGAGGACCCCGCGCAGCGACCCGTCCTCACCGGTCGAGCCGTGCAGAGCGATCACCACGGCGTCGGGCGGGTCGGCGGTCAGAACGGGGAGCAGGGCACTGTCGGCGTCGTGCAGCTCCGCCTCTACCCCTACCGACCGGAGCGCGTCGAGCACCCGGCGACCGGACCGCAGCGACACGTCACGCTCGTAGGAGAGCCCACCAGCCAATACCAGGACCCGAAAGTCGGAAAGGGCTTCCGGCAGGGGTGACACGGGCCGGTCGGTCGGATATGCGCTGCTGGCTGGGGTCGTACTCATGGGGGAGATCATGCCAAGTCGGGACCTGGCACATCCGCCCCGGCCTGGCCGCGGCGGCGATGGGTGGGCCGCGTCACCGCGCCGAAGACCTGGCGCATCGCCATCTCCTGCTCCATGACGCTGGCCAGCCGACGGACCCCTTCCCGGATCCGCTCCGGCGGCGGGAAGGAGAAGTTGAGCCGTACGTTCCCGGCCCCGGAACCGTCGGCGTAGAAACCGGTGCCCGGCACGTAGGCGACCCGTGCGGCGATGGCACGCGGCATCATCGCCTTGGCGTCCAGCCCATCCGGCAGGGACGCCCAGACGAAGAGGCCACCCTTCGGCTCGGTCCAGGTGGTGCTGGCCGGCATCAGATCGTCCAGCGCCGTCAGCAACGCGTCCCGACGTTCGCGGTAGATCTCCCGGTACGTCTTGAGCTGCTCCCGCCACGGCATGGTCGACAGGTAGGTGGTCACCGCGGCCTGGGCGTAGTTGCTCGGGCAGAGGATCTGCGCCTCGCTGGCGATGACCAGCTTGTCGCGTACCGCGTGTGGGGCGAGGATCCAGCCCACCCGCAGCCCGGGAGCGAAGGTCTTGGAGAAGGTGCTCAGATAGAAGACACCGTCCCGGCGGCGGGCGCGCAGCGGGGCGGGCACGTCACCGTCGAAACCGAGCTGCCCGTACGGGTCGTCCTCGACCACGAGCAGGCCGGCCCGCTCGCAGATGTCGAGCACCCGTTCCCGCCGCTCGTCGGTCAGCGTCACGCCGGTCGGGTTCTGGAAGGTCGGAATCGTGTAGAGGAACTTGGCCCGCCGGCCCGACCGGGCCACCTCGGCGATCGCCGCCTCCAGCGCCTCGGGCACCAGGCCGTCGTCGTCCATCGGTACGTGCACCACCTGCGCCTGGGCGGCCTGGAAGACCCCGAGAGCGCCGACATAGGTGGGGCCCTCGGCGAGGACGACGTCACCCGGGTCGAGGAAGAGGCGGGCGACCAGGTCGAGCGCCTGCTGCCCGCCGACGGTGACCACCACGTCCTCCGGGGAGGCGCCACAGTTCACGTCGATGCCGGAAAGCGCCATTACCTCGCAGATCCGCTCACGCAGTTCGAGAGTGCCCTGCCCGATGCCGTACTGGAGGCTGGTCGTGCCCTGCTCGGCGGCGAGTCGACCCAGCATCTCGCCCACCGCGTCGAGCGGCAGTGCGGCGATGTACGGAGCACCGCCGGCGAGTGACACCACCTCCGGGCGGCTGGCTACGGCGAACAAAGCTCGGATCTCCGATGCCGTCATACCGCGGACGCGCCGGGCGTAGCGATCGGTATAGTCGTCGAGCGTCGTGCCGGTCATGACATCACCTCGATCAGGCAGGTCGCTGGGCGGGCCGACAAAATGGGCGGCACAGCGTTGGCTAGTCGATCCTAGTCCGCCTCAACGATCAACGTCAGCGGCACCGAGGGCCCCGTCCACATCGCGGACCTGCTGTTTTACCACCGATCACGACCCGAAGCCGTGCGAAACCGCCCAACCCCTCCCACGGCGGGTGGTTCCAGCGTACGATCGCTCGTCGGGGGGCAAGGAGGCGGCGATGCTGCACGGTGCTTCAGCCTCCGACCATACTTTGGGGATGCGCCAATGTCGCGACGTCTGGTCAGTCTGACCCTCGACACGCTGGAAGATCTGCCGCGTCCATGCCGGCAGTGCGTCTACTGGGAGCTGGATCCGGTGGCGGCCGAACGGGCCGGCACGCTTGGCGACCCCGGTCTGGAGAAGGAAGCCTGGGTATCCCAGACCCTGCTGGAGTGGGGCTCCTGCGGCAAGCTGGCCTACGTCGACGGGATGCCCGCCGGGTTCGTCATGTACGCCCCGCCCGCCTACGTGCCACGGTCGATGGCGTTTCCCACCTCACCGGTCTCCGCTGATGCGGCGCTGCTCACCACGGCACACATCGTGGCGGCGTTCTCCGGAGGCGGGTTGGGGCGGATGCTGGTGCAGGGTGTCGCCCGGGATCTCACCAAGCGTGGCATCAAGGCCATCGAGGCGTTTGGCGACGCCAAGTTCGGTGAGGCGGGTGAGGGGAGCGGCGGATGTGTCGCTCCGGCCGACTTCTTCCTCTCCGTCGGTTTCAAGACGGTACGGCAACACCCTCGCTACCCCCGACTGCGACTGGAGTTGCGTACGGCGCTGTCCTGGAAGTCCGACGTCGAGTACGCCTTGGAGAAGCTGCTCGGCTCGATGAGCCCGGACAGCCTGCTCCGGCCGGTACGGCCGGCGACCCGGTCCACGACGATCAGCTGAGACCCGACAGCCAGCGTCACGATCAGCTGAGACCCCGCGCCAGCGTCACGTTCAGCCCCGGGCACCGCACATCAGCCCGCAGTCCGGGCTCAGCTCAGCGGCCGGCCGCCATCGCCGCCCGGAGTTCGCTGACGTCGATCGACCCGGTCGGCACGTCCTGCTCGATGGGGTAGTACATCCGTTGTACGGCGGCGACGATCGCCTCCACGACCCGGTCCCGGAAGCGCGGATCGATGAGCCGGTCCCGATCGACAGCCGAGGTCAGATAGCCCACGTCGACGCGTACCGCCGGCATCCGGGTCAGGCGGAGCAACTCCCAGGTCTTGGCATGGGTACGGCAGTTCTTCATCCCGGTCCGGGCCACGATCTCCCGTTGGACCAGGTCGGCCAGCCGTTCTCCGACCGTCGAGGTGACCCCGTTGTCCGTGCCGTAGTGGTAGCTGGCCACCCCATTGGCCTCGGGATTGGCGTGGTGGTCGATGTGCAGGGAGATGAAGAGGTCACCACCGAGTTCGTTGGCCAGTTCCGCCCGGGCCAGGTCCGGCAGTGGGGTGGCCGGTGCGGGGCCCCGGGTGAGGTGTACCCGCATGCCGGCGGCACCGAGCCGCCCTTCGAGCCGGGTGGCGAGGTCGTACGTGAGGTCGGACTCGGCCCAGCGCAGCTGGCCATCGGGCACCACCACGCCGGGGTCGGACGAGCCGTGCCCAGGGTCGATGATGATCACCTTGCCGATCAGGGTGGGCCCGGACTGCCGAAACGCGTCCGCCTCCCGGAGCCACTGCGGCCGGCCGCCGACCACCTTGCGTCCGAGGCGGCGTAGCGCGTTCATCGTCTGCGGCCCACACGCGCCATCCGAGGTGGCCAACCCGACTTCGCGCTGGAACTGGGCCACCGCCCGGGCTGTCCGGGCGCCGTAGACGCCATCCGCCCGACCGACGTCGTACCCCATCTCCAGCAGGCGTTCCTGGAGCGACCGTACGTCCTCGCCGGTGAGCGGGTCGGGGATGGCGTGGTAGAGCGTACGGGCGCCGAGTCGCCAGCGGGCGGCGTCCAGGGCCCGCCAGGTCTCCGCGCCGACCTGCCCGTCGACGCTCAGCCCTCGGCTCTGCTGGAAGGCGCGTACGGCGCGCTCGATTTTCGCCTCGAACTCGTCGTCTGGCGCTACCGGGTCGTCGTTGGGCCCTACGGGGTCGGTGTCGAGTAGGTCGAGACCGACCAGGATGCCACGAATCTCCTGGACGGCAGGGCCGCGGTCACCTAGCCGGATCGGACGCACGGAAGCACCCCCCTCTGCACGATTCTCTGCTGGTGGGGTCCGTCCCGGTCGGTCGTCCGGGACCGGCGACGCAGACTCCAGCTTCGCTGTGAGCACGCTTCCGGGAGCGTACCGTGACGCCATGTGCGGTGCGCCCGGTTGGCCGGATGCCGTTGTGGTGACAGCACACCCGGCCTGCCTGCGGCGAAACACGCCCGGCCCCAGGTGAGCGTTCATCCGGACTGATTGCGCCGAACGCGCGGATTCGCCGCCGGGCCGCCGCAGGAACGACTCGCGCCTGCGGCCGGGTGGCCGCAGGCGCGAGGTGTGGTCGTTACGGGACGGTGTACGAGACTGTCCGGTACAGCGGTCAGGGCACCGACTGAACCGTCAGAGTGCTGCCTCGATCATTTTGACCAGGGCGCCCTTCGGCTTGGCCCCGGCGACCGACTGCACCGGCTCTCCGCCCTTGAACACGGTGATGGTCGGTACGGACATCACCCGGTAGGCCCGGGCGGTTTCCGGGTTCTCGTCGATGTTGAGCTTGACGATCGACACCTTGTCGCCCATCTCGCCGGCGATCTCCTCCAGCAGCGGTGCGACCTTGCGGCAGGGCATGCACCACTCGGCCCAGAACTCGACCAGCACCGGCTTGTCGGACT
Organism: Micromonospora sp. NPDC003197; assembly: GCF_053590565.1. Lineage (NCBI taxonomy): Bacteria > Bacillati > Actinomycetota > Actinomycetes > Micromonosporales > Micromonosporaceae > Micromonospora > Micromonospora sp. NPDC003197. The sequence goes on along the minus strand of NZ_JBSFTE010000016.1, from coordinate 15,156 downwards.
GAAGCACGTCGCCGACGAAGCTACCGTCGGTGACCGGCTTTACTGCTCCCACTGAGACCCTCCTCGGGCAACTTCTGATTATTCGTCTTTCGACGGTGCTTACTCTTCTTCCAGCGTTGAGATGAACCGCTCGGCGTCCAGTGCGGCGGCACAGCCGGTGCCGGCTGCGGTGATGGCCTGGCGGTAGGTGTGGTCCACCAGGTCGCCAGCGGCGAAGACCCCAGGCACGTTGGTACGGGTCCCGGGGGCATCGACCTTGACGTAGCCGCTCTCGTCCAGATCAACCTGTCCCTGGAAGAGTTCGCTACGCGGGTCGTGACCGATCGCCACGAAGACCCCGCTGACGTCCAGCGTCTTCGCCTCACCGGTGTGCACGTTACGCAACCGGACGCCGACTACCTTGCCGTCCGCGCCGAGGATTTCCTCCACGATGCTGTTCCACTCGACCCGGATCTTCTCGTTGCCGAGGGCCCGGTCCGCCATGATCCGGCTGGCCCGGAACTCGTCCCGGCGGTGGATGATGGTCACCGACGAGGCGAACTTGGTCAGGAACGTGGCCTCTTCCATCGCCGAGTCGCCGCCACCGACCACCACGATGTCCTGGTTGCGGAAGAAGAACCCGTCGCAGGTGGCGCAGGACGACACGCCCCGGCCGAGGTACTCCTGCTCACCGGGGACCCCGAGGGGACGCCATGCCGAGCCGGTGGCGAGGATGACCGCCTTCGCGCGGTATGCGGTCTCCCCCACGTAGACGGTGCTTGCCGCCGTCGACCCCGGCGTACCGGTGTCGACCAGCTCGACCCGGGTCACGTCGTCGGTGATGAACTCGGCACCGAACCGCTCGGCCTGCTTGCGCATCGAGTCCATCAGCTCCGGGCCGAGGATTCCGTCCGGGAAACCCGGGAAGTTCTCGATTTCGGTGGTGGTCATGAGCGCACCACCGGACTGCACACCCTCGATGACGAGTGGGTTGAGGTTCGCCCGTGCGGCGTAGACCGCCGCGGTGTATCCGGCCGGCCCTGAGCCGATGATGATCAGGTTACGGACCTCGTCCACTGCCATCTCCCGATAGTCGTGTCTTCGTCACCAGTACGGCGTACCGGCACCGGCTCGTCACCGGTATCCAGCGGGACACCGGTCGTGCACAGCAGAACAGCATCGTATGGACGGGCATTCCCGAGCCGGTCATCCGGTGGGTCACGTCACGTGGACGGCCATACCCGCTGGGACTGTCGAATCACCCTACCCGGGTGTGATGCCGCTCGTCGGTGCCGACGTTGGGCAGACCACACCCGGGACCGACTGCCCAGGCCCACCGCGTACCGGTCTGGTCGGTGAAGGAGAGCACCAGAGCGGGGCTGCCCTCGAACTTGGCGTAGTCCACGATATCCACCGTCAACGTGCCGGTGCCGCCGTGTGCGCGGGCCACCGCGTCGAGGCAGCCGCTGAGCGCGCCTCGATCGGAGAGCCGTTCCAGGCCGTACGCGACGACGGTCCGGGACTGCTCGGGTATCGCGTTCGAGGGCTCGCCGGAGTGCGTTTCCGTCGTGTTGATGCGCTGCCCGCCCAGGGCGGCCACCCGCTGGCCCAGGGTGCTGGTGGCGTAGTCGGTGCCGCTGGAGATCGGCCTCGCTGCGCCGGCATCCACCGGTGCCTGTGGATTGCCGAGGATGTTGGCGGGTGGCTGGTCACCCGTCGTGGCGCGTTCGGCACCGGAGTCGCTGACCGCCGCCCCATGGGTGGTGTCTGTGTCGTGGGAACCGGTGAGTCTAGGAATCCCGAAACCGGCGAACGCGGTGACGGCGGCGGCGACGGCCACGGGGCCGGCCAGCCGCGACCAGCGGCGCCGGGAGCGGGTGCCGGCGCGGCCCGGCCCGGACGATGCGACACCCCCAGGTGGCACGCCCGTCGGGCGCCGCTCCGACCGTTCGCCAGCGTCGACCGGCTCGGCCGCCGGCCTCGGAGCCCGTACCGCTGCGGCGTCCGTCGTGAGCGCTGCGGCGTCCGTAAGCGCTGCGGCGTCCGTCGTAAGCGCTGCGGTCAGCCGGGCGGTCACCGCTGGCGGCATCGGTTCCGGTACGGCGCCCCAACTCGCCAGGTCGACCCGGACCGCGTCGACGGCGGTGGTCAGTTCGGCGTACGCCTGAGCCCAGGCGGTGTCCGAGGCGACCAACCGGGCCACCTCGGCCTCGTCGGGGGTGCCGTCCAGCGCCCCGCCGACATAGTCGGCCAGCAGGTCGAAGTCGACCTCCCCGAACTTCCCCCCCGTCACTTCTCCTCCTGGCTGACGTCGTGTCCCGACTGACCTGACGCTGATCGGACGCTGTTGCCGGACGCGGGGTTCCCGAGGGTGACCGCGGGCACGTCAGCGCCGGATCGGGTGGGCCGCTCTGTGCCGGATCGGGTGGGCCGCTCTGTGCCGGATCGGGCGGGTACGGGGATGTCCGTGGATCGGGCCGCGCTGGGCCTTCGGGCTGGGTCACCGCCGGATCCTGGGGATCGTTGGCCGGTCGGGCCCGTGCGTAGGTGGCCGAGGATCTGGGCGAGTCTGGCCCGTCCTCGGGCGCAGCGACTTTTCACCGTGCCCTCGGCCACGCCCAAGATGACCGCGACCTCGGCAACCGGGTAACCCTGGACGTCGACCAGGACCAGGGCGGTCCGTTGCTCGACGGGCAACTCGGCCAGGGCCTGTCGGACGACGAGCGCGGTGTCGTGGTCCGGTGCGGGCGCGGCCGGTTCTACTCCGCTGAATCGGTCGGAATCGGCCGGGCGGGAGCCATCGGGCAGCGGCACGGTGGGATGGGCCTGCCGACGGCGGATCCGGTCGAGGCAGGCGTTGACCACGATTCGGTGTAGCCAGGTGGTGACGGCGGCGTCCCCCCTGAACCGGGGGGCGGCCCGATGGGCGGAGAGCAGTGCGTCCTGGAGCGCGTCAGCCGCCTCCTCCCGGTCGGAGACGGTACGCACCGCGACCGCCCACAGCCGGTCGCGGTGTCGGCGAAAGAGTTCCGCGAAGGCGTCGGGATCGCCGTCGACGTGCGCGCGGAGCAGGTGCTCGTCGGTCAGGTCGGCGAGCCGGGGCAGGCCACCGGGCGATGTCCCGTCCCCGGGCCTGGCCTGCTCACCCGGCCGGCCGGTGGGCAGCATCTCAGTCATGGTTGACCCCCAGCCGGATGGCCGGCGACCAGCCAGGACCGGCTGGTCACAGCCCGATGACCGTGATCTCCTGGACGCCGATCTTGTATCTGCCCGGCTCGTCGAGCGGCAGATCGGTGATCCAGAACAGCAGGTACTGGTATTTCGCGTCCGGGTCGAACGCACTGAAGTCCATGGTGGAGCCGGCGTTCTCGAACGGCACACCGACCGGGTTCTTCAGGTAGGCGGTCACGAGTTGCTTGTCGCCGGCCTGGGTGGCTGGTGGGTTGACGGTGCCGGTGAACAGTTGGGCGGTGGCGCCCCGAGCGGAGAGCTGCACCTGCACGGAGTTGAGGGTGCGGGGCTGTTGCAGGTCGATGAGGATGCCCATTCCCCGCTTGATGTTGCCGAAGTTGGATCGACCGCGGTAGCTCTCGGTGTACCAGCCCTCGTTGGTGTCGCCGTCGACCGTCTTTTCCGCGTCCCGGGACTCGGAGCGGCTGCCGTCACCGTCGGGGTCGATGACCCGTACCTGAGCGGCGCTGAGCGAGATCTTCTCGGGCTTGCCGATCGGTTGGGCGGATGCACCGTTGGCGGGGTCGCTGGCGCTGGCCGAGGGACCCGGTCCAGCTTCAGGCTGGTCGTCGCTGTTCAATGCCTGTACGCCGAGGAAGAGACCGACCAGGGCGATGACCAGCAGGCTGGCGACGCCGATGATGAGTTTCCGGCCGCCGCTGACTGGGGGCGGCAGCGCCTCGGTGCTGGCCGTGAAGCGTAGTGGCCCGGTGTCGAGGTATTGCTCCTCGGCGGGTGCGTCGAGTCGAGCGAGTTCCGCGGCCAGCACGTCCGAGGCGGGTATCGCGAGCTCGGAGTCGAGCAGGTCCATGGTCAGGTCGTCGAGGTAGGTCGGGACGCCGGCCCGGACCTGGCGTGGTGCGGCGATTGCGCCACTGCCGTCGCGGACCGCGTCGGTCAGTGCCGAGCGGCCTCGGCCACTCGAACCGGTGGTGAGCGAGGCTTCGGCGTGCGGCCAGCGACCGGTGAGTGCGAAGTAGAGGATGCCGCCGACGGCACGTACATCGGTTTCCGGGGTGTCCGCACCATCGGAGCGCGCGTCGGCGAGCACCACGCGGCCGTCGCTGTCCATCATTACGGTGCCGGGATGGATGTTGCCGTGCACCATTCCGGTGGCGTGTACGGCGGCGATGGCTGCGGCGACGGCGTGGGCGATGCTGGTGGCCCGAGCCGGATCGAGGACGCCCTCGGCGACCATCTCACGCAGCGACCGGCCGGCCACCCATTCCCGTACGACGTATGCGCGATCTTCCTCGTCGATGGCGTCGTAGACGCCGACCAGGTTGGGGTGGATCACGCGGCTGGCGGCGACGGCGGCCTGCAACATCTCCTTGGCCGAGTCACCACCTGGGTAACGTAGTACTACCGCCACTGGTCGACGGAGCACCACGTCGACGCCGCGCCATACCTGGCGACCGGCGCTGTCGTCGTTGATGTGCTCGGCCAACTCGTACCGCTCGGCGAGGAGCTCACCGACCGCGGGCGCACCAAAGGTCATTACCGGCGGGGCGGCTCCATCCGCCTCCTGGCCTTCGCCGACCTGGGTCACCCGTCCTCCCTCGGTGAACTCGTCAATCGATGGACCCGCACTGCTGGGCATTGGTTTCCCGCTCCGCCGTCGAAGGGACCGGCCGGCAGCGTCCTTGCATAGCGTAGGCGCTTGCCGCACCCGACGGGAGCGACCTTACCTGGGTTCGACTGATCCCCGACATGTCATCTTGCGGTCGTACCCGCCAAGGTGCCGTGAGTGCGGGCTTACGTCCGGGTACGGGGAGCCTCATCCGGGTTGCCTGCTCCGACAATTGATGGCGAACCGGAAGAATCGCCGTTTGTATCGATGGACTTGTCTGGACTGCTGGTGAAATGCGAGGTCAGTGCAGTTTCCGATTTGTGCGGCGCGTCGGGCGGGCCCGACGCGCCAGCGTGCCGGCCAGGAGCGCTCGGGACTGCTCGGGACTGGTCGGGACTGTCCGAGCCCGGCCAACCCGGTGTGTCGAGCCTCGACCAAGATCCCCGAAATGGTGGGCGGACCAGGCAGGTCGGTGAGTTATCCACAGGCTGGACGTGGCTGTGGATAGGGAAATCAGCAAGTTATCCACAGCTCTATCCACAGCTGTGCTCCCTGGTGTGGACAGCCGCCCCGCTAAAGGTGGCGCGAATCACCGCCCCAGTTTGCGGCGGACCATTCCGACCACTTCGTTGATCTCCTGGATCCGCAGCAGCATGGCCAGTCCGACGTAGCTGCCGCCGATCACCGCACCACCCACCACCAGTTGGAGGATCGCCTCCGCCCGGCTCAGGTCATCCCCGCCCGGCAGCAGGTTGATCACGATTAGGCCGAGGACTGCGGCACCGAGCGCGGCGGCCAGCACCTTCCCGAAGGTAGGCATGATCTTGCCCAGGCCGATCCGGCCGACTCTGGGCCGAAGCAGCCAGGCGGAGAGTACGGCGGCGGCGACGTACGACACCGCGTTGCCGAGCATCAGGCCGGAGGCAGTGAACTCGGCGGAGAAGGCGGCGAAGAGCCCGATCTGGACCAGCACCCGTAGCACCACCACCGGAATGTTGATCAGGGCCGGCATCCGGGTGTCGGGCAGGGCGTAGAAGGCGAAGGTGAAGAGCTGGCTGATCGAGAAGGGCACCAACGCCAGCGCGGCGACGATCAGCACCGTCGAGGTGGCGAGCGCGCTGTCCGCGCCGTACGCGCCCCATTTGAACAGGGCCACCGAGATCGGCAGCGCCAGCACCCCGAAGACGACCGCGACCGGCGCGAGTACCGCTGTGATCATGCGGGTGCCCCGGGACAGGTCGCGGGTCATGTCGGCGAAGCGTCCATCACCAGCGGCGGCGCTCATCCGGGGCATCAACGCGGTCACGATCGAGACGGCGATGATGCCGTGCGCCATGTTCAACAGCAGGAAGACGTTGTTGTAGATCAGCGGACCGGCGGCGTTCTCGTCGCCGGCGCGGTTGAGCAGGTTGAACAGGACGACCAGACCGAGCTGGCTGACCGCGACGTAGCAGATCATCCAGGCGCCGAGCCGGCCCAGCTCGCGCAGGCCGAGGGCCCGGAAGTCGAAGCGCCAGCGCCAGCGGAAACCAACCTTGCGCAGCGCCGGGAGCAGGCCGGCCGCCTGGACGATCACCCCGAGCAGGGTGCCGCCACCGAGCAGGATGATCCGGCCGGGGGTCATCTGGTTGGGCTCGACGATCTCCGCCCCGAAGATGGCGATGTAGAGCCCGAAGGTGGTGATGACCACCAGGTTGTTGAGGATCGGTGCCCACATCGGGGCAGCGAAGTGCCCCCGGGTGTTGAGCACCGCGCTGATCAACGCGGAGAGGCCGGTGAAGAAGATCATCGGCAGCATCAGGTAGGAGAGCAGTGTGACCAGTCGCTGGAACTCGCCGCTGGTCTGGTCGCTGCCATAGAGCGAGGTCAGGACCGGCGCGAAGGCGAGCGCGGCCACCGTCGCCACCCAGAGGGCGATCACTGCCAGGGTGAGCAGCCGTTGGGCGTACGCCTGGCCGCCGTCCGGGTCGACCTTGCGCCGCTGCACCAGCACCGGAATCAGGACGCTGGTCAGGATGCCGCCGAGCAGGAACTCGTAGACCATGCCCGGGAAGATCTGCGCCGTGGTGTACGCGTTACCGACCGCGAACGTGCCCAGCGCGGAGCCGAGCACCAGGGTGCGCAGGAAACCCGTACCCCGGCTGACCAGACTGCCGATCGCCATGATCGCGCTGTTGCCGGCGGCGCTGCCTTCGACGGGTGGCTCCGGTGCCGGCGCGGTGGTCTCGACCATGGGCTGGTCGACCCGGTCCACCGAGATGAAGGTGGCACCGTCGCGTGGTGGGGGAACCCCGTCGGGCGTGGCGTTCGCGCTGCGGTAGAGCCCGCCACCCATGCCAGCCTCCCAAGGGATACGGCGGACGGTCTGCCCACCAGCACTCTCAGACCTTAGTCAACCCGCACCCCCGGCCGGCGGCCCGGCATCTGCTACCGCTCTTCGCCGCCCGCTGGTCGGGAAACAGGTGACGCCCGATAGGCTGGCGATCCCATGTCCGAAGCCTCCGTACCCAGCGCCCCCGACCGGCGCGATCTGACCGCCGCGCAACGCAACGCCGTCGCCGAACTGCTCCGGGTCTCCCCAGTCGCCGACGAGTTGGGCCGTCGCTTCGCCCAGGCCGGGCACGAGTTGCACCTGGTGGGCGGCTCGGTCCGAGACGCGTTGCTCGGTCGGCTCGGCGACGACCTCGACTTCTGCACCGACGCCCATCCGGACCAGACCCTGCGCATCCTCAAAGGCTGGGCCGAGTCGACCTGGGAGACGGGCCGCGAGTTCGGCACGATCGGGGCACAACGCAACGGGCTACGGTTGGAGATCACGACCTTCCGAGCCGAGTCCTACGACCGGGTCACCCGTAACCCGATCGTCGAGTACGGGACGAACCTCGTCGACGACCTGAAGCGTCGCGACTTCACCATCAACGCGATGGCGGTCAGCCTGCCCGAGCACCAGTTCACCGACCCGTACGGCGGGTTGGAGGATCTGGCCGCCCGGGTCGTCCGTACGCCGGGCACGCCGGAGGAGTCGTTCGGCGACGACCCGTTGCGGATGCTGCGGGCCGCCCGGTTCGTCGCTCAGCTCCGCTTCACCGTGCACCCGGCGGTACGCGCGGCGATGGCGGCGATGGCCACCGACCTGGACCGGATCACCGCCGAGCGGATCCGCGACGAGTTCACCAAGCTGCTCTGCGGCGCTGATCCGATCACCGGACTGCGGTTGCTGGTGGATACCGGGCTGGCCGACCGGTTCCTGCCCGAGCTGTCCGGGCTGAAGCTGGAGATCGACGAGCACGCCCAGCACAAGGACGTCTACGAGCACACCCTGACCGTGGTCGCCAACGCGATCCGGCTCGAAGCGGGCGACTGCGACTTCGCACTTCGGATGGCCGCGCTCATGCACGACGTGGGCAAACCGGCGACCAAGGCGGTCGGATCGGACCGGCGGGTCAGCTTCCACCACCACGAGGTGGTCGGGGCCCGGCTGACCAAGCAGCGGATGAAGGCCCTGCGCTACCCCAAGGACGTGACCTCCCAGGTGGTCAAGCTGGTCGGGCTGCACCTGCGGTTCTACGGCTACGGTCGCGGCGAGTGGACCGACTCGGCGGTACGCCGCTACGTCACCGACGCCGGCGACCTGCTGCCCCGACTGCACAAGCTGACCCGCTCCGACTGCACCACCCGCAACCGGCGCAAGGCGGCCCAACTCGCGGCCGACTACGACGCGTTGGAGGAGCGGATCGCTCGGATCGAGGCCGAGGAGGACCTGGCCCGGGTCCGTCCCGACCTGGACGGCAACGCGATCATGGAGTTGCTCGGCGTACCGCCGGGGCCGGTGGTCGGGCGGGCCTGGAAGCACCTCAAGGAGGTACGCCTGGAGCGCGGCCCGCTGGATCGGGACGAGGCCGAGGCGGAACTGCTGCGCTGGGCTCGGGCCGAGGGACTGACCGACCAGCCGACCCCCTGACGCTAACCGCCCCGGACGGATCGGAAGACCCGCCCGGGGCAGTCAGCACGTCACCGGTGGCGGTAACCGGTAGCTGGATCGACTCCGGTCATCTGTCCGGTCACGCGGTGGTAGGTCACCAGATGGTGGCCACCGAGCAGCTTGCGCCGCCCACCGTGTTGCACGTGGCGCCGGTGCAGGATTCGTCCGTGCACGGGTAACGACCGAACTCGTCGACGTTGGTCTCCTCCAACATCTGGAGAGCCTCGATGTTCGACTCCATGAGAAAGTCACCTCCTTTCGTCGCTGGTGTTCTCCGCCGTGCCCGTGGCACACCACAGGCACGGTCGCTTAGTGCCGATCGGTCCTTCCCGACTCGGCGGTGGAACGTCAGGCGGTGGAACGTCAGTTCGTTGGGTCCGAGCCGATCCGGGTGAACGACTCCGGCAGCCACATCCGTGGGCCGCCGTCCCGCAGACGAAGCAGAAAGGCGAGGACACCAGCGAGTCCGGTGGCGAAGTCGGCGACCACCGTCGTACGGCTCTCGTCGGGGACGAGTAACCGGCGGTCCCGGAGTACTCCCGGCGTGTAGATGTTGCTTGCCAGTTCCTCCGCCCAGCTTCGGTAGCGCTTGTCTCCGGACGCCTCGGCCAGGTCGAGGAGGAACTCTCCGTCACCGGCGAGTCCGTGGCACTGCCCCGTACCGGCCTGCCAACGTGCCCGGCGAACGGCCCGGGCGGCTTGGTCGAGCAGATCCGCCCAGCGGCTGTCCCGGTCGTGCTGCCACTGCCCGAGGAGAAAGGTGCCGATGCCGGACGCACCGCTGCACCAGTGCGTCAGACGTGGTCCGCCCTTGACGCTGCTGGTCCACCGGGCGTCACCGTCCTCGACCAGGGCGACCGAGCGGAGGGTTTCCGCCGCCGATTCCGCGAGTTCCAGGTATCTGGTCTCCCCGGTGATCCGGCCGATGGTGAGCAGGAAGGCCGCCACGCCGGCGACGCCGTGTGCGAACCCGTAATGGACCAGCCCGGCGAGTGCCGACGGGAAGTCCTGTGGGATCGGCCAGAGGGTCAGGCCGTCCCGGTGCTCCACCATGGCGGCAACGTCGGCCGCCACCTGACGGGCCCGATCCAGGAAGAGCGCCTGGCCGGTGGCCTCCCAGAACCGGAGCTGGGTGAGCCCGGCCCCCGCCATGCCGTGGCAGACGTCCGGGTTGGGGCAGTGCAGCGGTACCCGCTGAGCCAGGTCGATCGCCCGGTTGGTCAGCCGGTCGTCGTCGATGGCTCTCCCCGCCTCCAGCAGCGCCCAGGCGGTACCCGAACGCCCGTAATGCAGGCCGGGCAGCAGGCGAGGCTCCCGTACGACTCGTTGGCTGATCCACTGGGCGGCATCGGTGATGGCACGACGCAGGTCCGGGTTCGGCTCAGCCTGGTACGCCCGGACGAGCACCGCCAGGACCCCGGAAGCTCCGTGCTGGACGTTGATCGGATCGGTACGCATCCCGGTGGATCCCGGTGTCCAGAGACGTCCGGAACCGCTCCGGTCCATGGTGGCCACCAGGTGGTCGGTCGCGTCGCGGATCACTCTTCGCAGGTTGTCGTCGTCGAACCGGAGCGGATGGTCGGCCGGTTCCGTCCGGACCCGGGCGGGGGACGGGTCGGGGCTGTCGGCGAGGAACGCCGCCACCGCGTCGAGCGAGGGGCGTCCCGCCGGGTCGTCACACATCAACGCCTCGATGAGCGGGGCGAGGTGCCGCGCGGCCGGGTTCCCGACCGAGAGGAGGGACAACCAGTTGTTGATTCGCTCCTGCCGGGAGCGGACCTGCGGCTGGTCCCGGGTCAACACCGGATCGACCCCACTGACCAGGTAGAAGAGGACTGCGCCGAGACCGAACAGGTCGGCGCTCTTCGAGGCGGTGATGATCAGCGGCGCGTCGAGCTGCTCGGGTGCTCCGTAGCCTGGCGTGAACGCGACTCCGGCCGGCTGGTCCACCGGGGCCAGCGTCTCCAGGTCGATCAGACACAGCCGGTCGTCGGTGACCATGATGTTGTTGGGACTGAGGTCACGCAGCACGAAGTCCTGGTCGTGCACCTGTTGGACGATCTCCACCAGCCACCGGGCGACCCGGAGCGCCGCTGGCAGCGGCAGCCCCCACGGGCCGTTGTCCGCCTCGGCCACCAGGTTGGTCACCACCCACTGCCGGAGGGTGCTTCCGGGGAGTGCCTCCTGGACGAGGAAGAGATCACCCTGCTGTTCGAAGAAGCCGATCAGTTGGGGGGTGAAACCGGTGGAGCCAAACTGGTGGAGCATCCGGGCCTCGTGCCGGCGTCGGTCGCGGATGTCCAGTCCGCACTCGTCGGCGGAGGCGTACGGACGGGCCTGTTTGATGACGACGGCCTGGTCGGTGGTCTTGTCGGTGGCCCGGTACACGCTGCCCGGGAAGCCGTGCCGGATCACCTCGTCCACCACGTAACGTTTGTCGAGCAGTACGGAGGTCGGCGCTGCTGCCCTGGTCGGTGCGGCCGGGGAGTCAGTGAAGGGGTCCCGTGGCGCCCATGTCGGCGGGGTGAACCACGCCTTTCGTTGGTCAGGGACAATGCTTCCGTCCGGTGTCACCAACATCGCCTCGTAGGAGCCGTCGTTGCCGAGCATGCGCACGCCGCCGTAGACGCCGTACCGGTAGTGCACCAGGCTGCCCGGTCGATAGCGCCGGTCGGAGAGGATCGCCGGCCCGGGTAGGCCGAGGGTGGCCTGGTGCAGTTCGTCGGCGAGGGCGACCAACTCGTTCTCAAGGAGCTCGGGATAGACGGTCAGGAACTTTCCGCCGGACCCACGGTCCACCTCCCGGGAACCCAACTCCCGCACCCGCTCGATCGTCGGGGCGAACTTGAACTGGCACTGTCGGCGTACGAGGACCCGCGCCACCCGGTCCAGGACCAGGGGTGCCGACAGCGGGGTGGCGGAGACGTGCAACTTCCATCCCTGCGCCGGGAGGCGCTGGTCGACCGGCCGTACATGACACCAGTCGTCGGATTCCTCCACCGACCACCTTGCCGGGTCCCCGCCGGCGAGCACCGACCGCACACAGTTGACGAGGAGTCTGGCGGAGCCGGCACGGCTCCTGGTGGCGTGCATGCTGTCCATTCGGTTTCCCCCGAGATTTCGCGGTTGTCAGAGTTCGGGCCGACGGTCGATGCGGGCGCGGACAGCGGCCGAACCGAAGCGGAGGTCGATGCGGCGGGTCGCCTCGGCCCAGTCGGCCATGCTGTGCACCGCCGCGAGGGTCTGCTGTACGAACGGGTCGTGCCAGCGGGCGACGGCTCGTTTCCAGAGCAGTTCCGCCGGTTCGGTACGCAGGTTGCCGACCGTTCCCTCGTAGATCGGCATTGCCCGTACCGCCCCGTCCGGCTCGATCTGGAGCAGCGAGGCGAAGTCGCCACGGCTGATCTGGTCGGGGCGCATCTGCAGATTCCGGTTGTCGCTCGTGGAAACCCGCACGGTGGCCGGGGCGAGGGACTGGAGACGAGCCATCCGGTCCCGGCTGCCGACCACATCGGCCTCAGCGTCGGTGAGCAGTTCCTGATCGGTGAAGCTGATCCGGCTGGCCAGTCCGCTCGGTACGACGGCACCGAAGGAGAGGAAACGCAGACTCGGGAATCGGGGCGCGATGTCGGTGCAGACCTGTTCCAGTTGGTGCAGGTTGCTTCGGGTGACGACGTACTCGACGCTGAGGCGGGCCGGCTGGCGGCCGGATTCGCGGCTGCGTACGGTAGCCGCGTCGAGGAGGTCGAGCGCACTCATGGCGCGGTCGAACGAGCCGTTGCGCTGCCGGATACGGTCGTGCACCTCCGGGGTGGCGCCGTCGACACTGACCACGACCTGGTGGAAGACGCTCATGATCCGGTCGGCCAGATCCGGTCGCAGGGACCAACCGCTGGTGTAGAGAATCGCTGCGATTCCGGCCTGCGTCAGTCGTGCGGCGATCTCGAATACTTCCCGCACCAGAAGTGGCTCGCCGCCGGCGAGCGCAACCGACCGGGGCCGCAGGGAGATGATTGCGTCGGTTATTTGGAAAAGGGCGTCGCGATTCAATTGTTGGGAGGCTCGGCGACCCGATTCCGAATAGCAGTGGATGCAGCGGAGTGGGCAGGCATAGGTAGTGTCCCAGATGACATTTTCCGGCCGGTCCATTGCAGTCGCCCGCCCCTTTGCTGCTCCGCTGGAGGATATTCCCGCCGTGAACCCGTGTGTGGACTGGGAACTTCCTGGGTTTCCGTCGGCGAATGCAGTGAAGGCTACCGGTCATTATCGGGCTCGGGTGGCAACTGTCGCATTGACGCTAGCGCCTTGACAGGTGAGCTTGTCGAAAAGTCGTATAAGGCGACTTTAAAAGGGGAATGATCACCGCCAACTGGGCGTATAAGAATTGTCCGGAAACGTGCGCCGGAGCTGGTCCGAACAACGGAACCGGCCGGATCCAAACGGATCCGGCCGGTCGCTGGTCGTACCTGGGTGGCCGCCTATCGGCCGTCGATGACCTTGCCAGCCTCGGCGGGGCCGTTCGCCCCACCGATGCCGCCGGAAGCCAGTTTCGCGAGGAGCCCGGACAGGTCGATGCCGGTCAGGTCGGTGCCCAACTGGAGCCCCTGCGCCACATTGCTGGCCACCGACTTGGTCAGCGAGGAGGCACCGTCGGTGGAGATGACGGTCATCTTGTCGATGCTGCTCATCGGGGCGCTGGCCGCCTCGACCACCTGCGGCAGCACCTTCACCAGCAGGTCGAGTACGGCGGCCTCGCCGTACTCCGCAAATGCCTCGGCCTTGCGGGCCATCGCCTCGGCCTCGGCCTGTCCCTTGGCCAGGATCGCCGCTGCCTCCGCCTGGCCTTCCCGTTCGATGGCGTCGGCGATGGCGGTACGCCGCCGCTGCTCCGCCTCACCTTCCTTGGCACCCTCGATCGCGTTCGCCTCGGCCAGCGCGGCCCGGCGGGCCCGCTCACCTTCACCAGTCAGTCGGGCCTGCTCGGCGGAGGCCTGCGCGGCGGCGATGGTGGCCTGCCGCTTCGCGTCCGCCTCCAGGACGGCCGCGTTGCGGGACGCCTCCGCCTCCTGCTCGACCTTGTATCGGGCGGCGTCGGCCGGCTTGCGGACCTCGGTGTCGAGCTGGCGCTGCTTGAGTTCGGCGTTGCGCTCGGCCACCTTCTGCTGCTCGGAGAGGATCGCCTGGTCCCGTTCGGCCTGGGCGAGCGGCCCGGCCGCCGCCGACTTGGCCTTGGCCGCGTCGATTTCGGCGGCGATCGCCGCCTGCTTGAGTGCCAGGTTCCGGTTCGCCTCGGCGATCGCCTCCTCGGCGAGCAGCCGCTCCTGCTCGGCGGCCTGCCGAGCCCGAGCCTCGGCGATGGCCGCGTCCTTGAGCACCCGGGCGGCCTCCGGCCGGCCCAGGTCCTGGAGGTAGGAACCCTCGGCGAGGATGTCCTGCAACTGGAACGTGTCGAGCACCAGCCCCTGGTTGGTCATCGAGTGCTCGGCTTCCTCGGCGACCGCGCTGGCGAAGGCGGCCCGGTCCCGGATGATCTCCTCGATGGTCAGCCGGCCGACGATCGAGCGGAGTGCACCGGCCAGCACCTCCCGGGTGAAGTCCTCGATCTCGTCCTGCTGGTTGAGGAACCGCTGGGCGGCGGCCCGGATCGCGTCCTCGGTGCCGCCGACCTTGACGATCGCCACACCGTGCAGCTCGGCCCGGATGCCCTGCTTGCTCACCGCGCCCTTGATGCCGACGTCGATGCGCCGGCTGGAGAGGTCGAGGGACTGCAACTTCTGCACGATCGGCAGCACGAAGACCGAGGCACCGAGCACGACCTTCTGGCCGGATGTGTCGGTCAGCCGGCCGCCGTCGGCGGTCTGGGTGGTACGGCCCTTGCGGCCGGTGACGATGAAGGCCTGGTTGGGGCCGGCGACCTTGATCCGGGAGAGTACGAAGAGAACGAGGACTATGGCGAGCAGTACCGCCCCGCCGATAGCGACGAGCAGTGGCATGTAGCTCCTTATCCGACCTGAGGGGTTGCCTCGACCAGGACGCTGGTGTCGCTGAGGGCTTCGATGACGAAGACCTGGGTGCCGGTCGAGATTGGTTCGTCAGCCTTGGCGTTGAGCTTGACCGGCTGGCCGCTGATGCGTACTCGGACTTCGCCGTAGCCGCCGGCCGGGATCGGGGTCACCACGACACCGAGCGAGCCGACCAGGTGCTCTCGGGTGGGGGTGGCGTCGGTACGCATGTTGCGGGCGGCGCGGGCGAGTCGTACCGTCAGCCAGCCGGTGGGAATCGCGACGATGATGCCGACGGCGGCCGCCACGGCGATCATCCCCGGCGAACGGGCGTCGAGCAGTTCACTGGCGATCGCCCCGCCGAAACCGAGTGCGCCGACGAATCCGGCGAC